>NZ_JAALFV010000010.1:0-173907 GCF_011800405.1 Pantoea sp. EKM21T
GACGGCAAGTGGAGCTGGACGCCGGAGCAGGATATGGCGGACGGCACCTCTCACGACCTGACGGTTGCGGCGGTGGACGCGGCGGGCAATGAGGGCCCGCAGGCAGACGGCGACTGGAGCTTTACCGTTGACACCTCGGTGCCGGATAACCAGACATCGGGTTTAGTGGCGGACAGCATCACACTGACAGATGACGTCGGTCCGGTACAGGGCAAGATTGAAGATGGCTCTGTCACTGACGATGCACGTCCGACCTACTCAGGCACGACTACCGCAGACATCAGTTACGTCAATATCTACGACAGTGGCAAGCTGATCGGCAGCGCAGCGGTAGAGGCGGACGGCAAGTGGAGCTGGACGCCGGACAGCGCGATGAGCAGCGGGGCGCACGCCCTGACGGTCGCGGCGGTGGACGCGGCGGGCAATGAAGGCCCGCAGGTAAGCGGCACGGCGGATGCGGCGTGGGACTTCAGCGTCCTGACCAGCGCCCCGGCGCAGCCGGCGATTGAAAACGTGGTGGACGACTACAGCCAGGGCGAGGATGCGGACAGCGGCTTCCTGCAGAAGGGCCAGTTCACCAACGACGGCACGCTGACGCTGAACGGCACCGCGGGCGCGGGACTGACGGTCATCGTGTGGGCCACTGATGCGGACGGCAACCGGGTAAACGCGGGGTCGGGCGTGGCGGATGACAACGGCCGCTGGAGCATTACCACGGCGGCGCTGGGCGAGGACGGCCGCTATGACCTGACGGCGACGGCGGTGAACGCGGCGGGGGTTTCCTCGGCGGAGACCGGCGCGTTTAACGTGGTGCTGGACACCGTGGCACCGGAGGCGGCCGTGGCGGCGCTGATGGACGCCCAGGGTGAGGTGCAGGGCGAAGTCGCCAGCGGCGGGGTAACCGACGACCGCGCGCCGGTGCTGAAGGGCACGGCGGAAGCGGGCGCGACGGTGACGGTATATCTGGACGACAGCAGCACGCCGGCAGGCAGCACGGTGGCGGACGCGGACGGCAACTGGACACTGGCGCTGGGCACGCTGACGGACCGCGATTACAGCTGGCAGGTGAAGGTGACGGACGCGGCGGGGAACGAAACCCGCGGCGAGCGCGCGACCTTCAGGCTGGACAGCAGCAGCGTGGAGCTGAGCATTGACCAGGCGAACGACGATGCGGGAAGCATCACCGGCGCGGTACTGAACGGCGGCCTGACCGACGACAGCACGCCGGAGCTGCAGGGCACGGCGGCGGCGGGCGCGGTGGTGACCATCAGCGACCAATCGGGCGCGGTGCTGGGCAGCAGCACGGCAAACAGCAGCGGCGTGTGGACATTCGCGGTGGCGGAGCTGGCAGACGGTGAGCACGTCTTTACGGCATCGGTAACCAATGCGGCGGGCAACAGCAGCGAGGCGAAATTTACCCTGAATGTGGATACCACACCGCCAGAACCAGTGATCATCCAGTCATTACAGGATGACGTCGGTACATTGCAGTTCACCTCACCAGTGGCAGGTAATGTCATTGACGATCCGGCGCCGACCTTTACCGGCAAGGCGGAAAAAGGCTCGCTGGTTACGCTTTATGACAATGGCATCCTGCTTGCGACAGTGACGGCAGATGCACTGGGTGAGTGGAGCTATACGCCGACCACTAACCTGCTGGAAGGGACACACGGTATTACGGCGACGGCAACGGATGCTGCAGGTAACGTCAGTGAAATCAGCAGTAGCTGGGATTTTATTATCGATATCACAGCGCCTAACGTTGGGATTTCAGGAAACTCAGAGGAGTCACTGAGCGGTGTTACTGAGCCTGGCGTTGTGGTTGTCATTGTCGATAAGAACGGCACGGAATATAGCGTAGTAGCCGATCAGCAGGGTAAGTGGGTGATAGCACCTAACCCAATCTCAGCTGGCGAGTCAGGAGAGATCTACGCTATCGATCCAGCAGGGAACAAGGGCGATACAGTGGCCTTCCAGGGATCTGCACTGGCTACGTATAGCTTGCTGAATGAAAGTATGCAGGTGAACACTACCACCACTGGAGACCAGCTTAACCCGTCGACGACCCGGCTGGCGGACGGCCGCATCGTGGTGACGTGGCAGGGCGCAGGTGTCTCCGGCACCGAAGTTTACATGCAGCTCTTTGAGGCCGACGGTATACGTAAAATCGGCACCGAGCAGCAGGTGAACCAGCGCACGGCCAACAATCAGGACAGCCCGCAGGTGATAGCGCTGACCGACGGCGGCTTTCTGATTGTCTACGAGTCCAACGTTAACGGACTGGACAACAGCGGCGACGGCGTGATGGCGCGCCGCTACGGCGCCGACGGCCAGGCGGTGACCGACGAGTTCCAGGTGAACACCACCTACAGCGGTGCGCAGAACCGTCCGGGTGCGATGGCAACCGCCGACGGCGGCTACATCATCAGCTGGGAAGACCAGGGCACAGGCATCGTGCAGCGCAGCTACGGGGCGGATAACCAGCCGGTGACGGGCGAAGTGACGGTGGCAACCGGCAAGGGCATGGGCAGCTCAGGCGGTCCGGAAATGGCGGCCTTTACCGATGCGGCGCACGGCGGCATGTACGTGACCGTGTGGAACGCCACCAGCGGTCCGGGTGACACCAGCGGCAGCGGGGTTGTCGGGCAGATTTTTGCCGCAGACGGCACGCCACTGGGGGGTAACTTCCAGGTGAACACCACCACGGACAGCTCCCAGAACTATCCGGACGTTATCACCCTGAACGACGGCAGCATCGTGGTGTTCTGGGACAGCAGCGACAGCGGCACCAGCGGCTCTGACATCCGCGCAGTGCACTACCGCGTGGATGCCGCCACCGGAACGCTGACGCTGGTCGGCAGCGGTGACTTCATCGTCAACAGCTACACCAGCGGCAAGCAGTATAAGCCGGTCGGCGTGGCGCTGGATGATGGCGGCTACCTGCTTATCTGGGGCTCTGAAGGCGGCGACGGGGATGGCTCGGCCATCTACGCACAGCGCTTTGATGCGAACGATAACAGGGTGGGACGCGAGTTCCTGGTGAACACCACCACGAGCGGCAACCAGGGTACCGGTGGCGACTCGGTGGATGCAACGCACATCTTTGACGCCGTGCTGACCGCGGACGGCAGCGTATACGTGACGTGGCAGTCGGACAACGTGGACGGTTCGGGAACCGGCATTGAAGGTATCGTGATTGACGTGGATGCGGCGTTCTACTCCGAGTACACGGTGAACACCACCACCACGGGAGCGCAGACGGTCTCGTCGGTAGCCAGCCTGCCGGACGGCGGCGCCATCGTGGTGTGGCAGTCGGCGAGCGGAGACGGCTCCGGCAGCTGCGTCAAGGGTCAGCTGCTGGATGCGAAAGGTCAGCCGGTCGGGGCGGAGTTCACGGTGAACACCACCACAGCGGGCGACCAGATCACGCCGCAGGTTACCGTGCTGTCAGATGGCACTTTCCAGGTGGTGTGGAGCACGGATTCCGGTGCGCATATCAAGGGTCAGGGTTATACCTATAGCTACGACGGTGCGGGTAACGTGAACGGCGTCGTGACTAATGGCGCAGAGTACAATGTGGACTCCAGCACCGCCGCCAGCAAAATGCGCGTTCCGGTGATCACTTCGCTGGAAGACGGCGGTTATCTGGTGGTTTGGGAAGCGAGCCTGAACGGCAACTGGACGGTTTATGGCCGTCAGTATGACGCAAACGGCACGCCGGTCACGGCGGAGACCGTGCTGGCAACCACGACCCTGAACGCAAATGCCATCATTCCTGAATGGGAGCCGTTGCCATCTGTTACAACGCTGGAAAATGGCCAGGTTGCGATTACTTATGCGATTAAAGCCACCGGATATGATGTTGGTGTGTCAGTTTATGATCCGTCAACGCATGCTGTAACAGGCAGCTTCGTAGCGAACCAGACCCTGACTAACAATCAGGCGTCATCCGCAGTCAGTGCGCTGCAAAACGGTAACTACGTGGTGACCTGGGACTCTAACGATACCAGCGGACCGGATCAGAATGGTTACAGCGTCTGGGGCCGCATCTACGCGGCAGACGGTACGGCGCTGACCAGCGAGTTCCTGATCAACACCACGACGGCTGGCGATCAGCACATGGCGAGGGTGGTCAGTCAGGCTGACGGCAGCTTTATTGCCGTTTTCCTGTCAACAACCGACATCGCGCCGGGTGCAGGTACCAGCGGTATCTACGCACAGTACTTTGATGCTGCGGGTAATAAAGTGGGCCAGCAGATCCAGATCAACCAGCTGACCTATGGTGAGCAGGTTGAAGTCGATGCGACCTTCCTGGCGGGCGGTCAGCTCTACGTGACCTGGACCGATCAGGGCGTGGGCGACGGCGATGGCTCAGCAATCAAAGGCCGCTTAGTTGATCTGAACGAGACACTGGGACTGACGTCTGAAACGGGATCGACGCATATTGAGTATCAACCTGCTCAGTACGATCTTAATGGCACTTCAGGTAATGATGTACTGGATGCACGCGGCGCGAATTCCGTCGATGCAAAAGAGGGCGATGATACTATCGTCATTAACAGTACTCATTTTAGCAGTGTGAAAGGAGGAGAAGGTCACGATACGCTGGTCTGGGATTCTAATAACGATTTAGAACTCGGAACGGTATCAGGCAAAATTAGTGGAATTGAAGCTATCCATCTGGGTAATAACACGGCGCAGACATTATTTATCAGCGCCAGCGATGTGCTCGAAATTACTAAAGATAATGGTAGTGAAGCGAACACATTACATATTACGGGAGATGTGGGAAGCTCAAACAATAGTAATGCAACTGATACCGTTAATATTGGAAAGTCAGAATGGACGGCTTCGGCCGCACAAACTGAAAATGGCGTTAATTATGACGTCTATACCAATAATGATGACACCACTGTCAAGCTGTTAATCCAGCATGGCTTAAACGTTATCTGATAGAACTGGCGATGACTTCGGTCATCGCCAGCTTTTTTTTACATCAAACTCACCTGATGGGCCTGTTTAAGGCAGGCCCATCAGGTGAGCCCCAGATCTGATTGTGCAGATGAAAAAAATAAATAAAGGCATGTGAGCAGCATGTAAAACCTAAATATTTCTTTTTTGCAGAATTAACGTTGCCATATGACATGTCGGACGGTTAAAACAGTTCCGGTCGCAGGATTGAATTAGCGACAGAGAAAATTAGCCATCCCACTTTATTTGTTATTTTGAGTTAACTATGAAAAAAAACTTGTTTACTACAAAATCCAGATGTTCGCTGCATGGTTTAATTGCGGGATTGCTATTTTTTAATCCCCTGTTAAATGCCCATGCAACGGACTTTACTGAAATGATTCGTATGACAGCCGACCATCCGTCGGTAAAGTCTGCTTTATCAAACAGCACCGGTGCTATGTATGATATCGATCAGGCAAAAGCCGCTGATGGTTTTCAGGTCAGCACGGGTATCAGCGCATCAGGATATTCAGGTCAACCCGGTTATGAGAATAACCCGGTCTCCCCGCATATCACTGTAAGTAAATTACTTTACGATCACGGACGTACTGATGCGAGCGTTGCCGGAAAGCAGGCTGCTTATTCCATGCAGCAGGCTCAGGTAAATGTCACGCGCGAAAATCTCAACGAGCAGGTGCTTACTCTTTTTACCTCTGCAGCCACTAATGCCACAGTTGTCGCTGTGCTGGATAAAGAAATTAACGCACTGCAGGATCTGCTTAATCGGGTAAAGAATATTGCCAGTATTGATAGCGGCAGAGCTTCTGAGATCAATCAGGTTGCGACTCGCCTCAATTCCGTGATTGCCAGTCGTGAAATGAGCTACACCACCTATATACAAGCGCAGCAGCAACTCAGCTCGCTGCTGAACCACGAGATTGTTATCACCAGAGGCCTGCCCGATCTGAAAAAAGCGGGTCTGTTGCCCGCGTCACTGGCACAGGCACAACAGGTACTGAAAGAAAATCCCAACTGGGCGGTCTCACGCGAGCGTAAAGAAGAAGCGAGAGCCGCAGTGGATCTGGCCTCTAAGTGGAACAGGCCGAAATGGAGTGTGCAACTGAGTATGGACAGTCCAAAGCGCAACGGTGAAATGGAACCGTTTAAAGCGGTGACGTTACAGGTGAGCAGCGATATCAATCTTTGGGATGGTGGGGCTGGCAGGGCAAATGCTAAAGCTGAAACTCATCGACTCATTGCTGCAGAGGCGGATCAGGATGCAACACTCCGGACATTGAAACAGCAGCTGGATCAGCTGTGGGTCTCCTTACCGCTTCGTGAACGCCAGCTCAATGCATTACAGAGACAGTCAGAAACCGCGTTGAAAACCTGGAAAGCGGGGGAAGTGCAGTTCTTCGCGGGGCAGCGCCCGTTAACGGATTTAATCTCGTTTGCTACCGACTATTACACCAGTCTCGCAAGTTATCAGGAGCAGCAGATGCAGTATCTGGCTGCGCAATGGAACATCGTTGCGGCACTGGGTAAAACCAGCCAACTGGTGCAGAAGGTTAACGCTTTACCAGCGAATACCATCGAAGCGGTGCACTAATCACGCTGACGTAAAAACGAGTATTTCTGGCCGCTGTCATGCTTTGCCGCCAGACCAGAATGAATTAGTTGTCCAGGGGACGCCATTGTGACTGATATACAATTTGAGCCTGCTGGCTCTGAACTGAATGCTGAAAACAGAGTGTTATCCAGATCGCCATCAGATACGCAGGAGACTTTGCTGGTTGCACTGCAAAGCGCACTGCGCCTGTTTGACGTCCGGCTTACGCTAAATGCTTTACGTGTGGGTATGCCTGCATTTCCACCAGACGCTGATATCAGCGCCCAGAATGACTGGGCATTGCGCACGCTGCAGAGCCGCGGCATGAGTGCTGCCTGGCAGAAGATTGACCTGACGGATGTGAAAAGCTTTGTTCTCCCCGCCATCATGCGTCTGGAAACGGGCTACTGCGTGCTGACACAGTGTAGCGAAAAGAAGTGCGCCATTATCGATCCCGCACTGGGCAGCCAGCCTGTTGAGGTCGATTTCGCTCGCCTGGCTCAGCACTATAGCGGCGAGTTGCTGCTGCTGCGACCTAAGTCTTATCTTGATCATCGTGCCGATGACATTGTCCATGTCGGTAAAGGGCACTGGTTCTGGAATACTTTGTGGGGATTCAAACGTTATATCTTTGAAGCCGCCGCATTGTCAGTCGTTATTAACCTGCTCGTTCTGGCGATGTCCGTATTCACCATGACGGTTTATAACCGGGTACTGCCTAACCAGACCTACGTAACACTCTGGACGATGGCTATCGGCGTGAGTCTGGCGTTGCTGTTTGAACTGGCTGCACGGCTGGGTCGGGCCTGGATTACCGATCGCGCCGGTAAAAAGATCGATCTGGTGTTGGGCGCACAACTTTTTCGTCACGTGCTGAACGGCAAAATGTCGGGTCGAGCCCAATCCAGCGGTGCATTTGGCAATGTCATGCAAAGCTTTGACAGCGTCCGCGAGCTTACTACGTCAGCCGCTTTAACGACGGTTGCTGACTTACCCTTTGTTTTACTCTTCCTGGTTGTAATCCATCTGGTTGCCGGGCCACTGGTCTGGTGTGTGATCCTGATATTAGTGGTCATCGTGGCGATGGTGCTGCTGATGCAGATCCCTTTGAAACGCCACGCTGAAGAGTCAATGAAAATAGGCAGTAACCGTTACGGTCTGGTTATTGAATCACTGGATAATCTTGAAACCATTAAAGTTCTGCGTGCTGAAAACCTGGTCGCCTCTAAACACGATGTTGCCAGCGTAAAACTCTCTGCAGTGAATATGAAATCGCGGTTCCTTGCCACTATGGGCTCAAGCGTCATTCAGACGACCCAGCAGTTTGGTACCGTTATTCTGCTGGTCTGGGGTGCTTATCTGGTCGGTGATGGTGATATCTCAATGGGAGGCATCATTGCCACTATGACCCTGATGGGGCGCGCCATAATGCCCATAGCAACGCTTGCCGCGCTGGGATTGCGTATTCAGCAGGCAAAAACCTCGCTGGCCATCCTCAATAAAGTGATGCAGGCCCCTGCTGAACGCGATAATGAGAAGGTTTATGTGCAGCTTCCCCAGGGCAGCCAGACCGGGATTGTCTGTCAAGGCGTTTCATTACGTTATAAAGACGATTTACCGGCCATCGTTGAGCAGCTTGATGTCCGGTTCTGTCAGGGCGAGCGGGTTGCCATACTGGGCAAAATGGGCAGCGGTAAATCTTCGCTGCTGCGCATGCTGGTTGGGCTATATCCACCCACAACAGGCACGATCACCGTTGCTGGCGTAGATATAGGCCAGGTCGAGCCGGTGGAATTACGGACGCGTATCGCGCTGGTCAATCAGGAACCACGTTTTATGTATGGTTCGCTGCGTGACAACCTGGTGATGGGAGCACCCTACGCCAGCGACGAAGAACTGATGGCCGCTGCAAAAATGACCGGGGTGAGTGATATTGTCGCGGCCCATCCCATGGGCTTTGGTATGCCTGTCAGTGAGCGTGGTGAAAACTTTTCCGGTGGACAAAAGCAGGCGATAGCCCTGGCTCGCGCCATTCTGTCGAATCCGGATGTTCTGCTACTGGACGAACCTACATCGGGGATGGATATGGGGTCGGAACGCACTATCCTGCAGGCGCTCATCCCGGCAATGGAAGGCCGAACCGTGATTATCGTGACCCACCGTCCTGCAGTGCTGAAATATGTTGATCGGGTGATTGTAATGGATGAAGGCATCAAAGTAGCTGATGGGCCGCGTGAAGAGATTATCGGTTTATTAAACAGCGGGAAGATCCCGGCCGCATCGGTGCTGCGTAACGCAGCGAAACATGCTGGCGTTGAGATAAGCACAGAGCGTCAGCCACAATCTGGCGAGGTAACAGTATGAGCAGCCTGTCCCCTGATAAAAACGTTGATCAAAAGCGCCTGACCGAACATACAGCCAGTGACATGGTGAGGGCCGCCCGTCAGGATCGCTGGGAAGGCTGGCTATTTATTGCCTGGGGCAGCGTGGCGTTAATGGTGCTGGTAATCGTCTGGGCCGCCAATTTCAACATCGAAGAGGTGACAACCGGGTCAGCCAAAATTGTTCCCAGTTCCCGCGAACAGGTTTTGCAAAGCCTTGAGGGCGGTATTTTGCAGGAGTTAATGGTGCATGAAGGCGATACGGTTGAAAAAGGTCAGGTTGTGGCCAAAATCGATCCCACGCGCGCCGAAGCCTCCTTCCGCGAAAGCGCTAACCGCCTGCTGGCACTGAAAGCCCAGGCCGCGCGTCTTGAAGCAGAAGCGACCGGCAGCGAGCTTGTGTTCCCGCCAGAGGTCATGAAAGTACCTGAACTGGTTACCCGTGAAACCGATGCCTGGAAACTACGCAAAAGGGCGGTAAATGAGTCAATTGAAGGCTATCTGAAGTCAAAAACATTGCTGCAGAAAGAGCTTGAAATGGCGCGACAGCTCTCAGCCAGATCGCTGCTGTCAAAAACTGAGGTTCTGAAACTTGAGCGTCAGATGAATGATGCCGAATTGCAAATTACCGAGCGAAAAAACCGCTACCGTAACGAGGCTAACGATGAACTGTCCAAAGTCGATGTTGAGATGACAAGCCTGCAGGAAACTGCCCATGGCCGCCATGATACGCTTGAGCGTACTGAAGTCCGCACGCCAGTACGAGGCATTGTTAACAGTATTAAAATCAATACGCTTGGCGGTGTGATCCAGCCTGGTGCCGCAATAATGGAGGTGACACCATTGGATGACCAGCTGCTGGTGGAAACCCGTATCCGGCCCTCTGATGTGGCTTTTCTGGCGCCCGGTCAGGAAGCTGAGGTAAAAATTTCTGCCTATGACTATTCGATTTATGGCGGCCTGACCGGACATGTTCAAAGTATCAGTTCGGGCGCGCTAAAAGATGAGGAGAGTAAAGCTGCCCGCAGGCCAGGCGTCGATGATACTTATTACCGGGTGATGGTATTAACGGAAAATAATACGCTGACGAAAAGCGGCAGTCAGGAACTACGTGTGATTCCCGGTATGACGGCCACCGTTGATATTCGTACGGGCGAGAAGAGCCTGCTGCAATATCTCTTGCGTCCTCTGTTGCGCGTACAGGAAGCGTTTCGCGAAAAGTAAAACCTGCCCTGAATGTAAAAAAGCCAGCGCTATAGCTGGCTTTTTTACACAGAAGTCCGGAATTATTTCAGAATGAAGAGCCGATCAACATCGATTTCGCTATGGCCGTCATCGCGATCTACCTCACCCGTTATCCGTACCTTTTTACCAATAAGGAAGCCGTTGTCGTCTTCGTCATCCTCGTCGACATCAATACGGATACGACCCGTTGAGTCCTGTAACCAGTAGTGGTCATCGTCAGCCCGTCCACTAATCGTACCGGTAAGGGTAACATGACGTTCGTCTCGCATGTTTTTTGCTTCTGCGATGGTGGACTCCTGCCGTGCGAAAGCGGATCCTGAGCAGATCAAGGCCAGCAGCATCCATAATGTTTTTTTCATTAACACCTCCTGTTATACGAGCGCTTGCTGCACGTTGATTCTAAAAACTAAAACGGTAGCCAGCATTAACCTGACGTTGGTTAAAACGTTTTCCGTCTACCATATCGGCCTCCAGGAAGAGCGTATGGCTGCTGATTTGGGCACTCAGGCCGACGCCGTTATTCCAGCCATTTCCTTTAAAGGAAAGACGTTCATTTGATCCGTTCAGAGCATAAGCAGCATCCCCGGCATACTCGCGCATTACACCCGTTTTTACATAGGTGTTGAGTTTGTAATTGCTCTGATTGATTTCATACCCTGCCAGCACGCTTGCCCGGCTCATCAGTGATTTGTAGCTTGAAAGTGTGATATTGAGACCATTAGACGCACCTACGGAAGCACCATCCTGATGACCTGCTGTCAGCTGTAGTTGTGGTTCAAGATAAAAACCTGCCAGCCGATCAGAGAAGCTGAACTTTTTGCCCGCCTCAAGCGATCCGCTCAGACCTGAAGAGACACCGTTACCGGATACCTGGTTATTCTGTGTATCGTGAACATTGAACTGATTCCTTAGCCGGTTGACTTTCACAACGCCATCAACATAGAAACCGGCATCATTTACCCAGGTGGTGTAGAAGCCATAATGCTCAGAACGGATGTTGCCGTTACCATTTTGGTAATGAGGCGATCCTTCAGTTACCCCCATGAACAGGCCCAGATAGATCGGAATTTCATCGGACAAACGTTTATCGACCCCAAACTGATAACCGGTGTAGTTCAGGCTGAAACGGCTCAGCTTGCCATTATCAAAGCCGCTGAACCGTCCATCTATAGCGCGCAGCCAGACATTCCCGGCTGTCTTACCCTGACGAACATCACCCATACGCTGCATCAGCGTCTGCATTTCGGCATAGTTCATCAGATAGCCAGTGTTGAGGAAGTTAGCCCCTGCGTTGGCCGTGCTGGTAATAGGGGAAGTTGCGTTGTCTTGCCCGGCAGGCGCCGTGCCACCGTTATCGGCTGGAGTCGCGGCAGGCTCATTGGCAGGAGTCGCGGCAGGCTCATTAGCAGGAGTCGCGGCAGGCTCATCCGCAGGGATAACGGCCGGATCATCTGCTTCAGGGGTTTCTGGTGCTTTAGGTGAGGAGAGTACCCAGTTGTTGCCTTGCTTATTGACCGAGTAAACATAGCCACCAAGTTCCACGTCGGCGTTACCTTTAAAGGTGGCGATGCCATCAGTCGTTTCAACCACAGTCAGTACTTCGTTGCCAGTGGTGACGGCACTGCCGCGGTTCTGTATGGTCAGACCGTAATCACCGGAACTACTCTCTGTCACCACAACTTTATCGCCAATGTTATTCACGCCAGCACCATCGCCTGCCAGATTGGTGCGCAAGGCGAAGTCGCCGCTGCCGCTGAGGTTGGCGATAGTCAATGTTGAATAGGTTGCGTCATCCGAGGCTGCAGAGAGGTCAACCAGCGAGTTACTCAATGTCAGATTATCGACATTGGATGTTCGCGATACATTCCAGGTGCTGTCGGTCAGATTAACGTTCAGATGGCCATTATTGACGTTATCGCTGCTGGCGCTGCCAGACCAGAGTGAACCCGATGTCAGATTGAGGTCGATGAGTCCGGCCCGGGATAAAACGCTACCAACGATCTGCGCTTTTCCGTCGGTGGTGATGACACCTGCTGCATAACCATCATCATATTGCGTAGCCATGGCTATCCCATTCGGAGAGCCCATATCAATGGTCAGATCACCCGTAAGATTCGCTTTACCACCAGCCATGGCGTAGACACCTGTAGCATTCTCCGGACCGGTAATGGTCATTGCATCACCGTTAACTGTGCCACCGCTTGTGGACCAAATACCCAGGGTCATGGTATCCACATTTTTCATCATAATATCGGTGTTCTGCAGATTAATGGTTGCGCCGGTTGACTGTGCGGATACGCCATAAAAACCTGCTGAATAGACCGTATTGCGTTCTTCTTCACTACCAATGAAGTTAACGATGGCATTGTCGCCCATAGCCACAATGCCGCCAGTCTGATCAGAGGAGATCACGCTACCAGCACCAATGTTTGAGAGGCTGTTGTCACGGCCTGACAGACCTGCAGAGGTCTCACCCGCAGTACTGATTGTCAGATGATCGGCCTTCAGCTCACCCCAGCTCCAGATGCCAGCAGAAAGATCCCCAGTGGTAATAATGGTCGAGTTGCTGCCCAGATCAACCGAACCATTATCCTGGATATTAATACCCTGCGAATTATTGCCAAGGGTGTTGATCGTCAATGCATTTGCTTTCAACGTGGCCACGCCATTAATCGACTCACCGTTCAGGTTATCAACCTGAACGGCATTACTGTTAAGACCATTCGTCTGTAAATTACTGTCGTCGCCCAGACTGGCGTGACTTCCGTAACCACTGACGCGCAGAGCCGTTCCGCCAGTGCCCTGGGTGCTTATTTGCAGGTTATTTGCCTGCAGCGAGGAACTATTGCTGACAACGACGCCCTCGGCGAAAGAATCACCTGATGCTACCGTGGTGACCGAGGAACCTGATCCTAAACTGGCGGTTACATTTTTTCCGCCGAACTCAATGCCGACCGCTGTTTTACCGGAAACGTTGAGGGTTAACTTATCTGCAGTAAATTCACTGTTTGCCGCTTCAATAAAAATCCCTTTTGCATAACGTTCAGCATCTGTCACGCGAACTGTGCTGCCGCTGCCGATGGTAACCGTTGCGGCGGTAGCGCCATTAACCAGGATGCCATAATAACCGTCGCCAGATGACTGGTCGGCAATCAGCGTGGTGCCATCAGTTAAGATGATCTCATTGCCTGTCTGGCTTCCGATGACTGCAGCATAGCTAATCAGAGGCACAACCCCCATCCCACTTGCCAGCATTAATGCTTTTGCGATTTTATTTCGCGGGAATTTATTATTCATCTCAGTCACTCTTCCTTAAGAATTTATTGATAGTCTGATCGTTAAATGGCACCTGAATCGTGAGTTGTTATTCAGGTGTTAAGCAGCAGCGATATTTAAGCGATACCAATAAGTTGTAGGTTTTATTGATCCCATTAATGGCAGTGCGCATACAAATGTTGCGGGATTATGCAGCGGGAAAAGGATTTATGTAAAGGCATCGCAAGTGTGCCTGTTTTAAGTAAACGTTAAAGGCGATGCCCTATTCGCGATGAATTTCCATTAAAAATTAAGATAATGCATCGATTGTAATAATGGGGTTTTTGTTAATTATCTTCACATGCATTCTAATTTTGGCTTTATTCATTTTTTAATCACTGCATTAAAGGTCTATCTGCTTATGTGTCGCGTGAGGTTGTTAAGCGCGGGTTTAGTGGCAGCACGCTATAATTATGTATCGCTACCAGCAGTGGTGAGTCCAGAGTGGACGGCAGAATGGAAATATGATGATTGTCACCCCTGAGGTTAACATGTGGCAGGAGAAAGGAGGATTCCTGATAAAGTCGTTGTTGTGCTATCAGACTTAATCACACCACTGGAGGGTAAATGCTTAATTCACAAAAATAAGGTTAAGAGAGGTTTTATGACCGTCACAAACAGGTTAGCAGGAGTTTCACTGATGTTACTGGCTTCACTACTTATCGCCTGCACACCGCACAGCAAGGAACCGCAGCGTTTAACAATGCGTAATCCAGCCAGTGAATATTGCGTTAATCGCGGTGGTCAGCAGGTCCAGGAAAAATCTTCGGCAGGTATAACAACCTATTGCCTGCTACCCTCTGGAGAAAGGATTGAGCAGTGGGCTCTGTATCATCGTGACCATCTGAAATGAATTCCCGTTTTGTTCGCCTGCATGCTCCCTGTTCGGGCGAACAACATTTAAATTTAATGGTATTGCATCGTCTGAATCAGCTTAATACACCCTTGCTTAACGACTGAGCAGCTTTTTTTATCACCCTGACACGATTTGCCGTTCCGGGATCGGTGCTGGTGGATCATGAGCTATATTGGCAGCATATCGCCTGAACAGATAATCATTATCGTAGTCATGTGAGTCCGGAAGGCATTATTTGTACGAGCTTTTCTGAATACAACAGATGAAGCCAGTTTTGGCGTCATATTTAAAACGGTTTACAGTGGTCTGGCAGGTTTGTCTTACTATTTCTTACAGCGCTTTATGTCGTGCGTTTGTTGAGAATGACAGAGCATCACAGCACTAAAGGTGATGCTCTGATTTATCTGTTCACCGATTCTGCCCGACGGAGATCAAAATGCATCGCGCCAGGATTATCAGGAATTGATGATCTGCAGGGTGATCAGCCCTCAGCAGATAATGGGTTATGAGTGATCCTGCTCTCCTTTTTACGCCTCAGCACACCAGTCTCCATACTTCTGAAGGAACTTCACTGTAGGTTTCATTCATTATTAGTTCGGCTTTACGATGATCGTAAGCGCCTTCAAATGAAGAGAGATCGTCACCAGGAAGTTTTTTCCGCATATAGCTTGTTACGATATCCAGAATATCGGTTGACGGGCAGTTCCTTAACTTATTCAGATAGTAGACTTTGTCCATAATATTCTTGCTGATTTAACCTGTGAAATGAGCTTATACGCAGTCTGAACTTAATTTATGCAGACGCGCCGTTATATCAATGCTGCCAGGCGAGAGTAAGCGGCTCCTGACACCAGATATACTTGTTTCCTTACGCATCGGATACATTCGGGCGCGATCACTCGCACGCGAAGTTCCATTAGCCGGCTAAGCGAAAGGTTAACTTCTGAAAGTAAATTTTAATGGCATGATACATTAATTTAATATCTTCATTGATTTTGCTGATCTTCCCCAATCCCATAACAAATTGAACAGAAAAGCATAGGTCAGAAAAAATAGCACCAGTCCGGATTCAAGTCTCAACGCTGAGAATAGCGTAATATCCAGCCACCATGCTGCAAAGGGGATTAACACTAATAACAGACCCGCCTCAAACAGAACGGCATGGAGGCATCTCACTCGCAAGTTCTTTTTAAATCCTGTTTTTAGCTGAACACTGTCAAACATCAGGTTGAAAAGGTAGTTCCATCCCATAGCCAGAGTTGATGAAACCAATGTAAGCAACAACGACTGCGATGGTGCTGCGGAGGTAAAAATAATCAGGATAAAGAAAACCAGCACATTAGCGACAACTTCGAATACCACCGCGTGCAGCACTCTCTCAGTTCTGGTACGCACCGGATATAAACACTTTTCCAAATCATACGCTCATTAATTAGTCAGGCACCGAACTGGCGCAGGAAAAATTCAGGGTGGCCGTAATATCAGTGAAACGGTTCTTCATACTGCCCTGTTTTAAACCGACGAGAACTTAGCATCAACCTGGCAGAAAGTGAAACCCAATAGGAATATGACGATAAAAACCCATTAAGTTTTGATATTGATCAACTCTGCAAAGTACGCTTTTAATGGCTAACCGTTCAGGACTGCGAGTGTTATTCCTGCTCTGTTTCCGCACCTCTGTCGCACATTAATTCACCCGTTTCACTTCGCTGTTTGTTCAGTCGGATACGATATTAACGTCATCAGCCTGCATCTGAATATTAAAACCATAAAAAATGCATATATAGATTTATCTTTTAATATTTAGATGATAGTTAGATTTTTTATCTGACATAAAGGGGCGGTTTCAGCTTGTCACTGCGATCAGATTATCTGTGGCAGGCTATTTTCTATGCACTTCTGAGCCAGTGAGCCACTTTCCCGGGCACTGTCTCGCGCGGGAAATAGTGCTGAATGCAATGATCGACGGCAGGTAAAGCATATTTCTTTACCGGTGGATATGACACAACGGGCAATCTTTATAGACAGTTTTCTGCCGTATAAATGATGAAATCCACTTTTCCGTTAATGTAGATATCGGGTTTGTCTCCCTGCTCCAGATAATTCAGCATCAGCTGCAGCGCGAGCTGGGCATGCTGCCGGGTGTTTTGATCCAGTGTCAGCGCAACGCTCTGCTGCGCCATCAGCGTGCGGGTGGTGGCGTAAAGCTCATGAGTAATCCAGATGCACTGATTCAGCCGACGATGTCGTGCCAGCGCCTGCCCGATCTCGGTATTCCCCAGCCCGGTGTTATAAATGCCCTGGAGATGACCGCTCTGTACCAGCTGCTTCTCCAGCAACTTACTGAGGGTGTCGCGATTTTCCTGGGCGGCCAGAACTTCACGTAACTGAAGATGGGGAAACCGACTGGTTATCAGGTCACGAAACCCTTCAATACGCTGACGATGCGCACTGTAATCCCGGTGCCCACTGACCATCAACACCTCACCGGGCTGATGCAGCATTTTGCCCATCAGCTGAGCGGCTGTACGTCCTGCCTGCAACTGATTGATCCCCACATGACAGAGCCGGGCGGCACCGGGTAAATCGGTGACCAGCGAGATCACCGGTACGCCACGCGCCTGGCAATGGTCCAGCGCCTCATAGATCGCCGGATGTTCATGGGCAAAAACGATCAGACCATCCCGCGTTTCACCGCCCTGCCTGATAAGCTTTGCCAGACGTTCTGGCTGAGCCTCGGGGACAAAAGTGCGGCGCAGCGTTAACCGGCGATAGCCCAGATGCGAGGCAACCTCAGTAAAATCCTGTGCCAGCTGCTTAAAGAAAAACGAATCGTTGCTGCTCAGCAGCAGTTCTATCTGCCACGGATGACGATGCTCCTCCGGCAGGATCCGCTTCAGCCCGACTTCACGTGCTGCCTGCAGCACCCTGTGAACCGTCTCCGGCGCGACGCCGCCACGTTCATTGAGCACCCGATCCACGGTTGCCAGTCCCACACCTGCCCGTCGGGCGACCTCTTTCAGCGACATGCCGCTCTCCTGTGAGGTAAACACCTCAAAACACCGTGCCGCCAGTGTAAAACGCAGCGTTATCCTGCAGATGCATCTTTCTGCCGGACTATGATGGAGTTCAAAAAAATGAATAAAAAGCAACGTGTTGCCCTGCTGGGGTGTGGCTTTATTGGTGAAGTTCATGCCGCGAATCTTCAGGCGCACCCCGGAGTTGAGTTGGTATGGGTCGCGGATGCGGATCCCGCGCGCGCCGCCGCCTTTGCGACCCGCTTTGGTGCCCGGGCCGCGTCTGTCACCGAGGCGATAAATGATGAGCAGATTGGTATGGTGCTGATCGCCAGCGCGACGCCGACCCATGCTGACTTACTGGAAGCCGCAGCCCGCGCCGGTAAAGCTATTTACTGTGAAAAACCGGTCGATCTCTCTCTTGAGCGGGCCCGCTCTGCCGTGGCTAATGTTCTCCCCTACAACGTGCCGGTCACAGTAGGGTTTAATCGCCGTTTTGATGTCAGCCATCAGCAGCTGAAGCAACAACTCCGCCAGGGGCGGATCGGCCCGGCGGAACTGATTCAGATGGTCTGCCGCTCCTCAGCCATGCCGCCGCTGGCCTATCTTCAGGCGTCCGGAGGACAGATGCGCGATCAGGCTATCCACTTTTTTGACCTGCTGCGCTGGCTGACTGAAGAGGAGGTGACAGAGGTGGCAGCGATGGGTGCAGCGCTGGCTCTGCCCTCGATCAGCGAATTTGACGACGTGGACACCAGCACGCTGCTATTGCGGCTGCAGGGCGGGGCGCTGGCACAACTCGATAATGTCCGCCGCACCGGCTATGGCTACGATGAACGCATCAGTGTGATGGGACCGCACGGGATGCTGGAATCAGCCTCTCAGCCACAGCGGGGCGTCAGCTGCTATCAGGGTGCGCAGATTCAGCAGCCAGGCTTGTTGCCCGACTGGTTCAGCCGGGTGCAGCCAACTTACTATGCTCATCTGGATGCGTTTATCCGATCGCTGAACGGTGAGCAGGTTGACGATCTTCCTGGCCTTGAGGATGGACTGAAAGCCCAGGCGATTGCGGAAGCTGCGGTGATCTCCCTGGCGGAACGGCGTTTCTGTGCGGTGGAAAAACTACCGTTCTGATTCAGCGTGGCACCCTGGCAAAAAAATAATTTTATTTTTATCGAATAGAAACCGGCGCTGAGCTGTTTACCGTACAGCGCCGCGCTAGCGGACTGCATCCGGCGGGCTTTATCGCCTGTCTCACAGACCCGATAAGGATAAATTATGACAACGCGTTCTGGTTTTTCTCTGCTTGCCGTTCCGGCACTGCTGCTGATGCTGCACTCTCCGCTGAGTATGGCGATGGGCGACAATGACAGTGATAAAAAGACGCCTGACTGCCCCAAAGGTCAGGTCTATGACAGTCACACTAAAAGTTGTGTGCCTGAGAAGACCAGCAAGCTGAGTGACGACGATAAAACCCGCTATGCATGGCATCTGGCGAAAAAGGGCGAATATCAGGCGGCGCTGAACCTGCTGGATACGCTGAAAAATCAGGATACCCGCGAAGCCTGGAACTATCGTGGTTACGCTACCCGCAAACTGGGCCGCACGGACGAGGGCATTGGCTATTATCAGCGCGCCATTGCACTTGATCCCCGTTACGCTAAAGTGCGTGAATATCTGGGCGAAGCCTGGATGATCAAAGGGCGTCCGGATCTGGCGCGCGAACAGTTAAAAACCATTGCCGGGATTTGTGGCACAGACTGCGAGGAATATCGCGATCTGCAGGCCGCGATCAATGGCCACCCCGAGGTCTGATGCAGCAGGGAGGAGCGAAAAATCACTCACAGTGACATCCGTCAGCATCTTGCGGAACATCTGACGCGGCTCTGGCGTTACGGCTATGTGCTGTCACACAACCGTGACATGGCAGAAGAGCTGGTGCAGTCAACCTGCGTACGCGCGCTGGAACGCAGCGCGCAGTTCACGCCGGGCACACGCATTGATCGATGGCTTTTTTCGATCCTTCACTCCATCTGGGCCAGTGATTTACGGGCGCGAAAGGTCCGGCAGGGACAGGGATTCGTGGATCCCGATGCGCTGCTGGCCGCAGATAACCACACCAACAGCGACGACAACCGCCATTTCCAGCGCATTATGCTACAGGTTAACGCCTTACCCGAGGCGCAGCGTAATGCACTGTTTCTGGTGTATGTCGAAGGTCTGACCTATCAGGAGGCGGCAGAGACGCTCTCGGTTCCCATTGGCACTATTATGAGCCGTCTGGCCGCCGCACGTGCCACGCTGGCCAGACAGCCGGCGACCTCGCCCGCACCGCAGGAGAAACGGAGATGAACAGGGAAACTTTGACGCCACCGTGGCGCGATGAGGCAATCGTTGCCTGGCTGGATGGTGAGATGACGCCACAGGAAGCCGTGCAGTTTGAGCAGGCGATGGCAGGGGATCCCGAACTGGCGGCACGGGTTGAGCATTTACAGCAAAGTAATCTCGATTTTGAACAGGCTTTTGCGCCGCTGCTGGAACAGGCACCGCAGGCCAGAATGGCACAGCAACTGGCAGCCATCACGGCACCAGAGTCAATGCCAGCCAAAGGCTACAGCCGTCGGGCACTGATTGCTGCGTCTGTCAGCTTTTTGCTGGTGGGCAGCAGCATCGGTTTCCTGGCAAGACCGGAAGATGATGAGAAAGATGAAAGCCAGAATATCCGCGATCTGGAGGCGCGTTATATGTCGCTCTACAGTGCTGAAACGCTGGCCGACACACCTGATGACGCCGCCATGCTGCAAAGGGGGCTGGACCGTACCCGACTCGATTTAGGATTGCAGCTGCATCAACAGCAACTCAGCCTGCCAGGGGCTGAACTGAAAATGGTGCGGATCCTGCGCTACGAACGGACGTCGATTGCACAAATCGCCTGGCTGCATGCTGATTATGGCCCGATGGCGCTCTGTATCTCGCCTGAGCCGGACAGCGCGAATCCCATCGCCCATGAAAAGCGCCATGGCATGCAGCTGGCCTGGTGGAAGCGTGACGGCTATCAATATGTGCTGATTGGCCGCAACCCACCGGCTCAACTGGCTGCAACAGCGGAAACATTGCAGACAGCACTCAGTTAATCGGACCCTTCAGCGGTTACCGTTACAGCGGCTTTCTGCCCTGCGCGGCAATGGCCAGCGCAATGTTGACGCGATCATCAACCACCCCGACCAGCCGATCCATTCCGAAGGCTGAGCGGGAGATGGCGGTGGAGGCATGTAGCGCCAGCGAACCTGAAGCCGGATCAATTGTCTTTCCGCTGTCCAGCGAGGCCAGCATCACGACTGGCCGGCTGACATTTTTAACCGTCAGCACACCAAAAATACGGTAATTGCCGCCACCCAGTGAGGCCAAGCGACTACTGACAAAGTGAATGTTTGGGTAACGCTCTGCATCAAAAAACAGGTTACTTTTCAGTTGCCAGGTTAACAGGCTGTTCGAGGCCACCAGCGTTCCTACCGGAATAGTCACTTCAATATGATCGTCACGGTCTTCATCAGGATTGAGTGTCACCGTACCGGTCACACCCTGCAGTCTGGCCTGCGAAAATTGGTGACCAAAGGCGCGCCATGAAAGGCCTATCGACGTTTTATCGGGGGTAATGGCATAGGTTACCGGCGCGGCGTAAAGCACCGGGCTGAGCAGGGCTAACAGAGTGCATAAACAGGCGGCACGCATCATCACTATTTTCTCTTTTTTAGGCAGACCCAACGTTAACGCCTGAAACCGCGATCCTATTCACTTTTTTTAGCACTGTTTTTACCTTACAGGCACAGATAATCTGACAGATATTAACTGACTGTCACCTGAGAATCACCAAAGTGTAATGATTATTGCAAGGGCAGAACATTAATAACGAAAAATATTAAGAATACATTAAGACGGCTTTATTAATCTGTGATTCTCCTGATATGAGCGGAGCGCTATTTTTTCGATGTGATACTGTGAGTAGCAGGCTGAATTTAGCCCAGCAATATCAGCGTGTTAATTTTTCTCTCCAGAAGTGACTTCATCCGGATGAGCTGAACCCTGCTCTGGTGACTGACAGAGTCTGCTGATTTTAAACAAAATATCAATAAATCAAAAAGAGTTGAGGTCAGGGCTATTATTAGCCATTTAATAGTGAACTTTTTCTGAAATCCTTAACTTGCTCTCCCTTGATTTTATTTCAATTCACACTCTTCATTTAATGTTCAGTTAACTTTCATACGGTAGTTTGTATTAGCAGTCCGGTAACCTTAATTCCAGAACGGGAAAGCGTGGTGTCGATAACACCCTGGCCGACTGTGAGTCATTTGCTATTTCAATTATTTTCTGGCGTTGTGCCTGATTAACAACGCGCGACAGCTTATGGGTTTGATCTGCAGGAGTTTTAGCATGGATTTTTTGCCATTTTCCCGGCCTTCATTCGGTGATGAAGAGCTGGCTGCTGTTAAAGCGGTATTTGACTCTGGCTGGATAACGACCGGGGCAAAATGCGCCGAACTGGAGCAGGCCTTTGTTCAGATGACCGGCAACCAGCACGCCATTGCAGTAAGCTCTGCCACTGCCGGAATGCATGTCACGCTGATGGCGATGGGGATCGGGCCTGGCGATGAGGTGATCACGCCGTCCATGACCTGGGTCTCTACCCTGAACCTGATCACGCTTCTGGGTGCCACGCCGGTGATGATTGATGTGGATCCCGACAACCTGATGGTCACGCCGGACCGGATAGCGCAGGCGATTACGCCCCGCACCCGCGCGATTATTCCGGTGCATTACGCTGGTGCACCTGCCAATCTCGCGCCAATCTATCAACTGGCTGAGCAGCGTGGGATTGCCATCATTGAAGATGCGGCTCACGCGGTGGGCACCACTTATCACGAAAAGCCGGTCGGGCAGCGCGGTACGGCGATTTTCTCTTTCCACGCCATCAAGAATATCACCTGCGCGGAAGGGGGCCTGGTGGTGACCGATGACGCCACTCTCGCCGAACGTATACGCAGCCTGAAGTTTCATGGCCTGGCGGTGGATGCGTTTGATCGTCAGACCCAGGGACGTCTGCCGCAGGCGGAAGTCATGATGCCGGGCTTTAAATACAATCTGCCCGATATCAGCGCGGCGATTGCGCTGGTGCAGTTACAGAAACTACCGGGCTTTATTGCCCGCCGCCGTGAGATTGCTGAACGCTATCTTGAAGCGCTGCGCACGCTGCCGTTCACGCCGCTGTCACTGCCCGACTGGCCACATCAGCATGCGTGGCACCTGTTTATTATTCGCATTGATGAACAGCGCTGCGGTCTGTCGCGCGATGCCTTTATGCAGGCACTGAAGACGCGGGATATCGGCAGCGGATTGCATTTCCGTGCGGCGCATACCCATAAATATTATCGCGAGCACTATCCCGATTTACGTCTTCCCGCCAGTGAACTTAACAGCCAGCAGATGTGTTCGATTCCACTGTTTCCGTCAATGACGAATCTGGATGTCGAACGTGTGATTCAGGCTTTACATGACATTGCCGGAGCCTGAGATGCGCGATATTAAACCGATCAATATGCTCTCCGTGGTCATCCCGGTCTATAACGAGCAGGAGAGTCTGCCGGAGCTGCTTCAGCGCACCTGCGCCGCCTGTGACTCAATTAAGATTGAGTATGAAATTCTGCTGGTGGATGACGGCAGCAGCGATCGTTCTGCCGAACTGATTGAACAGGCCGCCACCGTTCCCGGCAGCCGGATAACCGGCGTGCTGCTCAACCGCAACTACGGTCAGCATTCCGCCATCATCGCCGGATTCAGCCAGGTTCGTGGCGATCTGATTATTACGCTGGATGCCGATCTGCAGAACCCGCCGGAAGAGATCCCGCGGCTGGTTGACGCCGCGCGTCAGGGTTATGACGTGGTGGGTACCGTCCGTCAGCAGCGCCAGGACAGCTGGTTCCGTCGTAAAGCCTCACGCACGCTCAACCGGCTGATTCAGCGGGTCACCGGCAAGGCGATGGGCGATTACGGCTGCATGCTACGCGCCTACCGTCGCCACATCGTCGAGGCGATGCTCAACTGTCACGAACGCAGCACTTTTATTCCGATCCTGGCCAACACCTTTGCCCGACACACCATTGAGCTGCCGGTGATCCATGCCGAGCGCGCTTTTGGCGATTCGAAATACAGCTTTATGCGCCTGATTAACCTGATGTATGACCTGGTGACCTGTCTGACCACCACGCCGCTGCGATTGCTCAGCGTGGTCGGCAGCCTGATTGCGCTCTCCGGCTTCGCCTTCTCGCTGGTGCTGATCGTACTGCGACTCTTTTTTGGTGCGGCCTGGGCGGGTGACGGCGTCTTCGTGTTGTTCGCCGTGCTGTTCATGTTTATCGGCGCCCAGTTTGTGGGTATGGGACTGCTCGGGGAGTACATCGGGCGCATTTACAACGACGTTCGGGCGCGTCCGCGCTATTTCGTTCAACGCATTGTTCACGCTCCAGAAGAGCCTTCAGTACAGGATATTCAATCATGAAGACCGTTGTTTTCGCCTATCACGACATGGGCTGTGTCGGCATCAATGCGCTGCTGAGTGCAGGCTATGAAATCACCGCCATTTTTACTCACAACGATGTGGCGACCGAAAACCACTTTTTCGGCTCAGTAGCCCGTCTGGCGGCAGAGCATGGCATTCCGGTCTATGCACCTGACGAGGCGAATCACCCGATCTGGCTTGACCGCATCCGCACCATGGCACCAGAGATGATCTTCTCTTTCTACTATCGCCATCTGCTGAGTGATGAGATCCTGCAATGCGCTCAAAAGGGTGCTTTTAACCTGCACGGCTCGCTGCTGCCAAAATATCGCGGCCGGGCACCGCTGAACTGGGCGCTGGTCAACGGCGAAACTGAAACGGGCGTTACGCTACATCGCATGGTGAAGCGTGCGGATGCCGGTAATATTCTGGCGCAGCAGAAGGTCGCTATTGAGGATCAGGACAACGCGCTGACGCTGCATCGTAAACTGACCCAGGCTGCGGAGCAGTTGCTCGGCGACGTTTTACCTCGTCTGCGCGAGGGTGAGGTGAGTGAATGGCCACAGGATGAAAGTCAGGCGACACGGGTAGATCGTCGCACGGCCGAAGATGGCCGCATTGACTGGAATCAGTCTGCTCAGACGATTCACAATCTAATCAGGGCGGTTACCGATCCCTGGCCTGGCGCATTCGCCTTTGCCGGTTCGGTTAAATTTATCGTCTGGAAGAGTCGGGTTCTTCCACAGCAGCATCAGGCAAAGCCAGGGACGGTACTCTCTAAGCAGCCCTTCCTGATCGCCTGTGGCGAAGGCGCGCTGGAAATCCAGACCGGCCAGTCCGAGCATGGCGTTTACATGAATGGCAGCCAGCTGGCGCAGAGTCTGGGCATCGTCCCTGGCGCACTGCTCTATTCAAAACCGCAGTCAGCGCTGCAACGTCGTACCCGCGTGCTGATCCTTGGCGTTAACGGCTTTATCGGTAATCATCTCACTGAGCGTTTGTTACAGGATGAGCATTTCGAGGTCTATGGCCTGGATATCAGTTCAGACGCGATCAGCCGCTTCCTGGATCATCCGCGCTTCCATTTCGTCGAAGGGGATATCGCTATCCATTCCGAATGGATTGAGTATCACATCAAAAAATGCGACGTCATCCTGCCGCTGGTGGCCATCGCCACGCCAATTGAGTACACCCGTAATCCACTGCGCGTGTTTGAACTCGATTTCGAAGAGAACCTGAAAATCATTCGCGACTGTGTGAAGTATCAGAAGCGCATCATTTTCCCATCCACTTCAGAAGTTTACGGCATGTGTACCGATGCCAGCTTCGATGAGGATTGCTCTAATCTGGTCGTCGGGCCGATCAACAAACAGCGCTGGATCTACTCGGTATCCAAACAGCTGCTGGACCGCGTTATCTGGGCCTACGGCGAAAAAGAGGGGCTGCGGTTTACCCTGTTCCGTCCGTTCAACTGGATGGGACCGCGTCTGGATAACCTTAATGCAGCGCGCATCGGCAGTTCCCGCGCGATAACCCAGCTCATCCTCAACCTGGTAGAAGGTTCGCCCATTAAGCTGATTGACGGCGGCAAACAGAAGCGCTGCTTTACCGATATTCAGGATGGCGTTGAGGCGCTATTCCGCATTATCGAAAACAAACAGCTGAATTGTGATGGTCAGATCATCAATATCGGTAATCCGGACAACGAAGCCAGTATTAAAGAGCTGGCAGAGCAACTGCTGGCCAGCTTTGAACGTCATCCGCTGCGCAGCCAGTTCCCGCCGTTTGCCGGTTTCCGCGAAGTAGAAAGCAGCAGCTACTACGGCAAAGGCTATCAGGATGTGGAGCACCGTAAACCGGCTATCCGCAATGCGCGTCGCCTGCTCGGCTGGACACCGACCGTGACGATGGATGTCACTATCGACAACACGCTCGACTTCTTCCTGCGCACCGTTGAGCCACAGGCTGATAAGTGATGAAGAAGATCGGTCTGCGGATTGACGTAGATACCTGGCGCGGCACGAAGCAGGGTGTGCCGGCGCTGCTTGAGCTGTTCCGGCGTCATGCGGTGCGGGGCAGCTTTTTCTTCAGCGTGGGACCAGACAACATGGGCCGCCATCTCTGGCGGCTGGTGAAACCGGCGTTTCTTATGAAGATGCTGCGCTCCCGCGCTGCATCGCTCTATGGCTGGGACATCCTGCTCGCCGGAACGGCCTGGCCGGGAAAGCAGATGGGACAGAGATTGCGGCACATCATGCAGGACGCCACTCGTCAGCACGAAGTCGGTCTGCACGCCTGGGACCATTTTGCCTGGCAGACCTGGGCCGGTGTATGGCCGCAGGATAAGCTGGTTGAGCAGATAGCACGTGGCACCGAAACGCTGAGTGAGATACTCGGTCATCCTGTCAGCTGTTCGGCCGTCGCGGGCTGGCGAGCCGATGGCCGGGTGATCGCCGCCAAACAGGACTTTGGCTTTCACTACAACAGCGACTGTCGCGGCAGCGGCCCGTTCCGGCCCATGCTGCCGGATGGACAGATTGGTACTGTACAGATTCCGGTGACGTTGCCCACATGGGATGAAGTGGTTGGCCGCGAGGTCAGCGCAGAAGGCTATAACGACTACATTCTGGCGAAAATGCTCTCTTCTGACGATGGGGCGGTCTACACCGTGCATGCCGAAGTCGAAGGGATTATTGGCTACCCGGACTTTGACCAGCTGCTGGCTGCTGCGGACCGTCACGGCATTCAGTTCTGCCCGTTAAGCGAGCTGCTGCCCGACGATCTGACTACTTTGCCAGTGGGCAAAGTAGTCAGGGGCGAAATCCCCGGACGGGAAGGGTGGCTGGGCTGCCAGAAACTGACTGAAGAGGCGAACTAGTGCGGATACATAACAACACGAAGTGGCTACTTTTTTTCAGCTTTTTTATTCTCTATTACCTGCTTCCGCCGATGTTCCGCGACCTCTGGCAACCGGATGAGACCCGTTATGCGGAGATCAGCCGGGAGATGCTGACAACCGGTAACTGGGTGACACCACACTTTTTCGACCTGCGCTATTTTGAAAAACCGATTGCGGGTTACTGGGTCAACTCGCTGGGTCAGTGGCTGTTTGGCCACAACAATTTTGGCGTGCGGGCGGGTTCGATATTCTCCACGGCGATGACCGCCGTGCTGATCTACTGGCTCGGCAGGCGGCTGTTTAGTTCGGCACGCACGGCTGCCGTCGGCACGATTATTTTCCTCAGTTCGCTGCTGGTCTATGGCGTTGGCACCTATGCGGTGCTCGATCCGATGCTGATGCTCTGGCTGGCGGCCGCGATGTGCAGCTTCTGGCTGGCGACGGAGGCCAGCGGACGCGCCGGGCGGGCGGGCGGCTATCTGCTGCTGGGTCTCGCCTGCGGCATGGGATTCATGACCAAAGGCTTTCTGGCGCTGGCAGTGCCTGTGCTGGCGATTCTGCCTTGGGCGATCTGGCGGCAGCGACTGCGCGAACTGCTCTGCTTCGGTCCGCTGGCTCTACTCTCAGCCGCGGCGATCAGCGCACCCTGGGCGCTGGCGATCTATCATCAGGCACCGGATTTCTGGCACTACTTCTTCTGGGTTGAGCATATTCAGCGCTTTGCTGAGGACAATGCCCAGCACAAAGCGCCTTTCTGGTATTACCTGCCGGTTCTGCTGCTGGGAACGCTGCCGTGGCTGGCGCTGTTACCGGGCGCATTGATGACCGGCTGGCGCGAGCGTCAGCAGCATCCCGGTGCGCTCTATCTGCTGAGCTGGACGGTGATGCCGCTGCTGTTTTTCAGCCTGGCAAAAGGCAAGCTGCCAACCTATATCCTCCCCTGTTTTGTGCCGCTGTCGCTGCTGATGGCGCACTATGGCCTGAACGCCGCACAGCGGGCAGGGCGCGCATTAACAGTCAATGGCTGGCTCAACCTGATTTTTGGCATCATTACCCTGGCAACGGTCGTGCTGGTGCTCGCTCCCTGGAGTGTGACGCATCATCCGCTGTTCGCCACGCACGAGATGCTGAAGCTTGCGCTGGGGGCACTGGCATTTCTCATCTGGGGGCTGGTGGGCGCATATAGCTGCCGCTCTGCACAGCGCCGCTGGCTGGCGGCCGCGTTTTGCCCGCTGGGCGTCGCCCTGTTTATTGGTACGGCAATCCCGGATAAAATCCGCGACGCCAAACAGCCGCAGCGTTTTGTCTCGACGATTAGCCAGCGTCTGGCCTCAAGTCACTTTATCCTGGCGGACAATCCCGGCGTGGCATCTGCCGCAGCCTGGCATCTGCAACGTAGCGATATCGGCTTCTATGACACCAAAGGCGAGCTGGAATATGGGCTGAGCTACCCGGATGCGCAATCCCGCTTTGTCTCTCAGGCGGACTTCGGCGGCTGGCTTGCCGATCATCGCCGTACGGGAAGCGTATCACTGCTGTTGCTGGTTGATTCAGTACACAGTGATATCGGCGAGGATGTTCCGGTGCCGGACGCCGTCTATCGCCAGGGCAGGCTGGTCTGCCTCTATTACAGTCAGATGAAGTGATGCTGCTGCTGATTGTACTGGTCAGTCTGCTCAGTTGCAGCGCGCAACTGTGCCAGAAACAGGCGACTCACGCGGCATCGCGCCGGGTCCGCTTAAGCTGGATTGGGGTGAGCGTGCTGTTGCTGGGTGTCGCGATGCTTCTCTGGCTGCTGGTGCTGCAGCGGGTGCCTGTCAGCCAGGCCTATCCGATGCTGAGCCTTAACTTCATTTTCGTTGCGCTGGCAGGACGCATCCTCTGGCGCGAGCGCCTGACGCTGCGCCAGATCTTCGGCACGCTACTGGTGGTGACGGGTGTGGCGCTGATGGCGAGCCAGCTATGAAAGGGTATGGATGGGTCGCATGCAGCGTGCTGCTGGTCTCAGCGGCACAGCTGATGATGCGCTGGGCGATGCCGCGTCTGCCCGATGTCAGCAGCATAACGTCGATGCCTGCTGTTGCCCTGCTGCCCGCCTTGCTGCTGCTGGCCGGGCTGGGCGCTTATGGTGTTTCAATGCTCTGCTGGATTCGGGCGCTGCGCTATTTTCCGCTGAACCGCGTCTATCCGCTGCTCAGCCTCAGTTATGTGCTGGTGTGGCTGGTGGCTGTCTGTCTGCCGGTATTCCATGAGGCGTTCAGCTGGCACAGCCTGGCGGGCGTAGTGATTATTGTCATCGGCCTGCTGTGTATTGTGGTTAAGCCCTGATTTAAGAATGACGTTAGCGTTTGCGCATCAACTGCGCCTTTTATTAGCCTTTTCGGGCAGCGAGTAACTCTCGCGGCATTAAAGTATTTGCGGTAAACGGCGGGTCAGCAAAGCGGTTTTATCTTTGCAGTCAGCTCGCCAATATCACTGACGATTAGATCGGGTGCAGGTGCCAGCGGGTAGAGTGCCTGTCCTTTGCGGGTAATAAATGCAGTTTTCATGTCTGCACGTTTTGCTCCACCCACATCCCAGCCGTGCGCAGCCACCATCATGCACTCTGATACGGGCTTGCCCATCTCTTTCATCGCTTACTGATGCGCTGGGGAGACTCTATCCGCTGAAACAGGCATGCAATGAGAACGGGGACTGTGAAACGTTCATGTTTGCAGAAATGTACTGCGGCGGGATAACGGACATTTATGCCCGTATCGGTGTGCGTTACTTCCGCCTGCTTAATTACACCCACATGACCGATGCTACCTTATGCAGATTGCCTGATTGAAGCCGGATTTAATCCATCAGTTCAGATGTCCGTCAGTTGATTTGATATTGATCCTGTCACGGTGGATATGGCGTTTATACAGCTTTCCCTGCTGGGCATTGCAGCTGAGGTTGTCACCGGTAATACGCTGACGCTGGAGTTTAACCGGGTGCGCTATACACCGGCTTACTATCTCAACGATTTTGAAGAACGTCTCAAAAGCCAGCGCCGGATCAAGGCGATGCTGGCTTTTATCAGGGCAATGTAGGGAATGGACAAAACAGCAGGAAACTACAAAATGAATATTCAGACTTTTAATAATGTGTGGGACGTTATCAGCGAAACGCCAGAGCAGGCGGAAAATATGAAACTCCGCGCCGAGTTAGTAGGCCGCCTGAATAGCTGGATTAAACGTAATGGCCTGAATCAGGCCACTGCTGCTGCTGCGCTGGGCGTTTCACAGCCCAGAGTGTCCGAGCTGGCAGGAGGTCGGATCAACTGCTTTTCAATTGATAAGCTGGTCAGCATGATGTCACATGCCGGACTGCACATAACCAGTATTGAGATAAGCGAACCAGAGGAAGCTTGAGCTGCCTTTTTGCTTCGCGCGAACTGCCAGGACGGTAGCCCCTTCGGGGCAGGATAAACCCGGTGCTGATGCACCGGCTATACCCTTTCACCTGACCGTCTTCATCCCTTCCCATCTGACGCTGATAGCTTGCCGTTTCTGCTATCAAGTGACACTACCAAATTGGCCATCTGCAGAAGTGCGCATAATGTAATTTATGTTAAATAAAGTGTTTGATTATCAATATCGCTTGAATTACGTCAATACTCATCGGACACAGCCCTCCCTCCCTACCGCATCCTCTCACTGGCAAGATGATAAACATCGCTGCGCTCGCGTTTACCCACAGCAACAACGGCAATCACCAGCTGATCGTCTATTACCTGATAAACCAGGCGAAACCCGGACGCTCTGAGTTTGATTTTATAGCAGTCTTTAATCCCACGTAGTCTGGCAGAAGGAATATGGGGATTATCACAACATTTCTTCAGTTTTTTGGCAAACTGCTGCTGGAGAGATTTGTCCAGCTTCTGCCACTCTTTAAAAGCCTCTTCCCTGAATTTGACGGTATAACTCACAAAAGCGCATCCAAATCGACATCAAGCAGACGCTGGCCGCTGCGTTCACTGACCAGCTTAACCAGTTCCTGATCGTCAAGGGCATCAAGCATTTGTTCATAAAGCTCAGCCGGGACGCAATAGAATGCAGGCTTGTTGCGGTTAAGAATGGCGACAGGATAACCGTCACCTGCACTAACCGTGGCCATCGGGTTTTTCTTCAGTTCGCTTACGCTGGCACTGGTATCGCTTAAAATAATGTTTGGCATAGAGCCTCCAGGACTGCTTAACAGGTCTTTATAGTAGCAGCCTGAAGACCTGATAACCAGTCTCTTTCAATAGATACAAATGGCTATGTTTGATGAACTGCAAAAGCTGAATGAGCTATTTGAAATGCCGGAAGATGGGATTATTTTTCATTTCTCTTTTTCGCGCCGACAGGAACAGGATCGTCAGTTGCAGCATCCTGAATAATCAGCGCATTGCTTTTCTTATCTAAGGTCTTGAGAAGCGGCTGCAATTCTCTGAGCATAAGGTCCAGACGCTGCATATCCCCCGTCAGTTTTTGATATACGGGCGATCCAGGCTGAATACCTTTTATGCTGCGGCTGAGCTGTTGCAGGCTTTGCTGCATATCCTCAGACAGTGTTTTCATTGCAGGGCTGCTGATAAATCCATCAATATGCCTGAGCGATTTTTGTATTTCTGTCATGGTGCGCTGACTTTGTTTTAGCGTACCGGTCGCAACTGAAATCAGTGGCCGAAGCGGAAGGCTGTTCATCTTATCCACTATAGCCATAATCTTTTGCTGTATCTGGTTTAAACCACCAGGCGTTGTGGGGATGACTTTGTAACCCGCGACGATATCCGGTCCTTTGTCAGGCTCAACATTTGCATAATAGTCTAAGTCGATAAACAGCGAACCGGAAAGCAGACTGCCTGTTTTCAGCGAGCCTCTTAACCCCTGTTTTTTACCCAGCTGTAGCTTTTTCCCCAGGTCAAAGTCTTCCCTCATACCGCTCATGAATCTCTGGGGTTCAATGTGAATCAGTACGGGAACCTCATAATGGCTGCGAAAATTCTGGGTTATCTCAGGCGAGTTAAAAGGAACCTGAGCGACCGTCCCCAGGCGTATTCCACGAAACTCGACAGGCGCGCCTGCCTGAAGTCCGCGAACAGAATCGGAAAAGAACAATAAGAAGTCGAGGTGTTCGGTATAACGAGAATTCTCGATGCTTCGCAGATCGTCATAAAGAGTATAAGTTGCTACGCCCCTAACCGGCTGGCCCAGGGCCACGCCTTCAGGCAGGTCAAAACTGACCCCGCCACTTAATAATGTGGTGATAGACCCCATCTCCACGCGCATCCCGGATGAGGATAAATCTACAGCAATCCCACTATTCTTCCAGAAACGAACGTTTGAGGTGACAAGCTGATCAAAGGGCGAAGCGATAAAAATCTGATAACGCATCATCCTTTTTTCCATATCAAACCGGCTGTTCTCGACTGACCCGACACGCAGGCCGCGAAACAGAACCGGGTAGCCCGGCATGAGTTGCCCCGCTTCACGACTATTAAGCGTGATTCTGATCCCCTTTGCATTCGGTGAGGCCTGGGGAGGCGCATCTGACAGCCGATAGCGTTCCAGCGCTGGCCCCGGAGAACCTGGCTGTAAGGCTATATAGGCGCCTGAGAACAAGGTACTTAAGCCCGTTATTCCTTCGAATCCAATTTCAGGCCTGACCACCCAAAATGCGCTATTGCCGTTCAATAGTTTTTGCATACCAGTGTGCATGCGAACCTTGATCTCGACGTGCTTAAGATCGTCAGTAAGCTCGGTACTTTCAACGACACCCACATCAATGTTGCGGTTTTTTATTACGGTTTTACCTGCCTTAATCCCCTGTGCGTTTTCGGTCATCAGAATCACCAAAGGTCCCTGCTGGCTTTTATGGTAATACAATAAAAAGGGACCGATGAGCAGCGTGACAAAGGGAATGATCCAGACAGAAGACCATCTTTTGTTGGGATTTACATGAGCACTATCCGGATTATCCGACAAAGTATGGACTCGTGTAAGAACAGAGTAACCTGAACTTTTCAGGGCGTTCTGTTGAAGCAGGATTCGATCTCAGGGCTATGTATTCGCTCGTCTTTCCTGAGGCCATGATAGTTAATCTCATCATTAAGCGTTAAATTTCGATAAGTCAGGATCATAAAATCTACTATCAAACGGAGATCCATTATTTTCCAGTAAATAATGGATCGGATAGTCTGTAATAACTTCGGAACAGGAGGGTTAATAAGTATAAAGATATTTTTTTAAATAAAGCTTAAAAAATACAAATCTGTGATCAATGTGTCATGTTATTTTAATAAAATTAAATCAATCAGTTACCAACATCATGGAGGTTAGCGGCTCAAAATAAAGTGGAATTACCCTGCGTTTAAAGTGTAATAAATCCACTAAAATCATCACCAATGAACAGTGTTGCCCAACTACGTCATTGCTGAAGTGCCTCAAATCCCTGGGCGCTGCATGACTTTATGGTATTGCGTCTGTCAACGAGGTGTGTCAGGTTAACTCTTTTACGAATTGAAATATTCTTGCAGCCGATCTATTTTTACTTCGCATTCCAATTTAGCAGAGGCACCTATGTTCCTTAACTATTTTGCTTTGGGTATGCTGATCTTCGTTTTCATAATTATTTTTTATGGAATTATCGTTCTTCATGATATTCCCTATTTAATCGCAAAGTCCCGTAATCATCCTCATGCCGATGCCATTCACGTCGCAGGTTGGGTAAGTTTGTTTACACTGCATGTCATATGGCCTTTCCTGTGGATCTGGGCCACTCTTTATCGTCCTGAGCGCGGCTGGGGGATGCAGAGTCAATACACTTCATTACTGGAACTGCAGCAGCGCGTAGCAGAACTGGAGCGTTTACAGGCTGATTCGAAACCGCTGCGACCGGAGCGATGATATGGATCTGCTCATTATTTTAAGCTACGTTGCGATAGCCTGGGCTGTTTTTAAAATATTTCGCATACCCGTCAATAAATGGACAGTGCCAACAGCGGCCCTCGGTGGCGTTTTTCTGGTCAGTGCGCTAATTCTGCTAATGAATTATAACCATCCCTATACGTCACTGGCACAAAAAGCGGTTGTCGCGATTCCTGTTACTCCACAAGTGACCGGCGTCGTAAATGAAGTTACTGATAAAAAAGAAGTGCTTATTAGAAAGGGAGAAATGCTCTTCACCCTGGATCAGACACGTTATAAGGTCCGCGTCGAAAGATTACAAGCCGACCTGAGCACCGCTATTAACAATATTGAAGCGATGAAAGGACAATTAAGCGAAGCCGTTGCCTACACAACCCATGTATCTGCTGAGCGGGATAGATTATTTCTGGACTATCAACGCTATCTCAAAGGCAGTAAGGCGAAAGTCAATCCATTCTCCGAACGTGACATTGATAATGCCAGGCATGCATTTCTGGCGCAGGATGCCCTGGTAAAAGGTTCACTGGCGGAACAGGAGCAGCTCAGAAGCCAGTTGACCAGTGTATCAGGAGGAGAACAATCCCAGATAGCCAGTCTGCGCGCGCAATTAGCAGAAGCCCGGTATAACCTGGATCAGACGGTTGTTCGCGCACCCAGTGATGGTTATGTCACTCAGGTCTTAATCCGTCCCGGAAGCTACGCAGCCGCCCTGCCGCTGCGCCCGGTCATGATATTCATTCCTGTACAAAAACGTCAGATCATTGCTCAGTTCAGACAAAATTCCCTGCTTCGCCTGACGGCGGGAGATGAAGCAGAGGTCGTTTTTAATGCCCTTCCGGGACAGGTATTCTCAGGAAAACTGCTCAGAGTTTTGCCAGTGGTTCCAGGCGGAGCTTATCAGGCACAGGGAACGGTGCAATCACTGAGCCTTGCTTCAGGTTCTGATGGCGTATTAGCCATAATTGAATTAAACCCAAATCAGGACGTTGATGCATTGCCAGACGGCATATTTGCTCAGGTTGCGGTCTATTCTGACCACTTCACGCATGTTTCGGTCATGCGTAAAATTTTGCTGAGAATGACCAGCTGGGTGCATTACCTCTACCTGGATCACTGATGATGATAAATATATCCTTAACTGTCCATCGATTAACCGTTTGCCCCCTTTCAGAAGAAGTTAATCAGAACAGTTATGAGCGGCCTGACTTTGTAATAAGCCCTGATTTGAAATTACCCTGAAAACACGATGGGTGGTTAATTAAATTACTGATCGGTTATCACAAAACAGGATCGTAAATAAGCTTTTGAAATAGCTGTTTGCATTGAATATGCTATGTTTTAAATGTAGTTACGAATTCTAATCGTCTTTTATAACATTCCGAGGATACACATATGAAAAAATTAATTTTTGGTGTGGTTATTTGCTCTTTATCGTTTGGCTCATTTGCTGCCGAAATGATGTCAAAGAATGATTTTATGAAAGTGAAGGATCAGTATGAAAAGATAGGCGATATCTCAACATCAGGTGAGACCAGCCCTTCAGATGCAAAAGCGGAGCTATCAGAAATGGCCGATAAAAAAGGCGGCGATGTGTTCGTGCTGACCTCAGCCAATACGAATAACAAAATTAAAGGTACCGCTGATGTATACAAGAAAAAATAGCGAAATAACGAAGCTATCTGTCTGAAATACAGACTGAAATAGATGATTTTTTTCGGAGCCTCAGGAAATATGTTCTTAATACAGGTTAATCGATGCCCTTTACTAACGTAAAGGGCATCTTTCTTACAGCACCATCAGGACTTTAAACCGTTTTCAGCGAGGATGAGCTGAACGTCGGTGACAGGACCTTATCTGCCCAGGCTGATGCGCGGATAACACGTCACGCTAATCCGCCTGCACTTGATTAACTCCAGGCGATGACGTTATCAGCCGTCAGGCGAAGGTTCCCCTAATCAGCCGCCGCCCGCCTCCCCCTATTTCTTATCCAGCGACCAGGTTGCACTGCGGATATCGACCTTCACTGGTAACAGACCAATCTGGGTAAACTTATCGGCCAGAGCCTGCTGCTGCGTGAAGACTTCAGGTGTCATCCGCTCAGCCCCGAACGGCATCCTTGCCAGCGCCCGTTGCCAGATCGGCTGCGGCAGACCGGTTGAGGTGGACATGATTTTTGCCGCCTCTTCCTGATGTTGATTGGCCCAGGTACTTAGCGACCCAAGCTCATCCACCACCTGGCTGGCGATTTGCGGCCAGGTTTCCGCAAACTTACGGCTGGCAAGATAGAAGGTGTAGTGTGGCACCAGGCCTTCGGCATTTTTAATCAGCCGCGCGTGGGCGTTGGTTTCAACTTCTGCGTAGTAAGGATCCCAGATTACCCAGGCATCCACTGCACCGCGCTGGAAAGCGGCACGCGCATCCGCGGGTGGCAGATAGACCGGTGTAATGTCTTTATAGCTCAGCCCCGCCTGCTCCAGCGCAGTGACCAGCAGATAGTTAACGTCAGAGCCTTTATTCAGCGCCACGCGTTTGCCTTTGAGATCCGCCACGCTTTTAATGGGGGAGTCGGCGGGCACCACAATCGCCTCAGTTTTGGGGTTGGCGGGAGAATGTGCCAGATAAACCAGATCGGCCTGTGCGGCCTGAGCAAAAGTCGGTGGCGCGTCGCCGGTTGCGGCCAGATCGATACTGCCGATGTTCAGGCCTTCCAGCATCTGCGGCCCAGCCGGGAACTCAATCCAGTGAACCGCAATCCCCTGTTTCTTAAATTCCTGATCCAGCGTGCCGCGATATTTCAGCAGGGCGAAGATATTGGCTTTCTGAAAACCAATGTTAACTGTTTCGGGCTTCTCTGCTGCAGCCTGGGTGTTGAACGCTAATCCCGCCTGGGCGGCAATAATCATTGCGCTAAGCAAAACTCTTTTCATCTCTCATTCCTGAGTCTGGTTGTTGTCAGCGCAACATAACAAACGCAGGTTGAAGCGCTTAGCGATAAAATGTTCGATGCTTAGCGAAAAAAACGCTATGGATGCCAGACCGACTCACGTACCCGAATGGCGCGACTCAATAGCCCCAGTGCATAGAAGCGGTCAGCGATGGTCTGCTGTTCCCGGATGATGGCTAAGTTCATGCGCTGGGTCTGGTGGCTGCGCCGCGCTAAGGCATGCATCAGTGAAGGCGCTGATATCCCGAGTTCGGTTGAGAGCAACGCAGCGGCTTCAGCACGGTGTGCATCGATGTAGCGGCCAGTCTGCTCCAGCGCGGTGAGCAGAACCTGCAGCAGATCGCCCGACTGCGCGGCGAACCCGCGTTCGGCAAGGTAAAACTGATGATTATTGACCCGGCCGGTGCCATCAGCGATCACCCTGAACTGTCCGCTGTTCTCTGCATCGCTGAGCAGCGGATCCCACATCATCCAGGCATCCACTGCGTTGAGATCGCTGGGCGTCAGCGGATATTTGGGCGGTGCATAGACGATGCGCACATCATCCAGCCCTAAACCCGCTTCATCCAGAATCTGCAGCAGCAGATAGTGAACGTTGGAACCACGATTTACGGCGATGCGTTTTCCTCTGAGATCGCCAATCTGCTGAACCGGGCTGCTGTTCGGTACCAGCAGTGCCACGCTCTGCGGCGCGGCGGGTTCCCAGGCCACATAAACCATCGGGCTGTTGCTGGCCTGCGCAAACAAGGGGGGAACTTCACCAGTCGTCCCGAAATCGATCTCCTGTTGGCTCAGCGCATGCAGAAGCTGCGGACCCGCAGGAAACTCACTCCACAGCACGCTGACGCCTCTATCGGCCAGCTGCTGTTCCAGTGACTGGCGCGCTTTCAGGATGCCGAGGTTGCCAAATTTCTGATAACCGATGCGCAGTTCCCGCTCCCGTTCGGGCTGCTGATTCAGAGAAGTGTCGCGCTGACGCAGTGAAGTGCGGCGCGGTTTAATCACTCCCAGATGGCCCAGTTGGGTGCGCAGCGTATGACGACTGATGCCAAGCAGCGCGGCGGCCTGCAGTTGATTGCCCTGAGTGAGTTCCAGCGCATTCTTTATCAGCGCCTCGATCACCCGGGGATAGAGCGGTGTTTCGCTCTGCTGCATCTGCTGCCGTAAAAACTGATCCAGCGCCTCCTCTCCCGGTGGTAACTCGCTACCCGTGAGGTTATTCAGCCGGAGCTGCTGCGGCGTGACCAGCGAGGTTTTGCTGAGCAGGACGGCATTATGCAGGGTGTTCTCCAGCTCGCGAATGTTGCCCGGCCAGCTGTAGTCCATCAGCGTGGCGACAGCATCTTCACTGAGACGTAACTGAGGTCGGCCCAGACGGCGCGCATAGAGCTGCAGGAAGTGAGTGGCCAGCACCGGGATATCTTCGCATCGCTGGCGCAGCGGCGGCAGCGTGACGCTGGCCACATTCAGCCGGTAGTAGAGATCTTCCCGGAAGCGCCGTTCACGAATCGCCACCGCCAGGTCGCGGTTGGTGGCCGCAATGACCCGCACATTGACCTTTACAGCCCGGGAGGAACCCACACGGGTAATCTCGCGCTCCTGCAGCACGCGCAGCAGCTTCACCTGCAGCGACGCACTCAGTTCACCGACTTCATCCAGCAGCAGCGTCCCGCCCTCTGCCGCCTCAAACCAGCCGCGATGCCGATCCTGTGCGCCGGTAAATGCCCCTTTCTCATGACCAAAGAGCTCCGACTCCGCCAGACTCTCAGTGAGGGCACCGCAGTTGACCGCCAGAAATGGCTGTCTGCTGCGGGCGCTGTGATGATGCAGATAGCGCGCCATCACCTCTTTGCCGGTGCCGGTTTCACCAATGATCAGCACCGTCGCGTCGGTAGGCGCAAGCTGATCCAGCACGCTTTTAAAGGCGCGCGATGCGGGGTCAATCAACTCAGGGCTGGTAATTTGCATCTCATTTACCGGGTTAACTGGAAAGCCATGACCATACCGCGTGGCTAACGCGGAAACGAGAGGCTAACCGGACCGGATTGTTGCCAATGCAGCAGGCTGTAAATTTACCTGTCGCAAATGCAGCAATATGCATCAAGCGAAATTATGAATATATCGTTGAATTAATGAGATAAATATTAAGTAGCAGACTGGCACGCATCCTGCTAACAGCTATATAACTAAAGAATTTATGCCTATGTATTAAATTCAAATATCGTTATAAAGGAATCTGCTAATGAGTCATGCGACACAGGAAAACCTCAACCTCTTCTGGTTTCTGCCCACCCATGGCGATGGGCGCTATCTTGGCACCACCGAAGGCGGCAGAGCAGTCGATTTACCCTATTTACAGCAGGTTGCGCTGGCGGCAGATAATCTGGGCTACTACGGTGTATTAATCCCGACCGGTAAGAGCTGTGAGGATTCCTGGCTGGTCGCCTCTGCGCTGGCACCGATCACCAAAAAGCTGCGCTATTTAGTGGCCGTGCGTCCTGGTCTGCAACCGCCAAGCCTGGCGGCGCGTATGGCGGCTACGCTGGATCGGCTTTCTGGCGGACGTTTACTGATTAACGTGGTCACGGGTGGCGATCCGGTTGAGAACAAAGGTGACGGCATCTTTCTGAGTCATGAAGAGCGCTATCAGGTGACCAGAGAGTTTCTTGAGGTCTACTCCCGCCTGCTGAAAGGCGAGAAGGTCGATTTTTCGGGTGATCACATCCGCGTGGAAGGCGCTGAGATCCTCTTTCCGCCGGTGCAGGAAAATGGCCCACCGCTCTATTTTGGTGGCTCGTCTGATGCCGCTATCGACGTTGCGGCGAATCAGATCGACACTTATCTGACGTGGGGCGAGCCGGTTGAACAGGTGGCGGAAAAACTGGCGGTGGTTCGTCAGCGGGCGCAGGAGAGTGGCCGTAGCCTCTCCTACGGCATCCGGCTGCATGTCATTGTCCGTGAAACCGAAGAGGAAGCCTGGGCGGCGGCCGATCGGCTGATTTCTCATCTGGATGAAGAGACCATTGCCGCCGCGCAGAAGATCTTTGCCCGCATGGACTCAGCCGGACAGGCGCGGATGAGCGCGCTGCATCAGGGCTCGCGAGACAGCCTGCGCATTGGCCCCAATCTCTGGGCAGGCGTCGGCCTGGTGCGCGGCGGTGCGGGTACTGCGCTGGTGGGGAGTCCGCAGCAGGTAGCCGATCGCATCCGGGAGTATCAGGCGCTGGGGATCGAGAACTTTATTTTCTCCGGCTATCCGCACCTTGAAGAGGCGCACCGCTTCGCTGAACTGGTGATGCCGCTGTTACCGCTGGCTGCAAACGCCGAAAAGAGACAGCGCAGCGTGAACACCGGTCCTTTTGGTGAAACCATTGGCGGCGACCGTCGTCCTGATAAACAGGCCAGCGCCAGTTAACAGAAGAGAAGGTTCGCTTATGTCACAGCAGCAGATAGTCATTATCGGTGGTGGTTTTACCGGCACCGCGCTGGCGATCCATCTGGCCCGGGCTGGCCAGGCAGGGTTGCATGTGACGGTGATTGAACCACGAGCGCAGCTTGCTCAGGGTGTGGCATACGGCACCACCGATCCGGCCCACCGCATCAATGTGCCAGCCGCCAGAATGCAGCTTGCTGGGGATGAGGAGGGCATATTTGACCGCGACTATCGCGCATCGCCCGCCTTTCAGGCCGACCCCGACGCGTTGTGGCGTGACGGCAATGTCTACCCGCAACGCGGGGAGTTTAGTCGCTGGGTCAATGCGCAGTTTGTGCATCAGCAGCAGCATTCGCCGGTAAAACTTAGTCATCTGCGTGATAGCGCGGTTGCGCTGCAGCATGGTGTAGTGACCACAGCCTCAGGGCAGAAGATCCGGGCCGATCAGGTGGTGCTGGCCATCAGCCATCCACCGCCGGACCTGCCTGCGCTGCTGAAGCCCTTACAGGGGCATCCGGGGTTGATTGCCAATCCCTGGCAGAATGGCGCGCTGGCACAGGTCGCACCTGACGATCGGGTAGCGATTATCGGTTCAGGGCTGACCATGTCCGATGTGGTGGCATCGCTGCATCGCCAGCAGCATCGCGGAGAGATTACCGCCTTCTCACGCCGTGGACAGCTGCCGCGAGCCAACCTGAGCGGCAGCGATGAGAGCTACACCCTGGATTACAGTCAGCCACAGCCCGCCAGCGCACGTGGCTGGTTACATCGGGTGCGTCAGGAGGTAAAACAGGCAGCCGCGTTAAATCTCCCCTGGCAGCTGGTGCTGGATGATATCCGCCGTAACGGCCAGCGTATCTGGCAGAGCCTTTCACTGCATGAGCAGCAGCGTTTTCTGCACCATCTACGCCCCTGGTGGGATGTTCACCGCTACCGGATTGCCCCGCAGGTAAGCCAGATACTCAACCAGCAGCAGGCGAGCGGTCAGTTGTCACTGCTGGCGGCGCGTCTGATGGGCGCGGAAGCGGTGGGAAACAATCTTCAGCTGACGCTGCGCCGGCGTGGAGCGCAATCAGAAATCCGGGTGGTGGAAAAAGTGATTGTCACCACCGGGCCAGCGCACAACGCACTGCTTAAAAGTAACGCGCTGCTGCGCCAGCTCCACGGCGACGGCGTGATTCAGCCCGACCCGCTGGCGCTGGGCATCCAGGTGAACGCGCTGTCACAGACGCTGAATGCGCAGGGTGATGCCAATCCTCATCTCTATGTAGCCGGGCCTGCCGCGCGTGGTCGCTTTGGCGAACTCATGGGATTACCGCAGGTTGCAGAACATGCTGAGTCCGTAGCACGGCAGCTACTCTCCACTACGCCGCTGCCCCTCAGCGAGCGATGTCCCGGCTCACTCATCTACTGAATCACCCTTCCGGAACAATCACTAAAAGGTGGGCGGCAAGCGATTGCCGCATCCGCCGAGGAGTCGCTATGTCATCGCAACGTGAAATTCGCCTGAATGCTTTCGATATGAACTGTGTCGGTCATCAATCGCCCGGCTTATGGGCGCATCCCCGGGATCGCTCCTGGCAGTACAAAGATCTGGAGTACTGGACCGACTTAGCACGCCTGCTGGAGCGCGGCAGGTTTGATGGACTGTTTATTGCTGACGTGCTTGGGGTCTACGACGTGCTCAACGGCAATAACCAGGCCGCGATTCGGCACGCCACGCAGGTGCCGGTAAACGATCCGCTGGCGTTAATCACGCCGATGGCGCTGGTGACGGAACATCTGGGCTTTGGCCTGACCGCCTCACTGTCGTTTGAACACCCCTACCCGTTTGCGCGGCGGATCTCGACGCTGGATCATCTGACCAAAGGCCGCATTGGCTGGAATATTGTAACCTCCTATCTGGAAAGCGGTGCGCGTAATATTGGACATCAGGCCCAGACCGATCACGATGCGCGCTACGACTATGCCGATGAATATCTGCAGGTTATCTATAAGCTGCTGGAGGGAAGCTGGGAAGATGGCGCGGTCCTGCGCGATCGTGAACGTCATATTTTCAGCGACCCGAATAAAATCCATCCGATAAATCATCAGGGTAAATTCTTCCAGGTGCCCGGCATCCATCTGTGTGAACCTTCGCCGCAGCGCACGCCGGTACTATATCAGGCGGGCGCCTCCAGCCGCGGTAAAGCGTTTGCGGCGGAGCATGCCGAATGCGTGTTCGTGGCGGCACCTTCGAAAGTTCTGCTGAAGAAAACCGTGACGGATATTCGCCGGAGAGCCGCTGAAGCGGGACGCGATCCCCGCTCCATACTGATCTTCAACCTGCAGACAGTCATTGTGGGTGAAACCGACCTGGCGGCGCAGGCCAAATGGCAGGAGTACAAACGCTATGTCAGTTACGAAGGCGCGCTGGCGCTGATCTCAGGCTGGACCGGCATTGATTTCGGGCAGTATCAGCCGGATCAGGTACTGAAACATCTGCACACCAATGCGATTCAATCGGCGGTTGAGACATTCTCCACTGCCGATCCCAACCGCCAATGGACGGTACAGGGCCTGGCAGACTGGGTGGGCATTGGCGGATTTGGTCCGCTGCTGGTGGGCAGCGCTGAAACGGTGGCCGATGAGCTGCAAAGCTGGGTCGAAGAGACAGACGTCGATGGTTTTAACCTCGCCTACGCCGTAACGCACGAAACCTTTACTGACGTGGTGGAACTGCTGGTGCCGGAACTGCAAAAGCGTGGCGTCTACAAGCAGCAGTATCAGCCCGGTACGCTGCGTGAAAAGTTATTTGGCCAGGGGCCGCGGCTGGCGTTGCCGCATTCGGGTGCCGGTTATCGCCGGAGTGCGGATGTGGAACAGCCAGCAGCAAGGGTGGAAGTTTCATAACAGAGACGGCTGGCTGCCCGGCATGAATAACCGGCGCATAGCAAAGTGCAAAGAGGCAAGAGTACGTCTTGTCGCCGGTAGATAGACAGGCATTATCGGACCGGTCATTGCTGTTAACCGTTGCTAAACAGGTCTGCCATATACTGCTGAAACTTCACCCGTTTCAGCAGTATAAAAAACAACATTTCGCTGAACGCTACCGGATGAATTTTATATTTCATGCGGGGTCTGGTGTGGGTGAGATATAATCCTATCTTATTGAATTAATTATAATAGTTATCTGATTTTGTTGGTTGTTAACTATGCCAGTAATTCATATAAAACCCTCGCTACCTGCTGAATATAATAACGAGGATACGATGAGTACATTAGAAATTGACAACACCTTAACTGCGCCACCGCCTCACTCTCAACCGGTTCGATCGGTGAGTGATGTGGCCCGGCTGATTAACAGTAACACCGAAAAAAACAGCTATGCGCGCTGGATTGTTTTCCTGGCGCTGGGCGGCGTGTTTCTTGATGCCTACGATCTCACTACCCTCTCCTACGGCATTGATGATGTGGTGAAGGAGTTTGGTTTAACCCCGGTACTCACGGGCCTGGTGACGTCGTCAATCATGATCGGCACCATTGTGGGTAATCTGGTCGGCGGCTGGCTGACCGATAAATATGGCCGTTACTCAGTGTTTATGGCGGACATGTTGTTTTTTGTCGTCTCCGCCATTGCGGCAGGTCTGGCCCCCAACGTCTGGGTGTTGATTGGTGCCCGTTTTCTGATGGGCATCGGCGTCGGGATCGATCTGCCGGTTGCCATGGCCTATCTGGCAGAATTCTCTAAGTTCTCCGGCAAGGGCAATAAAGCATCGCGCCTCGCAGCCTGGTGCCCGATGTGGTATGCCGCTTCGTCTGCCTGCTTCTTTATTATTTTTGCACTCTATTTCCTGCTGCCCGCCGAACATATCGACTGGCTGTGGCGCGCCTCGCTGCTGTTTGGCGCCGTACCGGCGCTACTGATTATTGCGGTGCGCAGTAAGTTTATGAATGAGTCACCGCTGTGGGCGGCGAATCAGGGCGACCTGAGCGGTGCGGTGCGTATTCTGCGTGACTCTTACGGCATTGTTGCGCATGAGGAGCCGCCCGCTAAAACCGATGCGGTGAAAGCGAAGCCGAAAGTGCGTTTCCGCGTACTGTTTCAGAAGCCTTATCTGGAGCGCACGGTCGTCAGTGCGGTGATGAACGTCTGTATTTCATTTGAATACACCGCCATCGCTTTCTTCCTGCCCTCTATCCTGGCGCAATTTCTCGGCGCGGGCGTATTTGAAACTATCTCTGCCTCGCTGGGACTGAATGCGTTGTTCGCCTTTACCGGCGGGCTGTTGGGGATGCGACTGGCGTGGAAATTTCCCTCACGGCATGTCGCAATCGCCGGATTTGCGCTGCAGTTTATCGCGCTGATTTCGCTGGCATTGATTGGTCATCCCCAGGCGACAGCTGGCGTGGTGTTTGCGGTGCTGATGCTGGGTTTGTGGCTCTTTGCAGAGGGATTCGGACCCGGCGCGCAGTTGATGATCTATCCGGCGCTCTCCTACCCGACCCACATACGCGCCACCGGTGTCGGCTTTAGTCGTTCGCTCTCCGGTGTGGGCAGCGCGCTGGCGCTGTTTATTCTGCCAATTTTGCAGGCGCGTTACGGCACCAATATGTTCTGGATTGTCTCGCTGGCCGCCCTTATCCCGATTATTTTCCTGTTAATCATTCGTTTTGAACCGACCCGACAGGACATCGATGAACAACCCGACTCAGGAGAGGATCATGTCTGAATTAAATCGTACCGAATTTGACGAACTGGTTCAGCATTTCAGGCCGCTGTTCGCCCGCATCGCTGAGGGGGCAAGTGCCCGTGAAACCGAACGCACACTGTTGCATGAACCGATCAGCTGGCTGAAAGCGGCGCGCTTTGGCACCCTGCGTATCCCTAAAGAAGAAGGCGGCTTTGGGGTTTCCCTGCCGCAGTTATTTGCTCTGCTGACCGAACTGGCTGAGGCAGATTCCAACCTGCCACAGGCGCTGCGTGCGCACTTCGCATTTATTGAGGATCGCCTGAACCAGCCAGCCAGTGAGGATCGGCGTCGCTGGTTCCGCCGCTTTGTGGACGGTGAGCTGGTGGGCAGCGGCTGGAGCGAGATCGGCGCGGTGAAGCTGGGTGAAGTCAACACTCAGGTTTCTCCCGATGAGGGGGGATGGCGGATCAGCGGTGAGAAGTTCTACAGCACCGGCACACTCTATGCGGACTGGATTGATGTCTATGCTCAGCGCGCGGATAACGGTCGTGACGTGATTGCCCTGGTGAACACCCACCAGAATGAGGTGGAGCGCGATGATGACTGGGATGGCTTCGGGCAGCGACTGACCGGCAGTGGTACTACGCGCTTTCATCAGGCCCGGGTTGAACTGCCACATGTCTATGATTTCAGTGAGCGTTTCCGCTATCAGACGGCATTCTATCAGCATGTCTTACTGGCCACGCTGGCGGGCATCGGGCGGGCGGTGGTGCGCGATGCTGCTCAGGGCGTGGCGCAGCGTAAGCGTATTTACAGCCACGGTAATGCGCCGCAGGTGAAGCAGGATGTGCAGGTGTTGCAGGTGGTCGGTCAGATAAGCAGCTGGGCATGGGCAGCCGAAGCCGCCGTCGACCGGGCGACGCACTCGTTGCAGCGGGCATTTGAGCTGCAACTGAGTGGCGCAGATGAGGCACAGCTTCATGCGGCAAATGTGCTGGCCGAAGTAGAGTCCGCTCAGGCACAGGCGGTGGCCGTTGAGCTGGTGACGCGTGCGGCAACAGAATTCTTCAATGCGCTGGGTGCATCTGATACCCGAGTCAGCAAGGCACTCGACCGGCACTGGCGTAATGCACGAACGGTGTCGTCGCACAATCCGGTGATCTACAAGCTACGTAACGTGGGTGACTGGGAGGTGAACGGCACCGATCCGACCTTTATCTGGCAGATAGGCAATGGAAATGGAGTATAAAACCGCTGTTTCATGGGCAGATATTTGCGTTTGGGAATTGATCAGCCTGAAATGGAAACACCAAACCGACAGATTTCATTTTATTCGGATGAGAAACTGACGCTGGCCATTTAATAGCACTTATACTGTCCGTGATACAGGAAACAGACACGCTAAATGCGAAGGATATTAATTGCCATTTATTAAGTATGAGCCAGGCGTTATTATCTTCAAGCCCGAACGTTTATTTTTGCGTAAAGGGAAAAGAGCCAGCATCACATCATGACGCTGGCTATTTTTTCATCAGCGCGTCTGTTAAGGCTTGCTTACAGGCTCTGGCATAGCTGAAGAGTGATGGGTTGAGATTTTCCAGCCCTTACCATCCCAGACATAAGTGAAGGTGTAACGTGCTGTGACGTGCGTGTTATCTTTAAAAGTAAATGTATAAACGCCGGTATCAATCGCTTTATTACAACCAATTCTGATAGTCCGGGAATCAATTTTACCGCTCGGCCCTTTTTTCAGGAAATCTTTAAAATAATCGATACGTTCCTGATCGGTCAGACGTACCTGATTTGAAATGGTCGGCAGCAAAACGGCATCGCTGACATATAATTCAGAGACTTTTGTTGCATCACCGGTTGCCAGAGAGTCATTCCAGGCGTCAAACAGGTTGGCCACATCCTGCTCTGAGGCTCTGACACAGGTCACTGACTGTTGTGCCTGCGTAACAACTGGGGCGCAGGAAAGACCTAAAAGACACAGCGATAATAACGTTTTTTTCATGAAAATATCCTCATATTTACCCTGGGTGAAGCCAGCGTTCTGTGCGTTCTTCCAGACGCCGCCATAAAATGTGTATAACTCGTTAATACGTCTTAATCCGGCTGATCAGCCAGAATAATACTGCTGCGATAAATACATTAGCCGCTTTATTCGATTAAAAAGCTGATGCATATACTTATCGACGCTTTTGATATGCAGGGGAACAAGATAGATGAAAGGAAGTGCTGTCTGGTATTTAAATCGGCGATAAGCTGGTATTTAGTTTTTTGTTCTGAGGATTAATGCCTGGATCTCTTGTGGTAGCGTAAATGACATGTCGCCTGTTCAGAACTATGAACGTAATATCGGGAAGTTGTGTTTAATTTATGTACTCTATAAAAATTTTAAAAGGATATTGCCTTTGAGCAGTGTTATATGGAACCTTTTTATGAGTTATTAATTTAACTGACTAACTAATTAACGTAGTCTGCCATTTTTCAACATCTCTATTTTGATGCTCCTGCTCATTATTGCGCTGGGAAAATAAAGCATCGTGATGCGCTGATTTAATTAAATAATGATTAAACCGTTCATACCCTGGTTTAAACGCGCCTTAGTTTGAGACATTTTTTTGCATCGTGGTTTCACTTGAACAACTCGCAGTGAGTTACGTTCAGCTATCGATAAAGCGTGTGACCTGTACCTTCCCTGACTGACTGCGATGAGCGTCAATCCGTTAAAAGCCAGACGGGATCGGTTACGCCACACTAACTTCGTATAATTGTTCTTATACGAAGTCATGACATAGGGAAGGTGCCGGGTTAAGATGGATAGCAGTAGAGTTCGTCCTGAAAATGACAACGCTACGTAAATTCTGCCCGGTTATCCCCCTGCTTAGTTCTCAGAATTAACGTAGCGCGATCATCGGCATCTTTGGTTGATAAGTGAGCAAATATGAGTGAGTTAGTGCCGTTAACCCCTCTGACGGTTGACCGGAATAGCGATATCACCGAGCGGCTCCGGCAGTTCGTTCAGGATAAAGAGGCTTTCTCACCTAACACCTGGCGACAGCTGCTTAGCGTAATGCGAATCTGCAATCGCTGGTCGGAAGATAACCAGCGCAGCTTCCTGCCGATGAGTGCAGACGATTTGCGTGACTATCTTTCTTTTCTGGCTGAAAGCGGCCGGGCCTCCTCAACCGTCACTTCACACGCGGCGTTAATTTCGATGTTACACCGTAACGCCGGATTGCCGGTGCCCAATGTCTCTCCGCTGGTTTTCCGGACGATGAAGAAGATAAACCGTGTGGCGGTGATCAACGGTGAGCGGGCAGGCCAGGCCGTGCCCTTCAGGCTGAGTGACCTGCTGGCGCTGGATGAAGAATGGTCAGGTTCTGATAACCTTCAGGCGCTTCGCGATCTGGCTTTTTTACATGTGGCTTATGCAACACTACTGCGTATCAGTGAACTGTCGCGTTTGCGGGTGCGGGATGTGATGCGTGCCGGCGATGGTCGCATCATTCTGGATGTGGCATGGACAAAAACTATTGTGCAGACCGGCGGATTGATTAAGGCGCTCAGCGCCCGTTCAACTCAGCGACTGGAAGAGTGGATTGAAGCGTCAGGGCTATCCAGCCAGCCTGATGCCTGGCTGTTTACTGCAGTACATCGGTCTGGCCGGCCACTGATTGCCGAAAAGCCGATGAGCACAAGGGCACTGGAACAGATATTTAGCCGTGCATGGCGTACTGCCGGAAAAGAGGGCGCAGTGAAGGCCAACAAAAATCGCTACACCGGCTGGAGTGGCCACAGCGCAAGGGTGGGTGCTGCGCAGGATATGGCCGATAAAGGCTATCCGATTGCCAGGATCATGCAAGAAGGCACGTGGAAAAAACCAGAAACACTGATGCGCTATATCCGCCATGTGGATGCACACAAAGGTGCCATGGTGGAGTTTATGGAACAATACGGTGACCCTGATTATCCTGACTGATGGCCTCCTGAAAAGAGAATAAAGCCCTTATTCAGGCTGAAGTTATCCACAGAAAAAGTGGACAGCCTGTGTGTAAGCCGGTACGGATTATCACTGTGTTGGCCATCCACAGAGCTCATCCGGCTGATTTAGTTGATTTATTCTTACTGTCATACCGCATGCTGCAAATCTGTCTGCAAAACAGGAGCCGCTATCCATAATAAGCGCATGCTGCAGTGCATGGTCAGAGTTGCTTTGGTAAACATCTGCCTTCAGCGGGAAGGATAATGCTTCTGGCCGGGTTAATTGTCATGTGGCCTTTGTCACTGCTCATACGCTAATCATCCCACTATTCTGGCTTCAAATCGTAAGAACAATCAACAGGACAATCCTCACCTGTCCGCTGCGGCCAGGAATCGCCGGCAGCGGAAAGAGTGAATGTCATCAGTACTTATTTTTACCGGGCAAAGCCTTTCTGCTTATCACAGCCGCCGTGGCAGCCGCTGCAACTCCCCTTTTCCTCCCTGAGCATGACCGGTATTGACTGCACCCGGCTTCCCGCTTTTCGCAATGCCAGCAGGATGATTCCGTTCAGCACCAGCACGCTTATCAGGCAGGTCGCACTGAATGCAGGATGGTCGGCAAAAGTGACGGTCTGGTAAAACAGCGTGGCGGTGGTGTAGGCGATGTTGAGTCCCCAGAAGAATGAGAACATCATCCATTTTTTACCGGCTTCCCGCGCAATAGCCCCCATGACCGAGACGCAGGGAACATAAAGCAGGACAAAAATTAAGTAACTGTAAGCGGCAAAGCCACTGCCAAATTTGGCTGACATCACGCCCATCGAACCAGTCGCCATCTCACCATCGCCTTTACTGGCATCGATGGGATGGGCCAGCGCATCAATTCTGAAGGCAGCCGTTAACCCCGCCCAGGTCTCTGTCAGCGCCTCTTTAAGCTCACCAGGCAGGTCAAAAGCCTGCGGATCAAATGGACTGCTCTGGATTGCCTCTGTGGTGTAAAGGCTGTTGAGCGTGCCGACCACGACCTCTTTCGCCATGATGCCGCTCACCAGCCCCACTGTTGCCTGCCAGTTATCCTGAGTGACACCAATCGGCAACAGCACGGGCGTGATCGCTTTGCTGGTCGCCGCCAGCGCAGAGTGGTTAATGTCATTAACCATCTGGCCATTAAAGGCAAAACTGCTCAGTACGCCAATCAGCATGCTCACCAGGATAATCACCTGTCCGGCTCGCACCACAAACATTTTCAGCCGTTGCCAGGTCTGCAACAGCAGGCTTTTAAGGTGAGGCCGGTGATAGACCGGCAACTCCATGATAAACGGCGAGGCTTCTCCGCCCAGCAGGGTATGCTTAAGCACCAGCCCGGTCGCGATGGCCACCACAATGCCCAGCAGATAGAGGGAGAAAACCAGGCTGGAACTGTGGGTGTTAAAGAATGCCGCAGCGAAAACCGCAAAAATCGCCAGCCGTGCGCCACATGACATAAAAGGCGCAATCAACACCGTCAGCAGACGCTCACGCGATGTATCCAGCGTCCGTGTCCCCATGACCGACGGGACATTACAGCCAAAGCCGACAATCAGCGGCACAAAGGATTTTCCCGGCAGGCCCAGTGACTGCATCAGACGATCCATCACAAAAGCGGCGCGCGCCATGTAGCCGGAGTCTTCAAGGAAAGCGAGGAACAGGAACATCAGGCCAATCTGCGGAATGATCGGCAGCACGGTATTGATACCGGCACCGATACCCTGCGCCAGGAAAACCGTCAGCCAGTCAGGGAAGTGGCAGACATAGCCCAGCCATTGCGCACCATGAATGAATATCGCCACCGAACTGCTGTCGAACAGTGGCTGTAGCGCGGCACCAATGTTAATTGAAAGCACGAACATCACATACATCACTGCCAGGAATATCGGAATGCCCAGCCAGCGGTTCAGCACAATTTTATCGATCCTGCGGGTCAGACCGGCGGGCATTGCGTGATGAATGTTACTCACTGCCGCGCAAAGCGCATTGATGGTGCGATAGCGGTAATCGGCAATCTGTACGCCGGTCTCTCCACCGGCCTGCTGCATAATCTCGGGCAAATGCGGAACCAGCGCCGGACAAAGTTTCTGACTGTTGATATCCCCTTCCAGCAGTTGCAAGGCCAGCCAATAGCGTTTTTGTGGGGCTATGGCGGCGGGCATCTGTTGGCAGAGCTGCTCAATGGCCGTTTCAATCGCGGCCGGATAACGTACCCGTTCAGGTGCGCGGTAAATATGGGGCTGGTCAATCAGCGCTTTGAGCTGGGCAATGCCATCACCTTTGGTTGAGGTCAGTGAAATGACCGGACATCCCAGATGAGCTGACAGTGCTGCGACATCAATAGTGATGTTCTGGCTGGCGGCAATATCCTGCATGTTCAGGGCGACAATGCAGGGTACGCCCAGTTCCAGCAGCTGAAAGGTCAGGAACAGATTACTTTCCAGACTGGAGGCATCGACGACGTTAATCACCAAATCGGCGTGATCCTGATAGAGATACTGGCAGGCGATGCTCTCATCTATCGAGCTTTCAGCAGATAGCGTTGTCAGCGATCGGGTGCCTGGCAGATCAATAAGCCTGACATCTGACTGCGCGGTAAAAAATTGACCCTCTTTGCGCTCAACCGTGACGCCAGCCCAGTTCCCGACCCGCTGTCGGGCACCGGTGAGCTGATTAAACAGCGTGGTTTTGCCGGTATTAGGGTTACCAATCAGCCCGATGGTTATCTTCTTCATCAGACGATTTCCTCCAGGATGATGTCGTCCAGGTCACGCTGCCGCACCGCCAGGCTGACACGGCGGGTAGAGATCTGCACCGGATCGCCCATTGGCGCCACGCGAATGACCTCAATAACTGCGCCGGGAAGCATACCCATTGTCAGTAATTTCTGGCGCCAGGCGGAATTTACCGATGGCTGATAGCCAAGGATCCGGTAGGTGCTGCCCATATTCATTGCCATATCACGCCCTGCCTAAAAGTAAGAAGCACTCATTCTATAAATGATACTCGTTTCGGTTTTTGATCTGGCATCGGGCAGGCAGAAGAAAACGGCCGTCAGGGTCAACGGCAGGTCAACAGCGCATTAAATGGGGGTTCTTCCAGGCGCGGGTTCAACAGTTAAAGGCGGATGTGGAGAATGTAGAATCATTCCCGCACTCTAGCAGAGAGTATCCATTTAGTTACATCATTCAATCTGCCGTAAATAACTATTACGGCCCTTCGGGCCGTGCGGGGCGGCTAGTCAATGAGCACTCGGATTCACAGAACGGCTCCGTTCAGGTTTAATCAAAAAAACCAATCTGGCAGGATATCGCCGGTAACGTAATCTGCTCAAACAGGGTGTTGTAACTAAACTGCGGCCGCTGTAATGAAAGAAAGGCGTCCTGGAAGGATCATTTTCACAATGGCAGTGCCCTGATTTTCAGGCCACCACCAGGTGATGAGCGAATAAGGATTACTTAAGAACCCGAACCGTTTTTACATCAATCTCAACACTGTTCCAGTCTTTATCAACTTCACCTTCAAGACGGACTTTATCACTCGGTGATAACGATTGTCCCATCCAGCGCTTGTCATCAATATCGACATTAATCGTTCCGGTAGCATCTTTGAACTCATAAAGTTCATGCCCCACTTGTCTGATGATGTTACCTTCCAGAACGACCCATGCGTCATCACGCAGCGTCTTAACCTGAGCGACAGAAGAGACGCCGGGTGTCGGACCTTTAAATCCGCCCTGAGAATACCCCTGCCCTGCTGGATTAACAAAACCTTCCTGTGCAGCAACTCCAAAACTCATACCGGCAAACAATGCTGCTAAAAGAAACTTTTTCATATTTATCTCCGTTAAAATTGTCGGGCTAATTTACGATGCAGATCTTAACGGGATCTTAAGAAAATTGATTACCTCCATGTGTTTTAAAAATGTAATGAGCATGATGCGCACGATAAATCCGCATCAGAAAAACAATCAAAGTTAAATCCATGTTGTTAACAAAATAAATTGATAGATAAACAGTTACGTGAGAGCTGAACTTTTAACATTCACTGTATTATGGTCATTGTTACGCTTTCACTTTGCATCATTTCTTATAAATCCCATAGCTAACATGTCTGTTAACAGATATTATTTCCTGGCATAGATATATCCCAGTATTAAAACATTATGTATCGCAGTTTTGCTCATTAACTATTTTTTTCTTTTTACAACCACTCAACTGAGTGGTTTTTTTCTATGCCTGGTTCCCGATGATAGTAATAGAACCCAGTAACGCTGCGTATGCAGTGTATCGACAACGGCTCCCATTCGGAATGCAGCCCTTTCTGGCATTAAAAGGGGAAGAATGTTGCCTGATACTGTCTGAACATGCATAAACAGAAGAGGAGAGTGGTGATAGCCTGATGCCTACCCAAACTGACAAGAGATAAAGGAACATGCGGAATTTACCGAAGTTCGGAGATTCGCCAGCGTGAGCCTACGAGTAAATGCGTTTAGTTCAGTCTTTGAACATCAGCCTGTGCTTCTTTCAGATTCATTTTTGCGGATTCGAGCTTAAGTTTCTTTTCCTCTACCTTGCTGGTTTTCTTCCTGATTCTCTCAGTACAAACTTCTGCCTTCGCTTCCGCAAGTACTGGTCGCAAAACAATCAATACCCGCCATGGTTGCTTACTCCTGAGCAACCCATGATATTGATCCAGATCATTATCATCCTGATAAAGAGGCAAACAGCCGGATTGTTAGCATGTCGTTTAACAATCACAGCGAATAATGCCGCATCTTCTTAAAAAGAAACGACAGGAAAGTAAAATGACATCTTTTAATTCTGGCAAGAAATTCGCTTTTGCTATTGCGATGATAACTTCTGTTATGTCCCTTTCCGCCTGCTCAAGCAATTATGTGATCTCCACCAACGATGGGCACATGATTACGACTCATGGCAAACCCGCAAAAGATAAAGAAACAGGCATGATCTCTTATAAAGACACGGATGGAAACATGCATCAGTTACAACAGCACGATGTTAAAGAGATTGTGCAAAAGTAATCCTGCTTTAATAGCAATCTTAATCATTATCCTGAAAATCTGATTCTGTGGAAAAACTGAGCAATGAAAATTTCTGTAATTGGCTTTGGCTTATTATTGTGTGCATCCTCCTCAGCCATGGCCATTGGCCTGAATGCCGAACAAAGTAAAAACACCTCGGTACTGGACGCAGAAATCGGCCGTTCATCCGGCGGGCTTTATGTTGATGGTCAGTGGATCAAAAATACGGCGGATGGTGTTCAGATTGGTCAGGCGGGTACCGGTTATAACCTTGAAATTGGACCTGTGATGCTGACGGCTGGCGTTAAAGCCGCTTACATCGGCGGCAAAAAAGGAGATAACGGCGTTGCGTTTCCTGTTGGCGGCGGTGTGAAAATCAATCTGCCCGCTAATTTTGCGTTGTATGGAGAAGGTTATTCCGCCCCGGAACAGCTGACCAACAGCGTTAAGAATTTCGTTGAGGCCAATGGCGGTGTCAGCTGGTCACCTGTGGATCCACTGGTGTTAAAAGTGGGCTATCGCTATGCGGGTGTTGATGGCAAAGATGGACGTCCGGGTCATACCCTGATCGATGGTCCCTATATCGGTGGCGGCCTGACATTTTAACGTCGGATGACTCTTCCCTTTTTTTGTGGTGAGGAAACCCTGCCGATCGGTTTCCTTACTCAATCACTCGTCTCAACTCAGGCGGGGAGCACTGAGAAACAGATTATGAAACCTCTTATGCTGATGTTATTTACTCTCTGTCTGACCGGATGTGTGCAGTATAAATGGGTCAAGCCAGATGCATCTGAACAGCAGGAAACAATAACGGAAACAGCCTGTCGGGCCCAGGCACTGCGGGATTTACCCCCTGACAATGTCGTTAGCGGTAAATACACCTCAAAAGACAGTAAATATAAAACCACTGACACCGATTACTCCACCAGCGACGCCAATGAAAGCCAGCGAGAGATACTGGTTAAAGATTGTATGTTTAAAAGAGGCTGGCAACAGATCGAGGTACAGCAATAGCCCCATTCCCCTGACTGAGGCCAGGTCAATCCCTGGCCAGCTTTGATCAGCGTCAGAGGTCAGGTTCAGGTTTTATTTCTGTATCATCCTCTTGCCGATCAGTACGCTGCCGCCGGCACCGTTCCGAGCAATACAACACCTCGTCCCAGCATCGTTCCCACTTTTTTCGCCATGACATCGGTTTATTACACGTTTTGCAGTAGCGAACCGGTAATGACTTTTTATTGCCTTTGAACACGCCAGTCTCTCCTGAAAACCCCTTATAACGCTGACAATAGCGTCTCTTATACAGTTTAGCTTGCTTGTGAGTAAGTATTGAGGGCAATTGAGATCGCACTGTTTACCGCTTCATCGGCGCATAAGGCAATATGGTACCCGGATGATGTGGCTCAGGTTTCCTTGATTAGCGGAAAGCCTCTCTGGCCCCATACGGCGGCTAAAAAGTCATTACGCCCCTAAATAATCAATCCAGGGTCATACAGGTCACGCGTGAATCTGACTGTTTTATCCCCCTTTACTGGGGTTTGTCTCTCCAGGCTTTTAAAACAAAGCCATAACCCGTCTGGTGATGATCGCCTTAACCAGAACGTTATTTAAGTGATAAATTAATCTGATTTCATGGCCTTAGATATTGTCTGAATAAATCAGCCGCCTGATGGTTATTTTTTAGTAATTTTGCTATGCGTCCTTTACAACCCTATTATGGTGGCCTCATGGACATATCCAGCCTTATCTGGAGAAGTATGCACGGTGACTGCCTCTCGGAACAAAGCAGGTCCGCGATTAGCGAAGCGATTCTGCTGGAAAAGCGGCGTGAAAGCCTGGTTTATCCATAACGTAACTAAATTATTGAGCATCATCAGATGAGGCACCTTTTTGACATTTTGAGCGAAGAGTGTAAAAAAAAGAGTAACTTTACTTTTGTTTAAGGGTCTTACGTTAATTACAGTTTAAACTCTTTGAGAAAGCGATTAATATGTTGGCGTTGAACTATCGGTTCTGTATTTTGATTCTTCGAAGGCAAGCATCTTAAAAAAGCAGGTCTGACGAAAAGCATCAGCGTGAACCCGCTCTGTATTTTATTATCTGAACATGACTATGGTGACTTTGATGAGTGACACTCTCAACAGCTTGAATAATATCCGTACCCTTCGCGCAAACGCTCGCGAGCTTGACCTTGCTGCCCTGGAAGAAATGCTGGAAAAACTGTCGGTTGTGGTGAGTGAGCGACGTGAGGAAGCACAGGCTTCTGAAGCAGCTAATCGTGAAAAAGCTGAGAAACTGGCAAAGTACCGTGAATTACTGTTGCAGGAAGGTATCGATCCTAACGAACTGTTAAATGGTATGCCGACTGCACCAGCCGTGAAGAAAAAACGCGCGCCTCGTCCGGCTAAATATCAGTACACCGACGAAAATGGTGAGGTTAAGCAGTGGACTGGCCAGGGCCGTACCCCATCTGCTATTAAATCTGCCATTGATGCAGGTAAATCGCTGGATGATTTCCTGATTTAATCCAGTATGCATAATGAAACACCGCCTGCATCAGGCAGGCGGTTTTTTCACCATAAATGGTCAGGTTCAAGCATCTCAATTACCGGCCAGCCTGTACCCTTTCCTTTCTCATCTTGTTATTGTCTCTCCATCCATAATCCTGCTCAGGCGTTACCCTGAACTCAATAACTGAAAAGCTTTACGCAGTCACGCAACAGGTAATGGGTTTCATTCTGTTCTCTCAACCGCTTTATTTATTCAGCGATTGCGTGTGGCGGCTGTGATAATTTCCAGTCCGATCTGCTGACCATAAGAGAGCTCTAGCGTATTGCCATCAGGATCGGCAAAAAATGCCCAGTAGCCGACTGGCACACCAGATTGCTGCGCGTCGCGTCGCAACACACCTTCGAGCCGTGCGAGTGCCACTTTTTCATCTATCTCTTCACGGCTGCTACAGGCCACCCCTATATGACCAAATGGACCCAGCGGCGTATCTACACTGTTGTCAGATTGCACCAGCACCAGCGCAAAAGGTCGGGTTAAATCCGACAGCCACGCCACTTTCTGTGCTTCAGGAATGCCAGGTTCACGCTGATGTATCACCTGCATCCCGGCATAACGCTGATAAAAATCTACGCTCTTCTCTAAATCCCGTACCTGTAAAGCAAGATGAGTGAAACCGATATCGTTTGACATGGCCGCTCCCTGTTTAAGTTGAGCAGTCACCATGCCACAGGCAGGATTCAGGATTTGATCACGGATGCTCAGCCGCTACGTTCTTCACACATGGCCTGGTTACGCCCTGCCCGTTTCGCGTGATACAAAGCCTCATCCGCGCGCGCTATCAGCGATTCTTTTTCCTGTTGTGAGCCTGAAGCAAGATAGACGGCGCAGCCTGCACTCAGGGTGACGTGCTTTTGCGGCAGTTCCGTGGTGAGATGCGGGATATCGAGCCTGTTAACAGCATCGATGATCGATTCAGCGAAGTTCAACGCGGCTGACAACGGCTGTCCGGGCAGAATAATGGCAAACTCTTCGCCGCCATATCGGGCCGTAAGTTCGTTTTTGCGGCGGGCGGCGTTCTTCAGAACAGTAGCCACTTTTTTCAGACAGTCGTCACCCGCCACATGGCCGTAGGTATCGTTGAAACGTTTAAAATAATCGATATCGAGCAGGATTAATGACACCGGCTGGCCACTGCGCTCCGCGTTCTGCAGGCATTCAGTCAGGATGTGATCAAAATGGCGCCGGTTGGCAACACCCGTCAGCCCGTCACTCTGTGCCAGATTTTCCAGTGCGCGATTAGCCGCGGTCAGATCATCGCGTAATCGGGTCAGCTCAAGCTGATAACGCAGTGTATGCCGTGCCTGACGCAGTACAAATGCACCCAGTAAAAGAATAACAATCAGCAGCGCCAGGCTCAGAATCAGATCATGTACCCAGCTCTTGAGCCAGTGGTTAAACAGCGCGCGCTTGTCATATCCCGCGGCAACCACCAGCGGGTATCGCTGTGAGCGGACAAAGCCAAAGATGCGTTTTTTACCATCAAGCGCAGCGGTCCACTGACCGCTGCCTTTATCCGCATGGGCCAGCATCCTGAGGAAAAGCGGACTCACTGAGAGGTTTTTGCCGATGTAGCTATCCGGCATCGGACGGGCGTAAAGCACGGTACTGTCTGCCAGCATCAGTACCAGTACATCGCCTTCGCTAAGTTCATAATAGCTGTAGAAACGGCGGAAATAGTCCACTTTGACGGTGGCGAGTAAGACACCCCGAAAGCCGTTAAAGGCATCGTTCACACGCAGCGTAACCGGGATCACCAGCTCGTGAGTGGTGCGGCTGCGAAGCACCGGGCCGACGTGCAGGGTATCGCGCGGGCTGGTGCGGTGATAATCGAAATATTCACGATCGGAATTATTGATGTCAGGCGGTATCCGGCTCATAGAAGTGGCTATCCATTTCCCCTGCGCATCATAGTAGAATAAGCCATGTAGTTGTGGCAGGTGGCTCTGCAACAGGCGCATCGTCTGGCTCAGCGCCTCGCCATCTACACCGGTTGTGGCAATCTGCTTTTCGAGCTCGCGTTGCACCTCGCGCAAAGAGAGCTCGGTCTGCAAAAATGTATCGTCCGCCTGACGCGCCTGTGACAGCGACAGATTAACCGCCGTATCTTCAGCTTTATCGACGGTTTCATTCCAGTCTTCCCGCAGCGTCCACACATTTAAGCCAATCACCGCCACGCTGAGCAATACGCCTGAAAGGATAATACTTCTTAGCAGCGGCGAGATTTTTGGCGCTGAACCCTCATTTTTTTGGCGAAACTTCATGCCTGTCCTTAATAAACCCTGTTGACTGATTTAAGCACAGTTAATCAAAAGCAAAAATGCAAATCCCACAATCCTGTTTCAACAATGATAATCCGCAATTAACCAGCAGATTTCGCTTAAAATTTCTTCTTTATTGGTTCAACCAGCACCCTTAATAGAGGATTAATAGCGAATAAGGCTACACTAGCGCTTCAAATATCACGTGGGTAAATGTTACCCTTGCCAGCTGAATAATTTGCACTTCATTGATTAAGTTGAGTATTTGAGGATTTGTTATGAGTAAGAACCTGAGCAGCCTGAACAATATCCGCACGCTTCGTGCAGAGGCGCGCAATATGGCTTTAGATATGCTGGAAGAGTTACGCCAGAAATTAGAGACCGTGGTAAATGAACGTCGTGAAGAGGAAAACGCGCGGGCAGCGGAAGCCCGTGAGAAAGCAGAAAAACTGGCGTTCTACCAGGAGCTGTTAATGGAAGAAGGGATTAACCCGGCGGAGCTGGTGAATAGCGCATCCCCCTCGGTAACCGGCAAAAAGAAACGCGCAAAGCGTCCGGCGAAATACCGTTACAATGACGAAAATGGTCAGGTTCGTTACTGGACGGGTCAGGGCCGAACGCCCTCCGTAATTAAGGCGGCCATTGAAAACGGCCAGTCGCTGGATGATTTCCTGCTGTAGTCGCATTTATTTCTGCCGGAATAGTGACCGTCATTACGCGGGAATATTCCGGCAGGCAAAGTCACAGGCGCAGAAATTCATCCGGGCCTGGTCACTCATCGTCCTGTCGTAATGTCTCATCACTCATCACCGGATGCGGCCCCCGAAATGTCCGGCGCCACTCGCTGGGAGAGACGCCAAACCGGGATTTAAAACGCTGACGAAATGACACGGGCGAATCAAAACCCGCCTTTTCTGCCACACATTCAATGCTGATGCCGGTGGTTTCGAGTAATAGCTGGCTGCGTTGCAGACGCTCTGCTGTCAGCCACTCTCCCAGGGACATGCCTGTTGCCTTGTGAAAATGACGCGTCAGCGTTCGCCTGCTCATGCCAAGCGTCCGCGAAAGTGAGTCAAGATCCTGCGGCTGATGCAGATTCTGTCGCAGGGACGCCAGCAACGCGTTGATCTTACTGTCACGCGTTGTTTCCGGAACCGGCCGCTCAATGAACTGCGCCTGACCGCCTTCACGGTAAGGCGGCACCACCATGCGTCTGGCTACCCGATTAGCCATGGCGCTGCCATAGTGGTGACGGATGATATCCAGGCAGCAGTCGATGCCCGCCGCGGTGCCGGCAGAAGTGATCAGACGAGTGTCCCGGGTATAAAGAGCATTACTGTCGAGGTGAACCTGCGGAAAGCGCTCGCAGAAGTCACGCTCAAATTCCCAGTGAGTGGCAGCACGATGCTTATCGAGCAAGCCTGCATAAGCCAGTACGTAAGTGCCCAGACATAGTCCAACGATCTCTGCGCCGCGCTGCCAGGCTGCCACCAGCTTATCAAGCAGCGCCTGCGCAGGTTTTTCAGCCGGATTATGCCAGTAGGGCACGATAATAATGTCCGCCTGATCAAGCGGGTCAAGACCCTGTTCCACCGTAATTGACAACCCCATCTCTGAGATGACCGGGCCTGGTTTCAGTGCGCAGATATCGACATGAAACAGATCCGGCTGCGGCAGGGCTGAGCCGAACAGAATACAGGGAACTGAAAAATGAAACGGACTAAAACCGGCCGTTGCCAGCACCGCGACTCTCAGAGCAGCCATCCTCTCCCCCTTATTGTGTGAAAGCGTAGTGTTGAGAACTCACGGCACAATTGTGCCGGTTTAGTGCCACGACGCTCAGAACGTCATTGTTTCACCATCTTCCGGGATCAGCACCTGGTCAGCAATACCCTGTTCGGTAGTCCAGGCTCGCAGCTCTGCGCGCGTCAGCAAACAGTGGTTGATCGCCTCCATGTGTGAGGCAACCAGCGTTGCGTCAGGCAGGATATTCAGCGTGCGCTGGGTATCCTCTTTTCCCATAATAATCGGCCCATAGAGATCGTTGGTTGCATTGCCGATATTCATTACCACCACCTGCGGCTGAAAACGTTGCAGCGCTCTGACATAGGGTTTGACCCATACGGTATCGCCAGCTATATAGAGGGTTTTTTCTGCCGGATGGGTAAAGACCAGGCCACAGGCGTCACCCAGAATATCGCCCATCACTTTGTCGGCATATAACGCATTGCTGCCGTGCTGACCGTCGGTTTTATAAATCGTCAGGCCATCAACAAACGGATTCTCATCCTGCAGCACGCGAACATTTTCAAACCCCTGCGAACGAATCAGCGCTGCATCCGTTTCATCCTGGCTGTAGATCATCATCGTCTTCGGCACTAGCTGCTGCGCAGCCTCATCCCAGTGATCCATATGCGTGTGGGTGATAATAACCGCATCGACTGCCAGCAGTGCAGCGACCGGGACAGGCAGCTCAACCATCGGATTTCTCAGATGGGGACGGGCATTTCCGGCAAATCCGGGCCAGGCCTCTTTTTCGGCCAGCATCGGGTCGATCAGGAATTTTTTGCCTGCATAGTCCAGTAGCAGGGTGGCATTACGAATCTGGGTCAGCTTCATTTTGTCTCCGTGAACAGTCTCAGTGAAATCAGCCAGGCTTACTGGCTACCATGAGGTCACTTTACGGCACTGTTTACCTGCGCGTAACAGGCTCAGAGGACAGTGTTCGATGGAATCGGGCCAAACTGCGATTTTTTTTGTGGCAGGATTAAGGGATTGCTGACAAATTGAGGATAAAAAAATGCCGCAGCAGGCTGCGGCATGTCATTTCAGATTCGCATCAGAAATCGGCTTTCAGAACCACACGGTAATTGGCTTTACCGGCGCGAACGTGATCCAGCGCTTTATTGATGTCAGACATCGGGAAGAACTCAACCTGTGGCGCAATATCCGCACGCGAGGCGAGTCGCAGCAGCGAACGCAACTGGCCTGGTGAGCCGGTTGATGAACCGGTCACCGCTTTGTCGCCCAGGATCAGATCAAAAGCACTCACTTCAATCGGCTTCATCACGGCACCCACGGTGTGGAATTTACCCTGAGGTGCCAGCGCAGCGAAATAAGGTTTCCAGTCCAGGTCGACCGCCACAGTACTCAGGATCAGGTCAAAACGGCCTGCCTGCTTTTTCAGAGCTTCTGGATCACGGCTGTTAACCACTTCATCCGCGCCCATATCCAGGATCGACTGCTTCTTATCTGGCGTTGAGCTGAATGCCACCACTTCGGCACCCATCGCGTGCAGGATCTTGATTGCGATATGGCCCAGTCCGCCGATACCAATCACACCCACACGGCTGGTTGCCGTGATGTTGCTCATCAGCAGCGGTTTAAACACGGTGATACCGCCACACAGCAGCGGACCGGCGCTCGCCACATCCAGTTTTTCTGGCAGCGGAATAACCCATTGCCAGTCAGCACGCAGCTTCTCGGCAAAACCACCTTTGTTCATGATGGTCGGGATGCTGCCCTGCTGACAGTTAACCTGCTCGCCGTTAATACAGGCATCGCAGTGCTGACAGCTTTTTGCTGTCCAGCCGATTCCTACACGCTGGCCGACTGAAAGACCTTTGTTCTTAGCCGCTTCGCCCAGGGCTGAAACCCGGCCAATAACTTCATGTCCTGCAATCACCGGGAACTGAGAGATGCCCCACTCGTTGTCGATCATCGACAGATCTGAGTGGCAGACGCCACAATATTCGACCTGGACTTCGACTTCTTCGGCTGCCAGTTCGGCGGCATCGTACTCATAGAGTTCAAGGGCCTGGCCAGCCTGCATGGCTGCATAACTTTTAATTTTCATTCATACCTCTGCGTGGTTAATCACCGACAAGTGTAACAACTGAAAGCCCGCCCTGCCTGGTCGTTACGCTTACACCGCACTTTTTTGTCTTTTATGCTGATAAATCAGCCCTTAACCTGCGCACCGGAAAGAGTTTGTAACACCTTGAGCTGCGCGACGGCTTCCTGCATCGCATCCATCCCCTGCGTCAGTTCACGCAGGCTGCCGAGATGCTTCGCAATGTCAGCGCGCTCATGTCGCGTCTGTTGATTCATGGCCGCCAGCGTATCGGCTGCACTGATACTGCGCTCTGCCATCTGGGCGGCGGTCTGCGCCGAATCACTGGCCACCAGCCGGATACGTGAGATGGTGCTGACTGCCTCACCGATGTTACTGGCCGTAGCTTCAGCCTGCTCTTTTGAGGAGTGCGCCAGACGACGAACTTCGCCCGCGACCACAGCAAATCCCCGCCCAGCCTCGCCTGCACGAGCCGCTTCTACTGCGGCATTCAGCGCCAGGATATTGGTCTGGAAAGCAATATTGCTGATGCCATGCGTAATCTCATTGATGCCGTTGGAAATTTTCTCCAGATCGTCCAGACCATCATCCAGCCGGCCCTGCGCCTGCTGACTCTCGGTGGCGATGTTACTGATGTTACGGATACTGCTCTCTGCCAGGCTCAGGGTTTCTCCCTGGCTCTGAGTGGCTGTTTCCAGCACCGGCAGCGCCTCCATCAGCGGCGTCAGCGCCTGCTGATAAGTGATAACCCGATCCAGCACCCGCGTCTGGATGCTGTTCAGCGCTTCCCAGCGACGCAACGCTCGCTGCGCGTAGTGTGCCGCGTAGCCGGCGTACTCTACCGGGAACTGGCTCATCGCTTTGACGTCATGATTAAAGAACACCAGCGCGGAGAGCGTCTGATTGATGGGCACACCCAGGATTTCGCCGAAGCTGGAAAAACCGGCGGTGGCAATGCCTTTGAAGAAATGGGCATTATGCAGCTTATCGGCATTGCCGACACGGCGCAGAATACAGTCGTTCATCAGGATCGCCGCGGGTTTGCCATGCTGAGCGGTAAAAGCCTGCCACTCCTGCTGCGTCGTCTGTTTAAAGTCTTTCTCTTCCATCAGGAACAGTCGATCGCCAAACTCAAGATCGCAGAAAAAGTGTACGCCGCCCGATTCAATTTTGGCGATCGAGCGAATAAAGTACTCGCCGCCAACTTTAACGCCAAAAGTGAGTCCCTTTAGCCGTTCGCTCAGTTGCGCTTCGTTGCAGTTGAGATGTTCACACAGCGCCGCAACAAACGATTGCTGCTGCCCCTGGCGGTTAAATACTGACGTTACAGTACGCGCAACCGGATCGGCTTCAGCAATCAGCCAGCTCTGATCGCGTGGCGTAAAGTTCTGGCTTTTAAAAGGAGCAAATGATTTTCCTGACGCCATCTGGCAGAACACAATCACAGCCTTGCCCTGTAACACCCTGCCACCTGTACCAATCCAGGTGCCATCAAAGGTGATTTTACCCCCGGCAGAACCGCCAATCGCCAGGCAGGGAAAGCGCCCGCTGTTATACCAGGCCTGCATCAGAAAGCCTTCGGATGCCGATAATCCGTCGCAGTAAATCATGGCGAAAGTACGATCGGCCGAGAGCGGCATCCGCACTTGCAAGCGCGCCAGCTCCTGCTGGATGGCGGTGATGCGCTGGCTGGCCGTCTGCGTGTCGGCGACATGCAGATCAACAATATGCGTCTCATGGCGTGCGATCAGTGTGTCCGGCAGCCAGAGGTAGCTTCCCTCCGGGCCATTGCCATCACAGTAGGTGCTTTGCGATCTGCTGCTGCTCAGCGCGCCGTTGGAAGAGAGCGTCAATACCGTCAGGTCGGCGGAATTGAATCGCTGCCAGGCCTGACTGACCCGCTGAAAATCGGCTTCAGGCGGAACGAAGGTCATCAGGATGCCGCCCGCCCGCGAGCTTAAACCCACGGAGGCCAGTGAATCTGGCAACGCACGACAATCGTAGGTGCCATTGGCAGGCTGACTGCTACGCCTAAGACGGGCAACAGGCAGGTGTCTTTTGATCGTCTTAATGATCGACATATTATTATTTTCGCTTTTATTTGAGTAATTTGCGCTTAAATTAGCGCTTTCTGGTGTGTATAAAAGGAGGGCTAAAAGCAGGTCCGTTCGCGTTCAGAACTCGTCGCGGAGTGCCGGGTTCATCAATGATCGGCGCACTCAACGCCTGTTGGTTATCGCCAGTAGCGGGAAAACCTTTAACGATTGCTGCAGTTGGTTTAATGGATGAAGATGTTATATTTTCGTAGCATAAAATAAGCTTTAGCGTGATTTTACCGGGAAGATATAAGGCTGTGCGGGTGACTGATGTTTACTGTTTGCGATACAGACTCATCAGTGCGACAATTGTAATGTCAAGTGTAAATACAAAGGAACTCGCTATGGGCACAATTAACATTCGAATCGATGATGACCTGAAGACACGATCCTATGCTGCGCTCGAAAAAATGGGTGTGACTCCTTCTGATGCGCTGCGCCTGATGCTTGAATATATTGCAGATAATGAACGTCTTCCCTTTAAGCAAACGTTACTCAGTGACGAAGATGCGGCGTTAGTAGACATAGTTAAAGAACGCCTGCGAAACCCTGAGCCTGTCCGGGTCACACTGGATGACCTTTAATGACCTGGCAACTGGAGTTCGATCAGAGGGCACTTAAAGAGTGGCGCAAGCTGGGCCCGACAGTACGTGAACAGCTTAAAAAGAAGCTGGCTGAGTGTCTTGAGTCACCCAGAATTGAGGCGAACAAACTCAGCGGGATACCTGACTGCTATAAGATCAAGCTAAAGTCATCCGGTTATCGACTTGTATACCAGGTTATTGATGACCGGGTGGTGGTTTTTGTGGTGGCTGTCGGGAAAAGAGAGCGCTCAGAGGTTTATTCTGCCGCTTCCAGGCGTCTCTCTTAAACAGGAGACTTCACCGCTAACAAACAAAGCGGCGCTATTCCTGTTTACCTGTCACTCTGCTGGTTCCAGTGCTGTTCGCAGCGCTCCCGAGCTTCGGCAGGCAGGTCGCGTAAATCTGGCAGCGTGTCGCCGGAACCGTAGCCTATTGATCCCCTCGCTTCCTGCTGTTCATCCTGCGTGGCGAACGTGATTTTCTCATCCAGCTGCTGCCAGCTATCACCCTGCGACAAATTAAAATCAGTCTTATCAATACTTTAATTCTGTGCATTTGCATAAACGAAGCGGACGACTATGCTTGCAGATGTGACTAGCTAGTCCTTTTTATCTAATGGAACATTGATATGAGGTCTTCCTATGACACAACAGAAATACAGAGGTGGTGCCGGCAATTTTGCCAACGATCCAGAACGGGCGAGTGAAGCTGGCAGTGCAGGAGGCAAGGCCAGTGGGGGCAATTTCAAAAACGATCCTGAAAAAGCCAGGGAAGCCGGTCGGAAAGGAGGCAAAATTAGTCGCCGTCCTTCTAAGTAATTCTGAATAAAGCGCTTTAGGACGTATTACGCCATGGAATGGCATCTATTCCAATAAGTTTCATCATGCCCCCTCTTTTAGCCTTAATGCCTCTCTGACCAGGGTAAATGCGGGTGAATGTTGCTTGCGGCTGGGATAGTAGAGGTAATAGCCGGGAAACGGCTCGCACCAGCGCTCCAGCACGCGGATTAAGGTGCCCTGCTCCAGCCCTTCTGCGACTTCCTGCTCAGGCAGGAAAGCGATCCCCAGCCCGGCGAGAGCCGCTTCTGCAATGTGTGCCGAAGTGTTGAACGTCAGTTGTCCATCTACCCGCACATTTAACGGCCCCTCTTCACCGTCAAACTCCCAAACGTACAACCCACCCGCTGTGGCCTGCCGCATATTAATGCAGTTGTGATGCAGCAGATCCTGCGGAACCTGCGGCGCAGCATGACGACGAAAGTAGTCGGGCGTGGCCACCGCAGCCATCCGTAATGGCGGGCTTATCGGCATCGCCACCATGTCTTTATCAATGGTGTCTCCCATCCTGACCCCTGCATCAAATCGATCGGCCACGATATTGCGTAAGCCATGATTAGCATCGAACTCAAGCCGGATATCAGGATAAGCCGCCAGCAATGGCGTCAGCTTTGGCATCAGGAGTGAGCTCAGAATATGCGGCCCGCAGGTGATCCGTACCGTGCCGGCTGGCTTGTCCCGCATCGCGGTCAGCATATCCAGTTCCGCTTCAATTTCATCGAACCGATTGCCAATCGCCTGGATTAACCGTTCACCCGCCGCAGTCGGTGAAACGTTACGGGTCGTGCGGGTAAGCAGCCGAATCTCCATCCGGTTTTCAAGCGCTGTAATGGTCTGACTTAACGCGGGCTGCGTCACGCCCAGCAGCGCTGCCGCGCGGGTAAAGCTGCCCTCACGCGCCACGGTAATAAAAGCCTGCAGGTCGTTCATGTTGCGCTTCATACTGCACTCCCGCCGATAGATTTATAAGTTCTGGTTATAACCCCATTAAGGATTCATTAGCTAGTCAATATAAAGCGAAACAGTAAAATTTCCTGAGTTCATCAGCACCGCAAACAATGAAACAGGACACAACATGACTTCCACGGAAACAACTGACTGTTCCCCCCGGCATAAAGAAGCGCACTGGGGTGGTGTTTGGGCAATGACGCTGTGTGTATTCGCGCTCATCGCCTCTGAATTCATGCCGGTCAGCCTGTTATCGCCGTTATCACAAGATCTGGCGGTCAGCGAAGGTCTGGTCGGACAGGGCATCGCTATCTCCGGCGCACTGGCAGTGATCACCAGCCTCTCAATAACCCGCATCGCAGGGAACCTCGACCGCAAAATTCTGTTGCTGGCGCTCACGCTGGTAATGTCACTATCCGGATTGATGGTGGCGATGGCACCCAACTATCTGACTTACATGACTGGCCGGGCATTGATTGGCGTGGTGATTGGCGGTTTCTGGTCGATGTCAGCGGCGGTCGCTATCCGGCTGGTCCCCACCGGGCAGGTGCCGCGCGCGCTGGCCATTTTCAACGGCGGCAATGCACTGGCGACAGTTATCGCTGCACCGCTGGGCAGCTATCTCGGTTCTGTCATTGGCTGGCGCGGGGCTTTTTTCAGCCTGGTGCCGGTAGCCTTGATCGCCCTGCTCTGGCAGGCGTTCACGCTGCCATCGATGCCGGTCAACTCGGCCCGGCAGCGCAGAGGAAAAATTCTGCAGCTGCTGCGTTCGCCACTGGTTACGGTGGGTATGACCGCCTGCGGCCTGCTCTTTATGGGCCAGTTCACCCTGTTTACCTATCTCCGTCCCTTTTTGGAAACCGTGACGCAGGTTGACGTTTCTGCGCTGTCGCTGGTGCTGCTGACTATTGGTGTCGCCGGCTTTATCGGCACGCTGATTATCAGTGCTGTTTTGCAGCGCGGATTCTATCTGACCCTGATGATCATCCCGTTGATTATGGCGCTGGTTGCGGTGCTGCTCATGGTGTTTGGTCATCACCTGTGGCTGGTGGCGCCACTGCTTGGCATCTGGGGACTGGTGGCAACAGCGGCACCAACCGGATGGTGGGCCTGGATCGCCAGAACCTTTCCGGAAAATGCCGAGACCGGCGGCGGATTAATGGTGGCCATCGTACAGCTGTCGATTGCTTTGGGGTCGACGCTGGGTGGCCTGGCCTTTGACCATGCAGGCTGGCAGACCACCTTTGGCATCAGCGCCACGTTACTGGTCACTGCCGCCGGACTGGCGATGATCACCGCCCGTAAGGAAAGCGCTGCCTGATAGCAGATGTGTTGTTTAACCGGGCAACCCGTTGCCCTCACGTCGTCAACCCCGATAAGGATCTTCTTATGAGAGCATTAACCCTGATGTTTGGACTGTTGATCAGTTCATTTGCGGCCAGCGCTGCCGATATGTCACGCGGCGCCGATAACTTTTATCAAAGCGATAAAGTCACCCGCGAGAAAGTCACCTTTAAAAACCAGTATCAGATGGGTGTGACCGGCACGCTGTACAGACCAAAAGAGGCCGGTAAAACGGCGCGCCTTCCGGCAATTGTGGTAGGTCATCCGATGGGCGCAGTTAAAGAGCAGAGCGCCAGCCTCTATGCGCAGAAAATGGCTGAGCAGGGTTTTGTTACCCTGGCAATTGATCTTTCATTCTGGGGCGAAAGTGAAGGTCAGCCACGCAACGCGGTCTCTCCGGATATCTATGCCGAAGACTTCAGCGCAGCCGTGGATTACCTGGGTACCCGCGAATTTGTCGATCGCGACAGGATTGGTGTGCTGGGCATCTGTGGCAGTGGCAGTTTTGTCATCAGCGCAGCGAAGATTGATCCCCGCATGAAAGCCATTGCTACCGTCAGCATGTATGACATGGGGTCAGCCAACCGTAATGCGCTGAATAAAAGCCAGACACTGGCGCAGCGCAAGCAAATCATTGAAGCGGCGGCACAGCAACGCTATGTAGAGTTCACCGGAGGTAAAACTGAGTACACCAGTGGTACACCACATAAAATTGATGCTGATTCGCCTCCGATAGCCAAAGAGTTCTATGATTTTTACCGGACGCCTCGCGGTGAGTTCACCCCGAAAAACAGTTCAGCTGTGCTGACCACGCACCCGACGCTCACCAGCAACGTGAAATTCATGAACTTCTATCCGTTTAATGACATTGAGACCATCTCACCCCGCCCGATGCTCTTCATCACGGGTGATAAAGCGCATTCACGCGAGTTCAGCGAAGATGCGTTCCAGCGTGCGGCACAGCCCAAAGAGCTCTATATCGTGCCTGATGCAGGCCATGTGGACCTTTATGACCGCACTGACCTGATCCCGTTTGCGAAGCTGACCGCCTTCTTTAAACAGCATTTGTAATCTTCCGCTGATCATTGATCCCAGCCCGTCTGCAGCCGCCTGCAGACGGGCTTTCTGCGTTATTGGCCTTTGCGATGGCGGGTCAGGTAGTGCTTCACCAGGACAAAGAAGAGCGGAACAAAGAACAGCGCCAGTACCGTGCCTGCCAGCGTACCGCCGATGATACCGGTACCGATGGCGATGCGGCTGTTAGCACCGGCGCCCGTCGCCACCGCCAGCGGGATCACACCGGCGATAAAGGCCAGCGACGTCATCATAATCGGCCGCAGACGGGTTCGCGCTGCCTGCAACGCAGCCGCGCTCAGCGAACTTCCCCGACGAACCGCATCCTCCGCAAATTCGATGATCAGTATCGCGTTTTTGGAGGTGAGTCCGACCGTGGTCAGCAACGCCACCTGGAAGTAGATATCGTTGCTTAACCCGCGCAGTGCCACCGCCAGCACGGTACCCAGTACGCCGAGCGGCACCGCTAACAGCACGGAGAAAGGCACCGACCAGCTCTCATACAGCGCAGCAAGACAGAGGAACACCACCAGAATCGAGATCGCATACAGCGTGGTTGACTGCCCGCCCGCCTGCTTCTCCTGCAGCGAAAGACCGCTCCATGCCCCTGTGGTCCCTGCCGGGAGTTCATTGGCCAGTCGCTCAATGGTGTTCATAGCATCGCCGGAGCTGAACCCTTCGGCGTTCTGCCCCTGTATTTCGTAGGAGGCAGAGCCGTTGTAGCGGTTAAGGCTTTCGGGTCCCATGGTCCATCGGGTCGAGGCAAACGCCGAGAATGGCGTCATGGTGCCCTCACTGTTACGGATGTACCATTTATCCAGATCAGAAGGTGATGAACGATACTGACCGTCGCCCTGCACATAGACCCGCTTTACCCGACCCCGGTCGATGAAGTCATTGATATAGGCACCGCCCCAGGCGCTGGTCAGCGTATCGGTCACGTCATCCAGCTGCAGTCCCAGTGCCACCGCTTTGCTGGTATCAATATCGACCTGCAACTGCGGCGTTTGCGGCAGGATATTGGCCCGCACGCCGAGCAGTTCCGGACTTTGCGCTGCGCTTTGTAGCAGCTGATCGCGCAGGTTGCCCAGTTGCTCACGCGTGGTGCCACCGCTGGCCAGCAGCTCATAGGTAAAGCCGTTGTTCTGTCCCAGACCCGGCACCGACGGCGGCGTCAGCGCAAAGATCTGCGCATCCCGAATCGACGCCAGCGCGTAGGTGGCGCGCCCGGCAATCGCTTCGGCAGAGTTTTCACTCCCCGGTCGCTGATCCCAGTTCTTAAGCTTGATAAATGCCATACCGGCATTCTGCGCAGCACCGCTGAAGTTAAAACCATTGATGGTGAAGACCACATCAATATTCTGTTTCTCTTCAGTCAGGAACCAGTCAACAATCTGCTGATTGACTGCCTCAGTGCGGCTGGCCGTGGCACCCGCTGGCAATGTTGCCTGAAGCATGATGCTGCCCTGATCTTCAGTCGGCAGGAAGCTGCCCGGCAAGCGGGTAAACATCACAAAAAGCACCACGCCCATTGCCGCATAAAGCGATACCATGATCAGCGGACGGCGCAGAGTGCTCACCACTTTGTGACGATACTGGCGCTCGGTGGCGGCATAAAAGCGGTTAAAACCGCCAAAGAAGCCTTTACGATGGGGTGAGGTCGGCCGCAGCAACATGCCACACAGTGCAGGCGTCAGGGTCAGAGCCACCACCACGGAGAAGGTCATGGCGGCGATGATGGTGATGGAGAACTGCCGGTAAATCACACCGGTCGACCCGGCGAAAAAGACCATGGGCAGAAATACCGCGGAGAGCACCAGCGCGATAGCCACCAGCGCGCCGGAGATCTCTTTCATCGACTTTTCTGTTGCCTCACGCGCCGGCAGACCTTCGTCATGCATAATGCGTTCGACGTTTTCGACGACCACGATGGCATCATCCACCAGCAGCCCGATGGCCAGCACCATAGCAAACAGCGTCAGGGTATTGATGGTGTAGCCGCACAGCGCCAGTACGCCAAAGGTGCCGAGCAGTACCACCGGCACCGCCAGCGCCGGGATCAGCGTCGCACGGATATTCTGCAGGAACAGGTACATCACCACTACCACCAGCGCAATCGCTTCGATCAGGGTGATCACCACATCCTCAACGGAGATTTTGATGAAGTCAGTGCTGTCGAGTGCATAAGCCACCTCATAACCTTCCGGCATTGAGTGGCGATACTCTTCAACTTTGTTTTTCACCAGCGTCGCGGTGGCCAGCGCATTCGCGCCCGGCGCCAGCATCACACCGACACCCGCCGCAGGATGCCCGTTGAGTCGGGTGGTCATGTCATAGGATTCGCCGCCCAGCTCCACCCGCGCCACATCACCCACACGCACGATGGCACCGCTTTTGTCGCTTTTAACGATGATGTTTCGGAACTGATCCGGCGTCTGCAGTCGCGACTGCGCTCTGACCGTGGCGGTAAGCTGCTGATTGTCGGGCGATGGCAGGCCGCCGATTTTACCGGCTGAAACCTGAATGTTCTGCGAGCGTATCGCCGCCGACACATCGGAGGGCTGCAATGCAAAGGAGTTTAGTTTGAAGGGATCGAGCCAGATGCGCATCGCGTACTGACCGCCGAACACCTGGATGTCACCTACCCCTTCGGTCCTGGCCAGCGGCTCCTGCATATTACTGACCAGCCAGTCACCGATATCCGTGCTGTTGCTTTTGCCCGTGGTGTCATACAACCCCATCACCAGCAGGAAGTTTGACTGCGATTTGGTGACGGTAACACCAAGCTGCTGCACTTCGCTGGGCAGACGGGAGAGCGCCTGCTGCACCTTGTTCTGCACCTGCACCTGAGCCGTGTCCGGATCGGTGCCCTGACTGAATGTGACGGTAACCGACACATTCCCCTGTGAACTGCTGCTGGAGGTAAAATAGAGCAGATTATCCAGCCCGGTAAGCTGCTGCTCGATCACCTGCGTGACGCTGTTCTCCAGCGTCTCTGCAGAAGCACCGGTGTACGTTGCGCTGATATTCACCGAAGGCGGTGCAACATCGGGATATTGTTCAACCGGCAACAGGGTAATAGAGAGCGCGCCAAGCAGCATGATTAAAATGGCAACAACCCATGCGAAAACGGGACGATAAATAAAAAAACGAGAAAACATCAGCGGGATCTCTTCCTTTTGGGCGGGTGCAAAACCTGCATTCCTGCAGGCTAACAAACAGCGTTGATTATAGGGTGTAACCTCAGGCTGAACATCCTGGCGTGTTCTTTTCTTAAAGCTGAGGGATCCCGGGACGCTGCATTTTCGATTTATCGCGGATTTAACTGTGCTGACATCCGATGTGGGCATCAAAGAGAAAGCCTATCCATAACGAATCTGATGATGCATTAAGCAAAATGGTGAGCCCTGACTATTCTCAAATAAAGGATATTGATCAGGAGAAAACCATGAAATTTTTCTACTTCGTTTCGCTTATCGCCTCTGCCCTCTATTTACTGGCCTTCCTGCCTAAACTCCGCACCCGTCGTGAACCCATAGCCTACTGGGGATGCTGGACTTATCTGGGTGCTAACGCCATTTTCTGGGCCGTTTATGGTGTCATGCATTACATTTGATGTCATTTTTTAAGCAAAGCGGTAAACAGGGATGTTTTGGGCGCTATCCTGCTGATTAATTGGGTTAGCGTGAGCGGGAACGTAGAGATATATCATTTTTGAGTTTTCATCACAGCGACATGATTTTGTGCCTTCTCACAGGCCCGGCAGTTATTCAGGATTGCGAGACGTGCTGGAAAAATCATATAAGGCGGCTAAGCTGATTTTCAGCTAACCCTCTGGATTTTAAAGCCTCCCGTCCCGAGGAACACGATGATTTCTTCTTCTGTTCCGTTATGGGATATATTGGCATCACTATCGTGAAATTTTCTCTTCATAACAGGTTATCCCGGCAATGGCTTTGATCCCTAAAAACTACACGCGGCTGGAAAGCGGCTACCGTGAGAAAGCACTTAAAATCTATCCGTGGGTGTGTGGACGCTGCTCACGCGAGTTTGTTTATTCAAACCTGCGCGAACTGACGGTCCACCATATCGATCACGACCACACCAACAACCCGGAAGATGGCAGTAACTGGGAGTTGTTGTGTCTCTATTGTCATGACCACGAGCACTCAAAGTACACCGAGGCTGACCAGTATGGCACCCGTGTAGTGGCTGGCGAGGACGCACAAAAAGATGTCGGTGAGGCAACCTACAATCCCTTTGCTGACCTGAAGTCGATGCTGAATAAGAAGAAGTAATGACTGAACTGTCAGGCTGGCCGACCGGCGTGACAGTCTCGCTTCCCGAAGAGCATCACAACGTCTGGCCGCGGCCAGAACGCAGTGTAGTCCGTCGTGCCAGATGCCACCCTGGCCAGACTCAGCGCGATATGAATCTTTTACCAGCCGGTTATTTCAGATTTTGATATCAGTTATGGCCGGGAGAACCGTACGTCAATCCCCCCCTCACCGACACGCTTTTTGAGGCTATCTGTCGACAGCACCTTTCCTATTGGCGTGTAGCTATAGGAGCTCTGGAATGTCTCGTAAAAAAGAACCAGCGTCTTATTGCCATACAGCATCACATCGCCCTGCTGGATCGTGCCGGGTTTATGCGGATCGCTATTAAGAGCAGCAGGCAGGTCTGCAAACTTCTCATTGCCGTTCAGCTCCTCCATCGTCATGGTCAGCGGGAGTTGCTGTACAAATGCTTTCGCGGTGGCGTTATCAGCCAGCGCAATCTCATACGACTGATGGTTGATCGTCATAATAATCTTCATGGGACGCAGCTCTCCTGCCCGAACCGGGCCACTGGCTTTAACGGGCATCAGACTATAGGTGGAAAGTAAAACCAGCAAAAGTAAGGCTCTTTTCATAAGGTTGCTCTCCGGATTAGGGCGCATCTGTTCAGACATGGAGTGCGTTACTGCGATCGCCGTCCAGCCCTGAATAAACTGGCTCACTTACCCGCCGTTATCTGATGGTAAAGATTTATCCTTCACCCTTTCCCTGCATCATCACCCTGTCGGCGGAACTCGCGCGCCGCTTATTCTGCAACAGCCTGGATGCGCTGCGCTTCATCTGATGTGCTGAACTGATTTGCGGCTTACGTTTCGGACTGTCGAAACATTTTGAGAAATATTTTCCCTGAATAACAGCCGGTTTCCACGTTGTTGCAACTATTTCTGTACCAGGCTTAACAAATAACAACAGAGACAATGTGGAGCATTATGAAAGAGCAAAATCGCACAAATGGCATCGCTCCTTATAGGGGTGCCGCCGGAGGCTGGGGCGCACTGAAGGCGGTTGCCGATGCTATCCGCGGCCAGATGTCTGTGAAACAGGATGTGATCGCCCTGTTTAAAGTCAACCAGCCGCAGGGCTTTGACTGTCCGGGCTGCGCCTGGCCCGACCCGCAACATGCCTCATCATTTGAGTTCTGCGAAAACGGCGCAAAAGCCGTCTCCTGGGAAGCGACCAGCAAACGCACCACACCGGAATTTTTTGCCGCTCATACCGTGACTGAACTGTGGGAGCGCAGCGCACTGCATCTGGAGGGCGAAGGCCGCCTGACCCATCCGATGAAGTACGATGCCGCTACAGATACCTATCAGCCCATCGAATGGGAGACGGCGTTCCGGGAGATTGGAGAGCATCTGCGCAGCTACGACGATCCGGACAGCGTAGAGTTTTATACCTCGGGACGCGCCTCCAATGAAGCGGCGTTTCTGTGGCAACTTTTCGCCCGCGAATATGGCACCAATAACTTCCCCGACTGCTCAAACATGTGCCATGAACCGACCAGTGTCGGGCTGCCGGAGTCAATTGGCGTCGGCAAAGGAACGGTAGAGCTGGAAGATTTTGATCACTGCGACCTGGTGCTTTGTATCGGTCACAATCCAGGTACCAACCATCCGCGCATGCTGGGCACGCTACGGGAAGTGTCGAAACGCGGTGCCACTATTGTGGCGATCAATCCGCTGCGTGAACGTGGGCTGGAGCGCTTTACTTCGCCGCAGAGCCCGATTGAGATGCTGTCAATGAGCTCCACTGAGCTGGCATCGACCTACTACAAGGTCAGGGTTGGCGGTGACGCAGCGATGTTGAAAGGGGTGATGAAGATCCTGCTCACTATGCACGAGGAGGCGCTGAGCAAAGGCGAACCCGGCGTGATTGATGAAGCATTTATTACTGAGCACACTGAAGGCTTTGACGCCCTGAAAGCCGACCTGGAAAGCACGGACTGGGAGCATATCCTGAAAGTCTCGGGCATGGCGCGTGAGGAGATCCAGCATATCGCCCGGCTCTACGCCAGCGCTGAACGTACCATCATCTGTTATGGCATGGGAATTACCCAGCACCAGTACGGCACTCAGAACGTGCAGCAAATCGCTAACCTGCTGCTGATGCGCGGCAATATCGGCAAGCCGGGTGCAGGTATCTGTCCGTTACGCGGTCACTCCAATGTGCAGGGCGATCGCACGGTGGGCATCACAGAGATCCCGCCGCAGTCGCTGCTGGATGGCATAGAGAGGGTGTTTGGTTTCCGCCCGCCGCAGAAGCATGGTCACGGCGCCATTGAGGCAATAAAGGCGATGCGCGACGGCAAAGCCAAAGCGTTGCTGTGTCTGGGCGGCAACCTGGCGGAAGCGATTTCCGATCCACAGGTCACGTTCCCGGCGATGCGCAATCTTGATCTGGTGGTGCATATGGCGACCAAACTGAACCGCTCGCACCTGTTACTGGGTAAACATAATTATCTGCTGCCGGTGCTGGGCCGAACAGAGACCGATGTTCAGGCAACCGGCGCGCAGAGCGTCACCGTGGAAGATTCGATGTCGATGGTGCATGCCTCACGCGGTTCGCTGGATCCCGCCTCACCCCATCTTAAGTCTGAACCGGCGCTGGTCGCCTCACTGGCGAAGGCAACGCTGCCGGACAGCGTGGTTGACTGGTCGGCCATGGCAGCCGATTACAGCCGCATCCGCGATGCCATTGAAGCGGTGTTCCCGGCGTTTGAAAACTTCAATGAGAGGATTAAGCATCCGGGTGGATTCCGGCTCTATAACGCCGCATCAGAACGGGTCTGGCTCACACCATCTGGCCGTGCGCAGTTTAAAGTGATGCAGGGCATCAATGAAGATCCCCGCTCGCTGAAGTGCCATGATCTGGTGCTCACTACCCTGCGCAGTCACGATCAGTACAACACCACGCTTTACGGGCTGAATGACCGCTATCGTGGCGTGACAGGCCGCCGCGATGTGCTGTTTATCAATGCAGAAGAGGCGGAGAAGCGACAGTTACGGGTCGGTGACCGTGTCGATCTGATGGCGCTGGACCCGGATGGCAATCCCACTTCGCGCCAGATGAAAAACCTGACCATCGTGATTATTGATATGGCCCCAGGTTCGGTCGGCGCTTACTACCCGGAGGCCAATGTGATGGTTCCGCTTGACAGCCACGATACCAAAAGCGGCATTCCCGCCTATAAAAGCATTCCGATATCCATGACTCGTGTAACTGACGAGACCCGGACGACCTCAGGCGTTTTACGCTAGTCAGGCGTCTCAATACGTGAATGTTGCCAGCGTGGCCGGTGCTCCGGTCACGCTGTTTTCATTGTTGCGCCCTGAAGTTTTATCGATCCTCTCTGCCTGCTTTACCGCCTGTAAAGCACCCGACGTGAAGCAAGCCTGACGGTAACATCATATACACTACAGTCCTGAAAACGGCTCTATAAACGATCGACTCTTTTTTGCCTGCGCAGATGTTCAGCGCCCTACCGGAAAAATGCCATGTTTCACCTGATTTTCAGCTTACCCAGCTGGTATGTAATTGCGCGCGTCATTATTCCTTTGTCCCTGCCACTTGTCGTAAAGATCCTGCTCTCCGCTCTGGTGCTGCTGGCGTCACAATATCTTCTGGTGAGCCGTTTTACCTCGGGCGGGATCTTCTCCGCTGAAATGCCCCGCATCATCATCATTCTGTTTAACTGGGCGTACAGCACCGTGCTGCTGCTGGCGCTGCTTCAGATGCTGATGGATGCGGTCATGCTGATTGCCCTGCTGTTGCGTCATCCGCTGGAGCTGGTTCCCGGTGTTCGCTATCTGGCCGTTGTGCTGGCGATGGGGCTGGCTGCCGTTGGCGTTCAGCAGGCGATACGCGTGCCGCCAGTCAAAGAGGTGACCCTTACGCTGCCCAATCTGCCCGCTGAATTCGATGGCTATCAGCTGCTGCAGCTGACCGATCTGCATATCACCCGGTTGTTTAATGCGGCCTGGACCGCCGCAATGGTTGAACGGGCAATGTCTCTCAAAGCCGATCTGATTGTGGTCACGGGCGATGTGATCGATGGCAGCCTGGCGCATCGGCGGCAGGACGTTGCGCCGCTGCGCGGGCTGGCAGCGCCTGACGGCGTATGGGCTATCACCGGCAACCATGAATATTTCTTCCATCAGGCAATCTGGACGGCGCATCTGGCCTCACTGGGTCTGCAACCTCTGCTCAACAGCCATACCGTGATCCAGCGCGGAACCGCAAAGCTGGTGATTGCCGGCCTGCCGGACGCCTCCGCACCCGGCAGAAACGCGGTCGGCGCGGATCTGGCCCGCGCGCTGGAACAGGCACCTGAAAACGCGCCGGTAATCCTGCTGGATCACCAGCCACGCAATGCACGCCAGAACGCAGCGCAGGGCGTGGATGTGCAGCTCTCAGGACATACACATGGCGGCCTGATTATCGGGCTGGACAGGCTGTTTGCTAAACCCAACGCCGGGTTTGTTTCCGGGCTTTATCAGGTCGGCGGAATGCAGCTCTATGTGAATAACGGCACGGCACTCTGGCCAGGCATGGCGGTGAGGCTGGGTCGTCCCTCAGAACTCACCCGGATTACCCTTCGCCGCCAGCCGTAATCGCGTAACGAAATGGCCTCAGGAAAGTGCGGTTTTCGCAGGTGTGCATAAGATTGAGTGAGACAAAGGAGATCACCATGACGATGTTATGTACCGCCTGCGGAACGGCTTATCCCGCTCATTCCACTCATCAGCACTGTAAAATCTGTGATGATGAACGCCAGTACGTTCCAGCCGCCGGTCAGCGCTGGCTCGCGTTTGATGAACTGCGCGCCAGCCACGCCAATAAGTGGACGGCTCACAGCGATGCGCTGTTAAGTCTTAAAACCGTGCCTGAGTTTGCCATTAACCAGCGCGCTTTTCTGCTGCGCACGCCGCATGGCAACGTACTGTGGGACTGCATTGCCAACCTTGATGATGCCACCTACACGTTGATCGCGGCGCTGGGCGGCATTGATGCTATCGCGATTTCACATCCGCACTACTACACCACCATGCAGGAGTGGGCTGAAGCGTTTAATGCGCCCATTCATCTGCACGCCCGCGATCGTCAATGGATTGTGCGGAAGAGTCCGCATATCCAGTTATGGCAGGGCGAGTCGCTGACGCTGATGCCCTCTGTGACGCTGTTACGGCTGGGCGGCCATTTTCCCGGCGGCAGCGTGCTGCACTGGAACGAAGACGAAGGGGTGATTCTGGCGGGTGATATTATCCAGGTTACGCCGGGTGCGCATGGCGTGTCGTTTATGTGGAGCTACCCGAATATGCTGCCGCTGTCAGCCGCTACGGTAGGCGACATACTGCATCGGCTCTCCGGCGTGACATTCGGGCAACTGTATGGCGCGTTTGAAGGGCAGGATATCCATCAGCAGGCAAAAGAGAAGGTGATGCGGTCGGGAGAGAAGTATCTGGCCTGTCTGCAGGATCATCAGGCATAGCGCGGAATAAATGCTGAGAAGAGAACAGCCGCCCAAAGGCGGCTGTTTAACACCATTATGCAGTCTGGAACACCGCAACCATCGTACGTAACTGCCCTGCGCGCGCGGCGAGCTCATCAGCTGAGGAGGCCGACTCTTCAACCAGCACGGCGTTCTGCTGCGTCACCTGATCCATCTGGTTCACCGCAATATTGACCTGCGAGATGCCACTGCTCTGCTCTTCGGATGAAGAAGTGATGTCGCGCATCAGCTGAGAGGTCTGTTCAATGGCGCTGACGCTCTGTTTCACCTTATCGCCTGCGTTCTGCGCCATGGCGATCCCTTCCTGGGCGTGGCCGACCGACTGCTCAATCAGACCCTTGATCTCTTTAGCTGCACTGGCTGAACGTTGTGCCAGTGCCCGCACTTCCGACGCGACGACCGCAAAACCTTTACCCTGCTCACCAGCGCGTGCCGCTTCAACGGCCGCATTCAGTGCCAGAATGTTGGTCTGGAAGGCGATACTGTCGATCACCGAGGTAATCTCTTCAATTTTACCTGAGCTGCCACGAATTTTGTGCATGGTCTCCATCACCGAATCCATTGCTGCACCACTGGAGAGTGCAGCCTGCGTGGCAGATTCTGCACGGGCAGAGGCAAAGCGCGTGTTATCCGCGTTCTGCTGAATGATTGCCGCCAGCTGCTCCATGCTTGCAGCCGTTTCAGCCAGTGAAGCCGCCTGTTGCTCGGTGCGCGACGACAGATCGCCATTGCCACGGGCAATCTCTTCTGAGGAGTTGGCGATGGTAGCCGCGTTACCTTTGATATCCGACACCAGCTGAGCAAGACGCTGCTGCATCCGCATCAGTGCATTCAGCAGCTCAGCCATCTCATTGCTGCCGGAAACGTTCAGCTGTGCCGTCAGATCGCCCGCCGCGACGCGGCTGGCAACTTCGACCGCTTCTTTAACCGGACGGGTCACTGAACGGGTAATCATGACGGCCAGCAGAATGGCCAGCAGTGCGACGGCAAACAGACCTGCCAGTAACAGATATTGCGCATAGCGGCGTTCCTGGATCTGCGTCTGCATCATTCCTTCCAGACGATGGCTGGTTTGTTCACCCAGCTCGCCGTAACGGTTAATCGCCTGGGTAAAGACCCGCACATAGTCAACCGGCGTCACGCTGGCGTGACCGCTGACAAAGACACTATCAGCCAGATTCAGCGCACTCAGCGCCTGCTGGTTCGCATCCTGTGCCAGATTGCCAAAGGTAGTTTTAAGCTCTGGCTCAATGGAAAATACTTTATCCATATTACCGCTAAACTGCCTCAGCGCCGTTTTACCATAATCAAGCTGAAATGCCATGCGGCTGCGATCGGCATCCGACACATTCCCACCCGCTATAAGCGACGTGCCGCTAGCACGAATCTGTCCCAGCGTTTCGGTTAGCTGAGGCAGGCGACTAAAGATACTGACAATCAGCTGGTAGGTATTCAGATCGGCATCCAGCGATAGCTGATAGAAATCAAGTACATCCTGATTCGTATCGAGTAGCACCTGAATCAGCTGAGCATGTCGCGTCAGGCTGGTTGCCAGGGTCAGTTTGCCCGCGTTAATATCGGTCTGCAGCTGGCTCCACTCCTGATTAACTCGCTCCAGCCGCTTCAGCGGCTGCGCCTGCTCATTATTCTGACGTAATTCGTCAGCAATCGTCTGAGATAAGCGATTAACCTCACTGACCAACGCCATACGTGGAGCGTTATCTGGCTTGTTCAGCGAGATAGCGATCGCGCTTTCCGCACGGTGCCGCTGCAGCAGGTTCAGTAACTTGAGCACCTTTCTTTCGACCGGTATACCGGTCAGTTCCACATTCTTTGTATCAATAAGCTGGTTGCCCGTCTGAATAAACAGAAAGGTGGGTAAAATAAACAGCACCAGCGCAAAGGATCCGAGTAACAGGAATTTCGCTGGCAAATTAATCCGGTCGAGTATTTTTTTCATTCTTTTCCGCTCTGATGTGTGAGACGTGCAGGTGTGTAGCGCACGAAATAGCTTTCGTAATATTATTTTTACCGTTTCTTTGACATAGCCAGAGATGCCTCATGCAGCACAATGTCGCTATGAAGAAAGGAGTTTCGTATAAAAATCAGAAGTACATATAACACGGAAGGGAGTATAGATTGCGCTGCGTTATTTTACAGTGAATAAAATGACAATATTTACTTCAATATTCACCTAAGCCAAACTTAAAAAAACCCTTAAAAATCATAAAATTGAAATAAAAACACCTGGCAAAAATCATTAAGCCACAAGCCTGACTTCAGCGTTATTGTTTTGAAGATAAAGAAATTAAAGTTGCGTCATGAATAGCCGATAACTGACATCCTGCCTGTATCTGACTCATTATCACCAGACTATCAAAACAAATATCTACGCCCGGAAAATTCTAATTTAAACCTTATAACCCTAAAGAGTTACCTGCACTTTTATAATGAAATCGATTTCATTTTATATTTATTTCAGAAAAAGTCGTTTATTTATTCTGATTAATGATAAAAAAAGCCCCCACATTGTGGAGGCCCTTAAGTTACTGCTCAACCATTAAAAACTTTCCCAGTTCGCCTTAGTCAGGTCGATGGTCTGCTGCTCAGGCTGCTTTGTGTGTAATACCGGACGCCGTACTGCAGCGGTCTGCTGCGACTGCACTGCACGGTGATTGCTTTCCAGCTTAAAGGTCGCCACCAGTCCCGACAGCGTTTCTGCCTGCTCCTGCAGCGACTTAGAGGCGGATGAGGCCTCTTCCACCAGTGAGGCGTTCTGTTGCGTCACTTCATCCATCTGACCAATGGCCTGATGAACCTGTTCAATGCCTTTACTCTGCTCAGAGGTAGCCGCCGCAATCTCATTGACCAGATCGGCCACCTGCTGAATCGCCTGACGGACATTTTCACTGTTAGATCCAACGCCGCTGGCCTGCTCTAAACCGTGTTCGACCTGTGAAACCGATGTTGAGATAAGATCCTTAATTTCACGGGCGGCAGAAGAGGAGCGCTGCGCCAGATTGCGCACTTCAGAGGCAACAACGGCGAAGCCGCGACCATGCTCGCCTGCACGCGCTGCCTCGACTGCCGCATTCAGCGCCAGAATATTGGTCTGAAACGCGATGCCTTCAATCAGTCCGGTAATTTCAGAGATTTTGGCAGAGCTGGCGCGGATTTCATCCATGGTGCTGAGCATCTGCTTCACCGCCGTCCCATTCTGGATTGACATGTGATTCGCGTTATTTGCCAGGCTGCTGGCCTGTTGCGCACCTTCTGAGTTCTGTCGCACCGTTTCGCTCAGTGTCGCCATGCTGGCTGAGGTTTGCTCCAGTGAAGCCGCCTGTTCTTCCGTGCGTGCAGAGAGATCTTCGTTGCCCGCCGCTATCTGCGTTGATCCGGTACTCACCGATTGCGCGGCGTGACTGACGGAGAGCAGCGTGCCGGAAACGCGCGCCAGCAGCTGATTAAATGCCATCGCCGTTTTGCCGATCTCATCCTTACTGCGGACCTCCGCGGTATGAGTCAGGTCGAGGGTATGACTCACCTGCGTCATGGTATTGACCATGCCTGAGAGGCTCTTTTTGATGCCGAGAATCACCTTAGTGGAGAAACCGGCCAGTATCAGAATAAGCAGCAGCGATCCGCCAGACATCGCCCACAGGGTCTGGCTATAAACGCGCTTGTTCTCCGCCCTGAGCTGTTCGCCAATATCGATATTCAGCTGAATCTGACGAGTGAAATCCGCTTCCATCTTACGGGATGCGGCACCAATACCGCCCTCACTCTGCAATAACGGCAGCGTGACCGCATCATTATGGGCGCGTGACGCGGCAAGAAATGCCGGCAATGCGCTGCGGACCGCATCCAGATTTTTATAGGCCTGTTCCGTCATCGCTTTGTCTTCATCGTTCGAGATGTCGTTAGCCATGTAGTAATCATTGAGCGACTTAATCTGCGTAAGCAGATTCTCAATGCGCTCTTCCGCAGCAGGGAATTTTGCCGCATCGCTGGTGCTGTGGTGGCGATAAAGCGCAATACCCAACTGATTGGTCACGCTGATCGATTTATTGAGATCGCGAATGCTGGGTATTGCGTTCATCTGTACATATTCAAAGCGGGATTGAAAGCCCGAAATTACTGATAAAGAGATAATCACCAGCGCAATCAGTGACATTGCAAGCAGTGAGAAAATCAATACCAGACGTTGTGTAATAGTCATACTTGCCCCCGGCAAAAAAAGAATAATCTGGACATAATTTAAAGTTGGATCGTTCTTATCGGCTCTTGTCTGCAGGGCTTTAATTAAGCATGGCGAATATATTTTTTTATTTTTCCTTGCGAATGGTACAGAGTGAACTAGCCAGAACACTACTCTGCCATTTATTCATTTTTATTTTGACACGCCTTTTTACATCTCATCATCTGAGATAAATTTGCCACATCTCCTGTCAGAAGATTTCCACTGCCGGATGGTCACAATGAAGCGGAAGCAGCCATTCATTTGGATCTGATAATTAGCCCGCTAATTCAACAGCGATGCTGATGATAATTGTTAAGGAGAAGGCGATTTAAATTCGTGGGATACCGTCGCAGACGCAGCAAAGGCAGGGCTTGTAAAGCTGAAGAGCTGAAGAGCTGAAGGGGTGAAAAACCAGCATGACAGTCTGTCATCAGATTTTCTGATAAGAGGATGACTGGCTACCTGTCAGATAACAGGCGACGGTGGGAGATTTTAGCCTTTTGTGTCAGGGCCAGATTAAATCAGTGAAATCGCTGGCGGAATGCTGAATCTGGTCTATGCTCACTGGCCCGACCAGGCTTTAGTCTGTTGGGTAGCAATAACGCTTAAAATAAAAAAAGGTAGTCGTCATGGATTTAGCCACATTTGAAACCAGAACCGGTCTTTGGCCACACATGCAGTTTACGGATGTTGAATATGAAGTGTGCAGCGCAGGTGTAGAGATCTATGCCATTGATGTCAGTCGTCAGACCAAGAGCAAGCTATTTATCTGTCGTGTCACCAACGAGCAGCAGGCAGCGTCGCTAACGGCACAGTTCAAAGAGTGGTTGCCGAAGTTAAAGCTTAAAAAACGCAAAGTCGCATTGAATCTGGCGCGCATGGCGTGCGAGAAGAGCTTCCCCGCGAATCCTAAATTCCAGGATCGGTCTGACATGCGTCGGAACACATCCAGGCTCTGATGCCTGCTTCAGCCTGTATCTGTTACAGCAGTCAGGCTGAAACCCTTTCTTATCCTGTCTGCGCTGCGGCACGTTTTAATCACGCGCCGCAGGCACACGGAACAGCCGACATTCCCCGGGCTCAATTGAGATATCACTGAAAGTCGTGACATGCATCTCGATCCAGGTATTCGCGGCCCGAAGCGTGTGAGGTGATTTGCGTTGTTCCAGTTCAGCCACAAAATCCCGGGTACTCACTGTGCACTGACCGGTATCATCCCGCCTCATCGCTTCTCTGAATGCTGACCAGACCTCATCATCCTGTGACATCTCTACCCCACACCGGCTCTCAATCGATAATATGCTGTATATATAAACAGTACAATTATTCGCTTTAAGGGTCAAGTCTGCTCTGTTTACCAGTCTCAGATCGCTAAGCAATGGCTTAATTGTGGCCATTTATAGCAGAAGCAGCAGCCGAAACAGGACTTTAATCCTAATCTTAGAAATCGTTTTCATATCTGATTAAGGTATTGATTTAAATAGCCATTGAATATTGTTAGCTTTTTAATTGTTTGATATCTAATTAAAAAAAGAGTTAACCGTAGCGGCATAAACATCGTTTTTGCCCTATCTTTGAATGGCTCTGTAATGAAATCCACTTCTTTTACAGAGCGATCTGACTCCTACCCTTGCCCCCTTTTACAGGGGGCAGTTTTTTCAGATAAGGCAGATATCAACATCTGATTGTCTCTGCAGACCGACAACGTTCATGCGTTGCTGACTACTGTGCTGATGACGTTAAGGGAGTGTCTGGAAAAGTGGTTGATTTGTAACCTGATAATTCATTGGTTGTGCTGACATCGCCTGAAGCCTGAAACAGTGGATTGAATCTCAAAACAATTTTCCGAAATAGCAAATAAACGGATTTTTTACCCGCTTAAAAGCCTCGCCAGAATGACGTGGTAAGGAGAATAAAAAGTGCGTAATAATCTGGCAATATCAGATTGACCAGCGCCTCACCAGGGATGCTGTAACGTTATAATAATGCGCTATATCTGCTGTTCGCCCCCGATTTTATGGGGGTTTTTCTTTTCCCTTCATTTCTATGCCCGGTTATTGCCGCACTGCGATCTGATGTCATGATTGTCGAATCCTTTAGTACTACCTGAATCTACGATTAAATTAATGCTGCAAATATAACGGCATAATGGTCGTAGTTGTGCCCTTAACCAGCAATATTTCTGTGATATGTTTAATCAGTAACTTTCTGCCACGTGAGTCTGATTATGCTCTCCACCCTTATTTACCGTAGCCAGCTTGCGGGTTCTGTCTCGCCAGAGAGATTGAAAGCGCTGGTGGAGCGCGCCAGTATCAAAAATGCTGAGGCTGAAGTCACCGGGATACTGCTCTATGACGGACAGCACTTTTTTCAGGTGCTGGAGGGTAGCGTCGACAACGTTCACACGGTTTTCCAGCGTATCAGTCAGGATGAGCGGCATTTTAACCTGATTGAGCTGATGCGGGATTACGCCCCTGCGCGTCGCTTCGGTCATGCCGGTATGGCCTTATTTGATTTACGTGATTATCAGAAACACACCGTAGTTGATGCCCTGCTTAAGCGGGTCACCCTGAGTGATGAACGGATCAGAGATGACCGGGTGGTGAAGTTCCTGCGTTCTTTCGTCGAGGGGCGGGATAAAGAGACGTTTATCAAAATTGATCCTGCCAGTCAGTGGACGCTGACAACACCCGTCACCTCCGAATCTCAGCCAGCCTGGCAACCGGCACCGGGTCAGCGTTGTGAATTTGCGCTACAGCCTATCGTGGATACAGCGAATCGCCGGATTGTCTCCTGTGAAGCCTTGATACGTGGTCAGCACGGCGCATCACCCGCTGATTACTTTTCACAGTTGCCAGAAAGCGAGCGTTATCAGGGCGATCTGCACTCTAAAACCTACGCTTTCCAGCTGGCCAGACATCTGGGGTTGCGCGAGCAAACGCTCTCCGTCAACCTGCTGCCCATGTCGCTGGTGGTCATTGACGACGCTGTTGAACATCTTATCCAGCAGATCAGGCAGCAGGGATTGCGACCAGAGCAGGTGGTGGTTGAGGTGACCGAAGATGAGATCATCTCGCGCTTCGACGCATTCCAGTTTGCTGTCCAGCAGCTGAAAGCGGCCGGGATCAGCCTGGCGCTCGACGATTTTGGCGCCGGTTTCGCCGGCCTGTCGCTGTTAGCCGATTTCCAGCCCGACAAAGTTAAAATCGATCGCAAGCTGATCACCGATATCCACCGCAGTGGCCCGCGTCAGGCGATTGTGATGGCCATCATTAAATGCTGTCAGGCGCTGGAAATTACGGTTATTGCGGAAGGGGTTGAAAAAATTGAAGAGTGGCTCTGGCTGGAAGGTGCCGGGGTGCGCTATTACCAGGGCTTTCTGTTTGCCCGTCCAGCCCTCAATGCCCTGCCTGCAGTAAGCTGGCCAGCACGACGCCCGGAATAGACCCCGCCGTGATAATCCCCTTTCCTTCCCTTTTGCCCATAATTTGATGCGGCTCACACCGCTTCGCTGCAAAAGGCAAAAGCTGTGCCATGCTTGATTCATCTGACAGCCTTCAGGCAACACAGATATTCATCAGGTCACTGGAAAACAACCGGAAATGGGAGAGCCACCATGAACGAAGATCGCATTGGCGGTAACTGGAAGCAGTTCAAAGGTAAAGTTAAGGAAAAATGGGGTGATCTTACGGATGATGATATGACCGTTGTAGAAGGGAAGCGCGATCAGCTGGTCGGTAAAATTCAGGAACGCTACGGCTACGAGAAAGATCGTGCCGAAAAAGAAGTGAAAGAGTGGGAAGATTCCAACAAGTACCACTGGTAACGTGTGCTTAATCGCCGGGCGTCTCTGCGTCCGGCATCTGCCCTGTACCCCTGTTTAATCCCCCTCACCCACTGCCATCTCAGCACACGATAAACCGGCAGATTTTGGAAATGATTGTTTCTTTATTTATTCCTGACGCGCATACTGCGTCATCTTCCCTGTTCATGGGATCTCAATGCCTTTCGGATATCAATTATGCCCCAGCACTCTACCGACACCGTATGTGGTCTCGTCGGTGTTCTTCCTGAAACTCTGCGCCGCTGGCGCCGTGCCGGGCTAATAACGCCGCCTGGCCCTGCTGGTTACTCAGATAATCAGCTTACGCGTGCGCTCTGTGTGCGTGAAATGACCTCAGGGGGTCATACGCTCTTTGATATCCATACTGCATTTAACTGGCCCAGCGTTGTTCTGCCTGGCGGCTGGGCCTGTCGGGAAGAGGATATGTTGCATCTGCTGGCGCATAATACGGACGCAGATGTTGATCGCGAACTACAGATGATGAATACCGACTATTGTGGTGATGATTATGTTAATCGCTACCTGCGGCCGCTCAACCTCTGGCTGCGCACTGACCTCAGCGAAGGTGCGGCGCGGCGCCAGCAGCGCTTTCATTCAGCGGTAGTCAATCAGTGGGAGCGCCTGGCGCTGGCCTCACAACGACGCAGCACCGTACCGCTGTTTCTTGAAGCAGTCAGCGTCACAGATGAAACCGAGATCTGGATGGAAGCGATACGGCTTAACGGACAGGGCTTTCGGGTTGAAGTTGCAGCAGATGCGTCAGGTATCCCCGCCGTGGCGCAACGCCGCTTTGAGCATCATCTGATGTGGTGTGGTGATGGTATCAGTGCATCGATGAAGGCTGCATTTCACTCCAGTCTTGAGGCGGGTGAACCGATCATGCTGACCGGAACGAATACCGGCTTACCGTCGCAAATCAGCCTTATGGCAGCCAGCGCCTGAACTCTTTTGACTTTCTTACCTGCCAGTGAATAAAAAGGCGGAAACAGCCTGTGCCGTTTCCGCCCTGTTCATATTACTGATGTTCAAGAGTACGTTGACCGCCGATCGCAATCGGGATACGGCGCGGTTTCTCGCTCTCCGGTATTTCCTGGATCAGATCAATGCTAAGCAGACCTTCCGCCAGGCTGGCTCCGGTGACCTTCATGTGCTCTGGAATGGAAAAGCTCAGCTGGAAATCGTGTCGGGAAATGCCGCGGTGGATCCAGCTGGTGTTCTCTTCCCGGGCCTCGCCAGACGCTTCCTGTGACGGTTTCTCTCTGTGACCGGCCACTGAAAGCCGTCCGCCTCGTAACTCGATCTCCAGTTCATGCTCTTTCCAGCCAGGTACACTGACGGTCAACGCATAGCGATTATCCTCTACCCGCTGCAGATCGTAAGCGGGAACCGACGTTACCGGGCTGTCGCCAGTAAGCTGACTGAACAATTTATCGATGCGATTAAAGCGGTCTGAAAAGACTGAATCAGACAGCGAAGGGAACACTGAAAATTGTTGTACTGACATGGTGATAATCTCCTGAACAGGTTCATCCAAAAGTTCATCTGATCGGGCTCATATTTCCGATCATCTCCATAAATAGGGATCAGTAGTCAGTTTTCAAGTTGGTAAATATAATTTTTTTACCGTTATCAGACAGCCGGTTACCACAGAAATAAATTTCAGGGTATTAACGCAGCCGTTACTTTTTGCTCTGAGGTGCAAGAGCAAAATGGGGATGACAGCCAGCCAGTAATAACAGCAACTCATATTCTCCCTGACTTAATAGTGTCGGGTTACCTGCGGCTTCTTTGGTTTGCCAGACGCGCAGGCTAAGGTCAAAACGCTCAGCAGCGCTCTGCTGTGAGAGCCCGGCGGCAAGACGAAGTTCACGCACATTACTCTGGACGACCACAGGCGGCCTGGGGGGACGATTCACCAAACAAAGACTCCTTCAACATGATTAAACCGCAAAGGCACAGCGCTTCGCCATCAATAAAAGCGAAGCAACCTGAGAGCGGCCATAACGAAAAGACCACAGAATAATTGACTATTTTAAATAAATGTCAAATTTCAGGTTTAAAAATCATGCATGCTTTTTTATAAGCGAAGCGGCATATTTCGCCCTGACGGAGACTTTTCTATTTCCATAGAGTGCTTTATTCCTCCTGCCAGGAATTATCCTGTTATTTGCCTTAAGGGCCATTCAGGGATTAATCCGCTACCTCAAGCGCCCTTTCTTCATCAGGATAGAGGTATAGCCTGAGGGTCATGTTCAGGCAGCATCATTGAAAAAGAGGAGGATAATGAATGAAAAATCCTATCCAGCGTCGCTCGCCCGACGATCTGTCGCAGGTGGAAATTCGTGAACAGTGGCAAATCACCTACTGGACCCAGGAACTGAGGACAACACAGGAAAGGCTGACACGCGCGATCCGCGAGCGAGGGCCGCGGACCGAACAGGTTCGTGACTGGCTGGAGCAAAACCCGCCGCCACGTCGTCCGACACAATTCATACACGGCATGAAAGGTTAAATTGATTACTGTCTGAAGCGACGCGTTACTGGCGGTCTTGCGGTGGATTGACCTATAGCAGTCAGGAGTACACTGACAGGTCATATCTGCCGGTCTTCATTTTTTCAGGCTTTTACCTGTATTTTTAATAGGTTATCTTCCTGAGCAACCAGCGGATAGCGATCCGTCTCTGGCTGCAGACCTGTTTAATTGTAAAACTGACTTAGAAATAACATTAACCACCCTGAATGCTTATTCATCTCCTGACGGAAAATAAACATTAACAACCGTAAAAACCCTCTCCTGGCTATATAAAATGTACAAATGTAAATAATCAGGCGCATCTTCGATTAAATTTTCGAATCGTAACAACCCCTTTAATGCGTTAAAGAAAATATTAAGAGACACCCGCTGCATAGTCCCTTATTATCAAGTTGAAAATAAAAAATCACGCCATAATTCCTGCCGCCCGAATCACATTTCGCTCCGGACAGTTTTCTTTTTTCGCTCCGTAATCAGCCGGTGTGGGGGTTCTACACACATGTTAAACAATTTAAACGGCGACAATGAGCGCCGCAGCCGCGCCTTACAGGCGTTGCGCGCCCCTGATGAAAGCCGCGATGAAGTTCTCCGGAAGTTTGTCCGGTTAGCCAGTCAGGCCCTGGGTATCCCGGGCAGCTTTATATCGGTGCTGGATGATGAGTTCCAGACCGTTCGGGCATCACACAATTTTGAACTGCAACGCTCAACGCGTGCGGATTCACTTTGTCGACACGTGGTTGATAGCGACAGTGCGGTGATCGTCCCTGATACTTATTACGATGCGCGTTTTGTCACGCATCCCCTGATCACTGGCTCACCCTTTATCCGCTTTTATGTCGGTGTGCCACTGAAAACACGCGATGGCATTATTCTGGGCACACTATGTGTGACCGACACCGAGCCGCATGCGTTTCCCAGTGACCAGGTGACGACATTAACGCTGCTCTCTACGCTGGTAATGTCTTTTCTTGAAGCCTGGCACTCGGCGGGTTTTACCGATCCGGTGACCGGGCTACCTAACCGTCAGCGCCTGATACGTGATTTGCAATATCTTGCCGTTGCCGGCGATACCACGCCACGCCGTCTGGTTCTGATTGATTGCATCGATATGTCGCGTGCTTATGAACTGGCCCGCACCATGGGAATGAGCCCGGTTGAGAGCCTGCTGAAAGATATGGCCACTCTGCTGCCGCTGCGCCTGCGTCCGGCGGTTGGGGAGATGATCTATACGGTGGCCACCGGCCGCTTTGCTATCCTGACCCGAGCGGATAGCCGACTCAGTGCCGCGTGGGTAGCCGGTCGTCTGGAAGGTATCAGTGCGGACATGGATGAAGGTCTGTCGGTCGCGCTGACTCCCCATACCGGTGAGGCTGACTTTGTCGCTGGCAGCATGCCAGCATCTGAAATATTAGGCCGTGCGGTCAGTGCGTTGCATGAAGCGGTCGGCCGCGGACTGCCCTCTCAGCGCTTTGACGCTGAGGCTGAAACGCAGCGTTCAGAAGATTTCCTGCTGATGACCGATCTTAAAACGGCATTACGCGAGAACACCGGGCTATATATGGTCTATCAGCCGAAAATTTGCCTGCAAAGTGGTAAACCCGTGGGTCTGGAAGCGCTTATCCGCTGGCAACATCCCAGCCGGGGCGAGCTTTCACCTGCCGCCTTTATCCCGCTGGCTGAGCAGACCGATCTGCTCTCTGTGCTGACAGCCTGGATTATCGATCGGGCGGTTGAGCGCCTCAGCCGGCTGAGGAACAACTGCATCCAGCTGCCGCTAACGATAAACGTCAGCGTACGTGACTTTGCGCGCGAGGGGTTCGCTTCAGCGCTGGAAAGTAAGATGGTCAAATCTAAGCTCCCGACCTCTCTGCTGGGAATCGAATGTCTGGAAACCGAACGTATCCTTGAAAGCCCGACCGCCCTGCGCGGGCTGGAGATGCTCAGAGCACGAGGATTCACTATTTCACTCGATGATTTCGGTTCCGGCTACAGCAATATCAGTTATCTGCGTCGCATGCCGCTTGATGTGATTAAGCTGGATCGTTCCCTGATCAGTGAGCTTTCCTCTGACACGGCTTCACGCATCATTGCACGCAGCATCATCGCCATGCTTAAAGAGCTGGACTATACCGTGGTGGCAGAAGGGGTTGAGTGTCCGGATGCAGTAACATCCCTGACCGAGTATGGCTGCGATCAGGCTCAAGGCTATTTCTATTCGAAGCCGTTGAACGAAGAAGCATTGGATCACTGGCTGCACTGGAAGCTGCGTGGCGAGTGTCATTAATCTGGAGCTGGCGCAATCTGATATCAGATTGCGTTTTCAGCGATCTGAACGATCTCTGATATCCCCCCATGGTAATAATTCAAAATATTTGATCAATATCAGCAAAATTTAGCTATATCAGTCTGGCGAGATCGCGCCTATCATTCATTCCATCGAGGCAAAACGCCTCTCCCTGACTGAAATACGCTAAGGAATTGACCATGAAATCCATCAAAACTTTCGTTGCTGTTACTGCACTCTCTCTGATTTCATTCGGTAGTTTTGCCCAGACTATTACCGCTACCGCGTCTACCCTGGATGCTGCTGAAGCTAAAGTCGCGGCACAGGCCAAAGATGCAGGTGCATCCTATAAAATTACCGGCGCACGCGTTGATAATCGAGCTTATGTCTCTGCTGAACTGATCAAATAACATTTACCCCTTCAATACGATGAGGCTGCCATTACGGCGGCCTTTTTTATTATGCAGGAAGCATAAGTTCGTCTGCTCAGGTTCAGCGTCTCTGATCCCATTATGATTGTTGGAACCGTGCCACGTAATTTGCCGTTTCGCTTATTGCCACCTGCCGTGGTGCAGTCTGTGCGACAGTGAATAAGGAGAGATGAAACATTTTTTGAACAATGCTAGCGTGTGCGCAACAATCTTATAAAACGGAGCTGCACATGCTGACTACCATAATATACCGCAGCCATATTTCAGATGACTTTCCCATCAGAACCCTGCCCGCGATGGTCGACAACGCCAGCAAAATAAATGCGACTCACGACGTGACCGGCATATTATTATTTAACGGTACCCATTTTTTTCAATTGCTTGAGGGTCCGGAAGCAGGCATTCAGGCAGTCTATCAGAGGATTTGTGCAGATCGACGGCACCACAATGTGGTGGAGCTGATGCGCGACTATGCGCCTTACCGCCGCTTTGGTAATGCGGGCATGGCACTCTTTGACCTGCGTGAACACGATCGCTCATCGCTCCTGCAGGCCGTGCTGGATAAAGGGACGTCAAAATATCGTCTGACCTATGATGATCGGGCACTGCAATTCCTGCGCACGTTTGTAGAGTCTCGTGAGAAAGAGAACTATTACGAGGTCCTCCCGCCGGGTTACTGGGAGTTTATTTCTGAGCACAATGATGTGCCGGACTCCCGTCCGGAGACAGAAGGCGTCAGCTTTCGCCCGGTGGTGGATCCCCTCGCTCGTCAGGTCACAGCGATTGAAGCGACCACTCTGCGACCTGCTCCCAACGACGACACCTCAGGCGATCAGCTTTATGTTAACGATCTGGAAACCGTGAAAAAGACGTTTTCCCATGCTGGCCTGGTCTGCCCGGACGGTATGACACTGTACGTCAGCCTGCTGCCTATGACGCTGGTGGTGATACCCAATGCCGTCGATCATATTGTGACCGCTATTCAGCAGGCGGGACTGGTTCCTGAGCAGATTGTAGTTGGCGTAAGTGAAACCGCAGTGATCTCGCAGCTGGAAGCGTTCTCTGAAGCCGTACGCGCGCTAAAAGCGGTCGGAATCAGTCTGTCGATCGACAATTTTGGTGACGGCTCCGCGGGATTGTCCTTGCTGACTCACATTCAGCCCGACCGCATTCGTATTGATGCCGGTATCACCCGCGATGTTCATCGCAGTGGGCCAAAGCAGGCGGTGGTTCAGGCGATTATTAAATGCTGTTCCGCGCTGGAAATTACCGTCATCGCGGCAGGGATCGTACAGGCAGAAGAGTGGATGTGGCTGGAGGCTGCAGGTGTGATCAACTTCCAGGGCACGCTGTTCGCAGCCGCAGGGCGTTATGAAGCACAATCCGTTGCCTGGCCGGAATACCGGGAGGCGATGTAACACTCTCTGTCCCAACGGTGATAAAGCGGTACGTCAGCGCGAGTCCGCTTTCTTCACCGATGTCCTGCAGAGCAGTATCAAAGCCGCATCGGCCCCGCTAAACACCTCCCCTCCCCCGCGCCCCCATCGGACCCGTTCTTGTGACAGGGATAACGGCAGCGCCTTCCTGATGGTTCCGGCCATGCCTCAATCTCTGTACTCATTCTGGCTTAGTTCTATTTGATAACCACTGTAGCGAGTAAAGTTACCTGTTTAACTCTTCCAGTAAGCAAATCAGTGGCGGATCCTTTTTAGGATCGAACTTCATCGCCTATCCACTGTAGCGAGTAAAGTAACGATATTCAGGGTTCGGAAACCACTGTAGCGAGTAAGCAGAGCAAGTAAATCGTCATCCGTCCTTCTAAATTGCAGCGCGAAGGCGCATTAGCCTTTGTTTCAGGTACTCCAGGTACGGTTTCATTCAGTCATAACCACTATAGCGAGTAAAAAACCGATCTCCCTCTCAACAATGAATTTTGACCCTTGATTGCAGAATCCGCCCTGTGTGGGTCCTCGCAAAGGTGCTTTTATGAATGCAGCTAAGCTCTTTAACTGCAAAAATCTGAAGCACGGCACACCGTTTAACGGCTGTGGCGAGTAACCATTTTTAGGTGTGGGAATTTGGCAATTTAACAGGAAGTCTTTTACTGACAGTGCAATAAATGATAGTGAGTGCTTACTCTATTTAAGGTAACCACTATATCGAGCATAGGCCAGTGACAATAACAACCACTATAGCGAGTAAGCTCCTCATTTCTGCTTCCAATTAACAACCACTGTAGCGAGAATATCGCATTCATCAGCGCCAGTATCTGATCATTAACTGAACGCTTTAGCGATAAAACAACCTGATAACCACTGTAGCGAGTAGTTTACTCACCCTGGATGGACAAAACGGAGATGAAAAAGCGCGGTAACGGAGGAGATAACCACTATAGCGAGTAGAGTAATGACACCGATTCCCCTGCACAGCCTGCGTGAATACTTCATGACGGGCGTACTTTCTGTGCTGTGTTCAGGTGAGTAACCACTATAGCGAGTGAACATTGGGTCTCATTCTGGCTATTACGCTTTTTGAGACCGCTCTTCCGGGAGAGACTAACCACTATAGAGAGTAAACACAGCTCCGGGCTCAATTCAGGTTCTGCCGATGGAGAGTGATGAATAGCGCGATTAGCCCTGTTCAGACAGGCGTTACGTATGTTGCTGTCGTGCTGGCAACCACTATAGTGAGTAACGTTACTCGCTACAGTGGTTATTGCCTTTCAGCCCGGCGTTCCCGATAAGAGATTGAAAGCGGAGTAGCATGCTAGCAGAAAGCGTGTCATTGCTTCTTCTGCTTCCTGATTTTGTTCAGTAGCTCTTTTTCTTCACGCGAGACCATCACCAGCTCACTGCTATCCTCTTCAATCACCGGTTCAGGCAGGCTGACGTCAATTACGTCGGAATCGATATCAAGATCGTCAAACTCATCCATCTCATCATCGATCAGGCCTGACTTACTGAGCGGCAGTTCGGCCGGGCGTAGCTTAGGATGACGATAATGAACCCAGAAGTAGACTGATGAGCCACGTCGGGTTTCGGTGTAGTCGAGATAGCCAATCTCTTTTAACTGCTCCATGGCCTTTCTGACGGTGGCATTCTGGGTAATCACACGCGATGTCAGGTTAAGTCTTGCGCGCAGACGCGCCATAGATATCGGCGCAGGCTTCGGCGGAAGGCTTTCAATGAAGGTGTAGAGCGCCTGAGCAGACTCTTTGCGTGCCAGCTCATTGATGGCTTTAAGCTGCAGCAGAACTTTTCTGTCGAACTGATACAGCTCAAAGATCTTGGGATCGGCCTGCAGCGTTACCGTGTCCTTCTTGATGCTGTATTTCGCAGACTGCACCAGATGCGTCGTGTAGTTCTCTCCGCCCTTACTGGTAAAAGTCAGGGTGTTAGAGGCAATACGCGTCAGCGAAGCATCCAGACGGCTCCTGAGCTTCGAGGAGAGACGCACTGAGGGTATGCCGCATAGTTTGGCAAATTCAACGAAAGAGAGCGTTACCGTGTCTCCCAGACACTCATGCGTAGCGAATGCACGAATGATCCCGACCCAGGTTTTGAAATCATTATCCATATCCAGGCGGGCACCCAGAATCTTAATGTTGTCATAGCCTTCTGACCTGACCAGGGATAACTGTTTAAGATCCTGGGTCACATCCATGGCGTTCATCTGGTTTTTCTGACTGCGCGCTGTGGATTTTAACGTCGGAACAAATAAACCGAGTCGCATCAATGCTACCGGCTGGACGGTGTTGTTACTGTTGGGGGTAAGAGTAACAACTTCACCTGTACGTTTATCTGTTTCGCTAAACGCATCAGCTATGTTCAGGATATCTGGTTCTTTTCTTGGCATTAGGAAGATCCGTGATGTGAACAGGCGAGAGCCGCTGTTACTCGATACAGTGGATACTATCACTCACTACAGCGGTTAATCTACTTACCATAGTGGTTATTTCTCTCGATATAGTGGTTGTTTTACTCGTTATAGTGGTTAGCAACCCGGCTTTAACGTAGTCATACCGTGGCCTGAGGCGGTGCTGGGATCTTTAAGGAACTTAATAAGGATCTTAAATGGATCTGTTATTGGATCTATTCAGTGGATAACCTGAGAAAACTAACTGAAAAAGAGTCGAGCCACCGCCCTCCCCCTTTACTGGATCTCACTCTTTCATCGCAAGCACCCTGGAAGAAGCCGTCATCTACGCATAATCAGGGTTATGCACACCGATTCAGGCCAATTACTCGCTATAGTGGTTGTTGAGTACTCGCCAGCGCGGTTGCTTTTCTCGCTATAGTGGTTGTTATACTCGTTATAGTGGTTATTCTTCTCGCTACAGTGGTTACTGACCCCCTTCCAGGCCTTGTGTCACAAGGCTTCAGACGCTGCAGGGATCTGTTAAGGATCTCAATTTGATCTATTGAGGATCGACCAATTGGATCTGGCCTGTGGATAACGGGGATAAAACACACAAAACAAAGAATTAGTTGAGAGTCCCAGTCAGAAGTGATTTTCACCTTCAGTTCTGAATGTGCGGTTTATCAGAAGCACGACTGAGAAGGTCTTTTACTGCTAAAACGATCTAACGCTGAGCATAGGTAAGACTGGAATGTTGCATACACCTATAACCATTAAATCTTTAAGGTTATAAGTTTAAATCAGGCCTCAGAAAATCGGTCAGTGAAAATACAGAAAACTCACCATGACATTAATCGCCTATCTATTTGATAAATAATGAATTATTTTTCATTTTCATGATGAAAACACCATGCGATTTTTACTTAACGTAATATCTTTGTTTTGTCAGTACTCAGAATCTGTCAGACATACTAAAAAAGCACTTAAAATAACGTTCCCGGAATAAATTAATAAGGCGCCAGTGAAGGAACAACAGGAAGAACGACAGTAAGAAAAAATGCTTTCGGCATAATAACTTAAACTAATAAATAGGCTTAGCATGAATGAAGTAATTTCAGGAATGTAAGAATGACATGAAGATGAAGATGAAGATGAAGAGATAGTATCCGGATCTGAATCAAGCACAGCAGAGCGTTAATTCTGACTGTCCGGCATAGCTACATTATGGTGACTTGCCCCAATTAATAACGCTCTAAGCCTTGCCGCATTAAGCCTGCTCTCTACTCCTACTCATGCTCTTAAATCGGCAGTCTTAACTCTTCCATGATTTTGATTCGTGACATCACATAATGATGAAGGGAATTAAATCCCTATCTTTTCTGGATTAAGCCTTGCAATAAAAACCCTATGCGGAAAAACGCCTGACATTATGTTGACAGGCAGCAACGCAGATTATGAACGCTACATAATGACAAGGCATAAAAGGTATAGATTTGGAAGCAGTGATCTTAATTTAGCAATGATAGCGGTAACGATTACTTGCGTACTTTACCGTTATGCCTACTCCTTCAGGTTCAAAAGCACTGTAATAGCTTCTGAGTAAAACTCTACGTCAGCAGTAAATGTTGAGTGAAAGTGCATTAATCCTGGAAATTTTTCACCAGGCCATTTCACGCTTAATTAAATGATTTATAATAACTTTTATTGAATTTTCATGCTGAAAACACCATTAAAAAAACACGAAAACAATTTAACGAGCAACCTGCAGACTGGCAGATGATTTATCAGAATCGGAATGCACCGCTCCGAATCATTAGTCCTTAAAATATTCGTTTAATGTCGCCATTTTAAGTTATCTGTCTCAACCAGCCTGTAAGACAAAAAAGCAGAGCGATTCACTTTCCAGTGATTCACAAAAGTAATGCTGCTTGCATCTCACCATCGCGGAGAAAAAATCCAGGTTTTTGGCATTTTTCTAAAAAATTGGCAGGTATGTGCTTTTTGTGTAGTATGCAAAAAACATTAACGCAGAGGGGCTTATGAAGCGTGATTATGGTGGAGTGCTGGAAATGGCCACACGTGCCAATTCCATGTTACATGGACTGAGTAACCATATTGAGCAGCAGCGTCAGGAATTTAACCAGACCGGTTTTTACCAGACCTTCTCCCGGAATGCTGTCGCCAACATGCCATTGCTAAGTAAGCATGCTGTTGTCGCCGCAATTGGTGATATGGAAGCAGCAGGTTATCAGTTTGGGAAAAAACAGACCGGCAGCACCTCACAATATGCCCTGACTATCCAGAATGTGGTCGACATCTATCAGCATCGTAAAGTACCGAAATATCGTGATCGGCACGATGGCCCCTTTGTCGTATTCGTTGTCAGCCTTAAAGGTGGTGTCTCAAAAACAGTGAGCACAGTCACGCTGGCCCACGGTATGCGTGCACATCCTTCTATGTTACATAATGACCTGCGTATTCTGGTTATCGACCTGGATCCACAGGCATCAAGCACGATGTTCCTGAGCCATACCAACAGTGTCGGTTCAGTTCTGGAGACGGCAGCGCAGGCGATGCTGAACGATCTGGATGCTGACCAGCTTCGTAAGCAATTCATTAAACCTACTGTCATGCCAGGCGTTGATGTGATCCCAGCCTCTATCGACGATGGTTTTGTTGCAAGCGACTGGGAAGAGCTGGTTGCTGAGCATCTGCCAGGCGTTGCGCCTTCGGAAGTACTACGCCGCAACGTGATTGATCGTCTGGCGGGCGACTACGATTTTATCTTCCTTGATACCGGACCTCACCTTGATTCATTCATGCTGAATGCAATTGCGGCCAGTGATGTATTGCTGACGCCGACGCCTCCTGCACAGGTCGATTTCCACTCCACCATGAAGTATCTGACGCGTCTGCCTGAAATGCTGGAGCGTATTGAGTCCGAAGGCATTGAGCCACGGCTTAAAGCCAATATCGGCTTTATGTCCAAAATGACTTCTAAACACGATCACCTGACTTCGCAAAGCTATGCCAGGGAAGTGTTTACTAAATCGATGCTCGACTGCAGCCTGCCGCGACTGGATGGATTTGAACGCTGCGGCGAATCCTTTGATACGGTGATCAGTGCCAATCCCTCCTCTTATCCGGGCAGTGCGGACGCTCTGCGCAAAGCTAAATATGAAGCCGAGCAGTTCTCAAGGGCTGTGTTTGACCGCATTGAATATATCAGGAGTACTCTGTGAGCAAACCTATACAGCGCATCGGGCGCAAGTTTGGTGATTCTGCTATCGCAAACATGATCGACAGCAGCAGCCAGTCGCGCACATTTACGCTGAAGTCGGGCGCGAAGGCCACCTTTGTGCGCCAGCTAATCCTGCATGATGATATTGAAACCAGAACCAGCGTTGACCCAAAAATCAACGGACGTGACCAGAGCACGCTGACGCCGGAATCGCTTCAGGAGATCACCCGTACTATTACGCTGCAGCAATTTTTTCCGGCTATTGGTCGTGTCAACGGTGACCGGATTGAAATCATGGATGGTTCGCGCCGCCGCGCCGCATGCATTCTTTCCGGTGCCAGTCTGGAAGTACTGGTCACCGCTGATGAACTGAGTCTCAGTGATGCGCGTCAGCTGGCTGCGGACATTCAGACAGCAAAAGAGCATAACCTGCGTGAATTAGGTCTGCGCTTTATGCTGATGAACGAAAATGGCATGAGCAAAACAGAGATTGCTAAAGCCGAAGGCATCTCAAACGCAAAGGTCTCACGAGCGTTCCAGGCCGCAGCCGTACCCGCTGAATTTATTGAACTCTTTCCGGTCGTATCAGAGCTGACACTTCAGGATTACCAGCTACTGCTCGATGTCTGGGAAGAGGCGAAAGCGGAAGCGGTTGATGTCACCGCGCTGGTCAGCGATATTAAGCAAACGCTGAAAGCTGATGATTCCCTGCTAAGCGCCAATGCGGATGAGAAGAAGAGCGCGATTCTTAACGGCTTTAAAAGCGCCCGTCGTCAGTTAAAAAAACCTGCACCCGTCAGCAAGACGGTGACGGAAAAGCTGGCTACCTTTACCACAGCTAATACCTATGCGCGTCGTAAAACTAATGATGAGAAGCGCACTGTACAGTATGAATTCAGCCGTCTGCCAAAAGAGATTGCTGAACAGATCGACGCGTCAATCAGACAGATACTCTCCACGTTAAAATAATCCTCTTTACGTTTTGGATACCAGAACCGGCCCCTGTGCCGGTTTTTTAATTCTTTCCTCCACCAGCCTCCCGATAGCGCAATCCGCATCTTATCGCTTCGCCTGATAACGGCTTCTGTTAATTACGCATCATTTCCGCAGGGTAATACTTGAACTCAGCACGGTTTATCGCTATAGCTAAAACGGTTTAGCTATCAGGTTTAATCAGAGGAGTTTTTTATGTCTGTACGCGTATGGTGCCTCGGGGATGCCGTGGTTGATTTGCTTCCCGAAATGCCGGGTCGCCTGATGCAGTGTCCGGGTGGGGCGCCCGCCAATGTCGCCGTTGGAGTTGCCCGTCTGCAGGGAAACAGCGCTTTTATCGGGCGGGTAGGGGATGATCCCTTTGGTGAGTTTATGCGGCAAACGCTCATTGAAGAGAAGGTTGATACCCGCTACATGATCGCTGATACGCAGCACCGCACTTCAACCGTGGTGGTCGGACTGGATGACCATGGCGAACGTTCCTTTACCTTTATGGTGAGGCCGAGTGCTGACCTGTTTCTTGAGGTGCAAGACCTGCCCGTATTCCGGCACGGGGAGTGGCTGCACTGCTGTTCGATTGCCTTATCAGCTGAACCTTCACGCACGGCGACCCTGACTGCCATGGAGCAGATCCGGGCAGCAGGCGGGCATGTCAGTTTCGATTTAAATCTGCGTCATGACCTCTGGCCCGATCCGGAACTGCTGCATGCGGTGGTGAACGAGGCGCTGAGCCATGCGGACGTGGTTAAACTGTCCGACGAGGAACTCAATTTTCTCTGTCCGGATCAGGAACCGGCTATCACCATGCCGCAGCTGGCAGTGCGATTCAGCATAAAATTATTGCTGGTCACGCGGGGCAGGGAAGGTGTGATCGCCTGCTATCAGGGCCAGCTATACCACTATGCTACTTCGCCCGTGGCCAGCATCGACACCACGGGCGCAGGTGATGCCTTCGTGGCCGGATTACTCTGGGGGCTGGCTAAGTCGGGTCTTCCTGCCGATGAATCGCAGCTGGCCATCTGCCTTACCAGTGCACAACGCTGCGGTGCACTGGCAACCACGGCTAAAGGGGCCATGACAGCACTTCCGCGGCTCCACCAGCTGGACGACCTGCCAGGCTGATTATCTTATTGCCCCTGTTTTGGGAGCTATCTCACAATCACTAAACCGGTTTAGCAATTTTCATTGCGCAGGGAAATTACCCGTGGCTATGATTTGCGCCTAAACCGGTTTAGCAAAAAATCCGGTGATGATAGCCTCTCTTCAGGGACATAAAAAAATGAAAAAAAGCACGTTAGCAGTGAGTCTCTCAACGATATTACTTTCCACATCAGTCTGGGCCGACTCCAGTATGAGCAGCATTGAAGCACGCCTTGCGGCCATGGAGCAGCGACTGCAGGCAGCCGAGCAGCGAGCGAATGCAGCGGAAACCCGCGCACAGGTCGCGGAGAAACAGGCACAGATGGCTGAGAAGCAGGCACAGCAGCTGGCTGCCGTGCAACAACAGACCCAAAACTCCACCGCTGAGGTCGCGCAGCGCACCGCGAAACTGGAACAAAAATCAGCCGATGAAGGTGGCTTCGAGTTCCACGGTTATGCCCGTTCAGGATTGCTGATGAACAGCTCGGCCGCCAAAACTCAGGGTGGCCCGACCGTTACCCCTGCCGGGGAAACCGGCGGTCACGTTGGTCGCCTTGGTAATGAACCGGATACCTACGTTGAGCTCAACCTCGAACATAAACAGACGCTGGACAACGGCGCGACCACCCGTTTCAAAGCGATGCTGGCCGATGGACAGCGCACCTACAACGACTGGACAGCCGCCAGCAGCGATCTCAACCTGCGTCAGGCGTTTGTCGAGCTCGGGCAGCTTCCCACCTTCAGCGGCGCATTCGATAACGCCACGGTCTGGGCCGGTAAGCGTTTTGATCGCGATAACTTTGATATTCACTGGATCGACTCCGATGTGGTGTTCCTTGCCGGTACCGGTGCCGGTATTTACGACATGAAATGGAGCGATCAGGCGCGCAGTAACATTTCCCTTTATGGTCGTACCTTTGGCGACATTGAAAACAATGAAAACACTGCGCAGAACTACATCCTGTCGCTGAATAACTTTGTCGGGCCGGTACAGCTGATGGTCAGCGGTATGCGGGCAAAGGATAACGACGATCGCCGTGACATCGACGGCCTCAGAGTCAAAAGCGATGCGGCAGAAACCGGCGTACATGCGCTGCTTGGCCTGCATAACGACAGCTTTTATGGGCTGAGAGAAGGCACGTCGAAAACTGCACTGCTCTATGGTCATGGACTGGGCGCAGAGGTGAAGTCGATTGGTTCTGATGGCGCACTGTTGCCGGAAGCGGACACCTGGCGTCTGGCGAGTTACGGTATTACCCCGCTGGGCGGTGGCTGGCACATTGCACCTGCTTTACTGGCTCAGCGTAGTGACGATCGTTACGTCAAAGGTGACAGCTATGACTGGGCGACAGTCAACCTGCGGCTGATTCAGGAAATCACCCAGAACTTTGAGATGCAGTATGAAGGCTCTTATCAGTACATGGATCTGCGTCCCGAAGGCTACAACAACCGTAATGCGGTCAGCGGCAGCTTTACCAAACTCACCGTTGCGCCAACCCTGAAAGCCGGTGATGTCGGTGACTTCCTCAAACGTCCGGAAATTCGTCTCTTTGCAACCTGGATGAACTGGGATCACCGGCTGGATAACTATGCCAGTGACGACGCCTTCGGCAGTAAAGGATTCGATGCCGGTGGCGAATGGAACTTCGGCGTACAGATGGAAACCTGGTTCTGACCGGGCGGCCCCGGATGCCGGGGCCAGAGATCAGGATGGATAAAAACATAACAAGATTGAGGTGTGTATGGACTATGTAAAAATATCGCGGGCATTGCTGCCCCTGCTGGGTGGTAAAGAGAACATCGCCAGCGCTGCTCACTGTGCCACCCGGCTGCGGCTGGTGCTGGCGGATGATGAAAAAGCGGATACGACCGCGATTGGCCGGATTGAAGGCGTTAAAGGCTGCTTCCGCAATGCGGGCCAGCTTCAGGTTATCTTCGGCACCGGCGTGGTGAACAAGGTCTACGCTGCCTTTATCGCCGAGGCGGGCATCAGTGAATCGAGCAAATCTGAGGCCGCTGATATAGCCGCACGTAAGCTCAACCCTTTCCAGCGCATCGCCCGCCTGTTGTCGAACATCTTTGTGCCGATCATTCCGGCGATTGTGGCATCAGGTCTGCTGATGGGCCTGCTGGGGATGGTCAAAACTTACGGCTGGGTCAATCCGGAAAATGCGCTCTATATCATGCTGGATATGTGCAGCTCGGCGGCCTTTATTATCCTGCCGATCCTGATTGGCTTTACGGCTGCCCGCGAGTTTGGTGGTAACCCGTTTCTTGGTGCGACACTGGGCGGCATTCTCACTCATCCGGCGCTGACCAACGCCTGGGGCGTCGCCGCCGGTTTCCACACCATGAACTTCTTCGGCATTGAAGTGGCGATGATTGGCTATCAGGGCACGGTGTTCCCGGTGCTGCTGGCGGTCTGGTTTATGAGCATGCTGGAAAAGCAGCTGCGTCGGGTTATCCCGGATGCGCTGGATCTGATCCTGACCCCGTTCCTGACGGTGATTATCTCCGGCTTTATTGCGCTGCTGATTATCGGTCCGGCAGGTCGTATGCTGGGTGATGGCATCTCCTTTATTCTCAGTACGCTGATTGCGCACGCCGGCTGGCTGGCAGGACTGGTGTTTGGTGGACTCTATTCGGTGATTGTGATTACCGGCGTCCATCACAGCTTTCACGCTATCGAAGCCGGGCTGCTGGGCAATCCTTCCATCGGCGTGAACTTCCTGCTGCCTATCTGGGCGATGGCGAACGTGGCTCAGGGCGGTGCCTGTCTGGCCGTATGGTTTAAAACCCGCGATGCGAAGATCAAAGCGATTTCGCTGCCTTCAGCGTTTTCCGCGCTGCTGGGGATTACCGAGGCGGCTATCTTTGGTATTAACCTGCGCTTTATGAAACCCTTTATAGCGGGTCTGGTGGGTGGCGCGCTGGGTGGTGCCTGGGTGGTGTCGGTCCATGTTTATATGACTGCGGTCGGGCTGACCGGTCTGCCGGGCATGGCGATTGTCCAGGCGGGCTCTCTGCTCAACTATGTCATCGGCATCGCAATCGCGTTTACCACTGCGTTTGTGATCTCTTACCTGCTTAAATACAAAACGGATTCTGAATAATGGCCTCATCAACACGTCTTGCCGCCATTCTGCAGGCGGTGATGCAGGGTATGCCAAAGGCGCTCATCGACAGCCACTACCCTGGCTGGCATCTGGCACCGGTAACCGGGCTGCTAAACGATCCCAACGGCTTTATCCATTTCGACGGTGAATATCATCTCTTCTATCAGTGGAACGCCCTGGAGTGCGCGCATCAGCAAAAATGCTGGGGACACTGGCGCTCAGCCGATCTGCTGCACTGGCAGCATCAGCCCATCGCCCTGATGCCGGACGAGGAGTATGACCGCAGCGGTTGTTACTCGGGCAGTGCGGTAGAGGATAACGGTGTACTGACGCTGATCTACACCGGTAATGTGAAGTTTGATGATGGTTCGCGCACCGCGTGGCAGTGTCTGGCGCAGCAGAACAGCGCGGGCGGTTTCGACAAACTCGGTCCGGTTATCGCCGTACCGGAGGGTTACACCGGCCACGTTCGCGATCCCAAAGTGTGGCGTCATGAAGATTACTGGTACATGGTGCTGGCCGCGCAGAATACCCAGCTGCAGGGCAGGGTGCTGCTGTTGCGTTCTGATAATCTGCGCGAATGGCAGAATCTCGGCGAGATTGCGGGCAGCAAACTGGGCGGGCTGGACGCCGCTGGCTACATGTGGGAATGCCCGGATATGTTCACGCTCGGCGACAGCACCTATCTGATCTGCTGTCCGCAGGGTGTTATGCCTGAAGAGAAACGCTACCTGAACAGTCACGCCTGCGCCTGGCTGAGTGGCTCGCTGGATTATCAGCAGGCTGCATACCTGCACGGCCCGCTGAACGAAATGGATGCCGGGTTTGAATTCTATGCACCACAAACCACGCTGACCGCTGACGGCCGGCGTCTGCTGGTGGGCTGGATGGGAACGCCAGACGGTGAAGAGATGGCCCAGCCAACCGTGGCGCATCACTGGATCCATCAGATGACCTGTCTGCGCGAGCTGAGCTCCCGCAACGGCCGGCTCTGTCAGCAGCCGATTGCAGAACTGCAGGCGCTGCGGGAGAGGGAGCAGCACTACCAGGGCCGCGCCGATGACGCGCCGCCAATCGCCGCGCAGCGGCTGGAGCTTGCGCTGGAGAGCCTGGGCGATATAGAACTCAATTTCGCCGATACGCTAATCCTGACGTGGCAGCAGAATGAACTGCGGCTTGCCCGTCGCAGCCTGGTATCGGGTCAATGGACCTATCGTTACTGGACAGGGGCTGCGCGCCGGTTGCAGATCCTGTGTGATCACTCCAGCGTTGAGATCTTTATCAACGACGGGGAAGGGGTGATGAGCAGCCGTTATTTTCCGGACCACCCGGCGATGCTAACCCTGCGCGGTCGCGCAGAACTGCAGGCCCGCTACTGGTCGTTACGTCGCTGCATGGTAGAATAAGTCCTTGTTTCACTAACCGATGCCTTGCCGTGAGAAAAACAAAACGCGTTACCATCAGTGACATCGCCGGACTGGCTGGGGTTTCTAAAGCCACTGCCAGCCTGGTGCTCAACGGCCGTGGCGAAGAGTTACGGGTGGCGAAGGAGACGCGTGAGCGGGTTCTGACACTGGCCCGGGAACACCATTATCAGCCCAGCATACACGCCCGTATGCTACATGACGCCCGCAGTCATACGCTGGGGCTGGTGGTGCCGGAGATCACCAACCACGGCTTTGCGGCCTTTTCCCATGCGCTGGAAAATCTCTGTCGCGCCGCCGGTCTGCAACTGTTGATCTCCTGCACCGATGAAAATGCCGGTCAGGAGATAGCCGTGGTCAATAACCTGGTGGCGCGTCAGGTCGACGGGTTGATTGTCGCCTCCAGTATGCTGAGCGACAGCGACTATGTCAGCCTCAGCGAACAGCTGCCGGTGCTGCTGTTTGACCGCCACATGAACAATACCAGGCTGCCCTGGGTCATCACCGACTCTGTGACGCCCACCGCTGAGCTGGTCGAAAAGCTGGCGCGCACCTGTCCGGAGGAGATCTACTTTCTTGGCGGACAGTCTGACCTCTCCCCGACCCAGGATCGTCTGGCGGGATTCAATGAGGGACTGATGCGGGCGGGTGTGACGCTGCGGCCGGAGTGGATAATTCAGGGTAACTACCATCCCGGCAGTGGCTATGAGATGTTTGCCGCGCTCTGTTGCCGGCTGGGACGCCCACCTAAAGCGATGTTCACCGCCGCCTGCGGTCTGCTGGAGGGAGTACTGCGCTACATGAGCGAGCATAACCTGCTGACCAGCGACATCCGCATTGCCAGTTTCGACGATCACTATCTCTATGATTCACTCTCCATTCCGATCGACACGGTTGAGCAGAATGTCCCGGCACTGGCGCAGGCCTGCTTTTCTATGCTGACCACGATGATCGCTGGTGAGGATCCCGCTGACAGTCAGCTTATCCTGCCCGCCACGCTGCGGCTGCGCGGTTAACTGCCGGGCGTTGCAGTGCTTTACCATTCGACTGGCAGGGCGCTGACGCCGCGCAGGTTGGCTCTGTGGTTGCGGCGAACGCCAGCGGCCACGGGCCGCATCTCTGGCAATCGGGTCAGTAATACTTCCAGCGCCAGCTCCATTTCTGCCAGTGCCAGCCGGTAGCCCATACAGTGATGTATACCGCCACCGAATGCCAGACAGCGCCCCTCATGCCGCCGGATATTCAGCCGTTCCGGAGAGGTAAATACCAGCGGGTCGTGATTGGCTGCACCAAGGCTAAGGAAGAAGCGGGTTCCGGGCGGGATGAGCTCTCCTGCCAGCTCAATCTCTTCCAGAGTCGTGCGGTAAAGCATCTGGACCGAACTGTCGTAGCGCAGACATTCCTCTATGGCATCGGGTATCAGCGCATGATTCTGTTTCAGGCTCGCAAGTTCCTGCGGATGAGCATGCAGGGCCAGAATGGTGTTGCACAGCATGTTTGACGTAGTTTCATGACCGGCAAGAAACAGCAGTATCACATTGGCGATGATCTCATCGTGATCCAGCCGGTCGCCGTCACTGCCGCTGCGCAGAAAAAGCGACACCAGATCGCTGGCGGTGCTATCACGTCGGGATACGATCACGGCACTGAAGTAACTTTCCAGTACGGCAAAAGCTTCAGCGGCTTTCAGCAAATCTGGCGGACTGATTTGAGGATCGAAAACCCTGACCAGTGCAGAGGTAAGGCGACCCAGTTCTGGTGCATCAGATTCTGAAACATCCAGCATCCGGCAGATAATGCGCACCGGTAGCGGAAAAGCGAATGCCTGAGCCAGATCGCAGGCACGACGCCCTTCCAGTTCATCAACCAGTTCATTGGCTATCGTCAGCGCCATCTCCCGAAGAGATTTAATCTCCCGGCCGCTGAACGCCTTCATAACCAGTCCTCTTAACCGGTTATGATCGGGTGGGTTCAGCACCAGAAACATTCTGCTGATACCCTGAAACAGCGGCAGTCCGGCTGCATCATCACCAAATCTTACTCTGACACTTTCCATATAATTTTTACCGACCCGCCGGTCGTTCAGCAGGGCGTCCACCACCGCGTGACTGCCGCTGATGATGATCTTATCTCCGGCAGGGATAAGCGGTCCTTGCTGATGCAGTTTTCGATAAAGGGGAAAGGGATTGTCAGAGTAGTCGGGGTCCATGAGTTCATGAAGCTGCATAGCGTTCTCCGCTGATAGAGGATTAGTGCTGGCGCTGAATGCGGGAGAGGGAAGCGAACAGGCTGTTTTTATCACTTTCACTGAGGTGAGGTGCCGTGAGGTGTGACATCAGAAATTCTTTGTCCTCCTGCGAGAAGGCGCCAGTCATCAGGCGCTGGCTGATCGCCGTCAGGAGCTGGGTATCCAGCTGTTGTATCTGCTGTCTGGTCTCGGTCAGATCCCTGACAGGAACAGCGCTGTCTGGTGATGAGAGCCAGTCAGCCCGATAGCGATACTGGATCGCCTTGCTGGCGTTCATCAAAGCGTGAACAAACGGCTCCACGGAGTGGGGTTCAAGCCCGGCCTGTTGTGCGTTTTGCAGCATATGATCCAGCACCACCTGCTCCCGTGGCAGATCCTCAATAGGTAAATGATGCAGTGCTTTATAACCCGCCACCGCTTTCATCACCTGCATCCGTTCATTGAGCGCAGAAGAGAGTGATCCAAGAGAAACAGATGAAACCGAACCTGCAAAAACGTTACTGCACATAAACAGTGAAGAGAAAAAAATTGCCACAAAGTGCGTCATTTGCCTGCTCCATAAATGAAAACTGGCACTAATTTAGGCATGAAAAAATAACTAAGTGTGATTATTTTGTTTTCAAAATGTGAATCACAAGGCGGGTCAGTAAAATGAGAACAGGTCATTAATTTTAAAGTTATTTTTTATCTTTATGGTCATTAAAACTTCACATTAATTTGCAATGCTGGCGGGTTGATTGGATATGACGTCTGAATGGATTCCTTCTGATGCAGGTGGCGTTGCGCCATTTACGTCATCTCTGTGATGCCAGAATGAGTTTACGAGGCATGCCGGGTAGTGCGCACAGGAAAGCGCCATGCCGATCAGGGTTCAGGTATAATATGTTCCGCGAGTGTGGCCGTTTTTTAGCAGCAAAACGAGGTAGGTATGTCTGTATCCGAAGCTACTACCGGTGGTAAAAGTGTCGCGGCGTTAGTTGAGAGCCTGGAAAAACAGGCGGCAAAACGTTCAGACGCGAACTGGCACGAAGGTCTGAAAAGCAGCACCAAAATCGCACTGGAAAAAATTAATGGTGCGTTTGCTGCAAAATGGATCAGCGCAGACGAGAGCCTGAGCCTTAAGCAGCGCGTTTACAGTGTGCAGGATAAGTTGATTGAGCTGGCTTTATGGTGATTTAAATTGCCCGTCGGCTCGCACGTAAATCGGCAGGGGTAAAAAACTGATATTTCAGCACGCAGCGTCGCCCGGCATTTTGCGCGCTGCGCAGTGAAGGGGTGTTACCGGGCAGAATGGTACCGGTCAGCAGTGCCTTCTCACCATAATGATGATGAAGCTGCTGCAGCAAACGCTGCTGAGCGCGCGCGGCGAGTCCACGGCCCTGATAAGCGGGCATAATCACCTCATCCATAATCTGAAACCCCTCAATAAAGGTCAGTCGCCGGGGGACACAAATCATCAGCCCTGCCACTATGCCCTGCCAGATAATCAGAAACACATGTCCCGCGGCGATATCCTCCCGTAATTCCTGCCTGCTGGTTGCCAGTAGCTGATCGCGCAGATGCGGCAGCGTGTGCCAGCTGGCACGATAGGCGCGGTTAATCGCCGTGATACAGGCGGGATAATCCTTCCGGCGGGCTGTCACCAGTGAAATATCTTCGTCGACAGGAACAGAGAGTGAAGCCAGGTCGCTGAGGAAAAGCAGTTGATCGGTTATACCGATGTCAGGATAAGTCGCAGGCAACAGGATGCGCAGCTTCAGAGGTTTCAGCGGCTGCCATGCCTGCATAATGGCGCTAGCGACCCTGTAATCGATGATGCCGTCACGCGCAACAACCTCAATAAAGGGCTGTGCAGGATCGCCACCCAGATAGCGCGGCCCGGTGAGATAACGCTGGCCGTTTATCGTCAGTTCTCGCTGCAAAAAGGCGTGCTGAGGCAGACCGGTTTCACGCCATGGAAAGGCGGAAGAAAAATGGTGATCGTGGCATCGTGTCTGCTGCTGCGCCAGCCAGCTGGCAAGCCAGTCGCTGAGACGTTCAGATGAGACAGGAACAGTACGGTAGAGCGACACCATATAATCCAGCATAAGATTCCTTATTGCCCGCCGTCAGTGATCTCCTGCCTCGCTCCGCGATACATCTGTACCGTTACCGGATTGCAGATGAGGCTGATGAGAGTGTAAACGATGTGCTCTGTTTATGACCATCTCAACCTCTCAGCCAGCACCATTACATCCCCTCTGCATGACGGCTCTGGACCTGCCAGACGGTGCAATGCTGACAATGTGAGCAGGTATACGTCATCTTCTGCGATCGCTTATCGTCGCCACCCTCTGAGCTGCATTAAACATGGGTTACGACCTATTCGGGTCTGGCTGGATTTCGTATACATGGTCAAATTAATTGATGAAATAAGGCAGGGTTGCCCAAAAATTTAAATGGGAAATAGATGCGAAATTTTTACGTAAATAATACGGAATCAGATAATCGGCAGCCGATAAATGGATTATGATAAAGAGGATTTTCAATAATTATAAAATGTTCGATCTTTTTAACACCCGGGGGTTACATGGTTCATATTGATTTATGCACCCAGGAGGGCGTGATGAAAGCTTATGCTTTTCAGACGCCGATGCAGGCAATGACCTTGCTGGAAAAAATTAAAAATGATGAATTTCAGTGGTTTAATCTGGAGTGGGAAGGGCGCCGCTATACCTGTCCGCATCATTTTATTAAAAGGCTCAGCAGCCGCTCTTATATTAAATCGTTCTGGCGTTAAATTCGCTTAAAAGATAAGGCTGATGCACAATTACTTATTATTGATGCAGGTTTTATTTAACTGTTCTACGCATATTTTTAACGTAATGATAAACGGGGCAGAGCCTGCCCCGTTATTTTCAGCGACCATATGGCGTTGTTATCACGGTCAGCGGTAATAATAGTGCGTCATCTGCACAGATACCGGCCTGCTCAGTATCATTATTACCGCTTAATCATTTTCTGCTGTTGCTTATCAGGGCTATCGAAACGCTAAACAATCCTTTATGCAGGGCTGGACGGTTGTGTGCTGCGCCCGGCAATGCGCCGTGATCCTGTGTAAATCATCTTCTGTTCGGCCCTTGACGTGAAACGTCTACTGTTACACTCAGATGACACTTAATCCGGATCCCGACTGCAATGCCCCATGAAAAAATGCGCCTTCGCTCGCTGCTGACTTTGCTTTCCATCGGGGGCGTCATTCTGACCTCCGGTCTGCTGCTGAGTGCGCTGCTGCTGTTTCAGAAGGCCAACATCGAAGACAGTCTGCTTGAAGGGAACATTGCCTATGCCCGCAAGCTGGCTGATACCACCGATCGTTACCTGGCGACAGCACAACGTGAACTGGCCTGGAGTGCGTCGCAGATCAAGGGGCTTAGTGATATTAAACGACTGGAAGGAGAGAGCGATCGCCTGCGAATGCAGTCGGGTTTTTTCAACTCGGTGGTGGTGGTAAATCATGGTGCCATTATTGCAGCAACCTCACCCGATAGTCTGAATCTTATTGGCGTGAAGCTGCACTCACTTGCCAGCCTGCAGGCCATAGCGACCCAAAAGCCTTTTATCTCAGCTCCTTTTACCTCCGCGGCCGGTAACTATGTGGTGTTTTTATCACAACCTCTGTTCAGCGAAGATGGCCGCTATCTGGGCTACATTGGCGGGACTATTTATCTCAAGAAACAGAGCATGCTGAGCGAAATCCTGAGCCAGCATTTCTATTCCAATGGTTCAACGGTCAGCGTGGTCAGCAATGAAGGGCTGATTATTTTCAGTCATGACGCGGCGCGCGTCGGAACAAAGATGCTGCTGAGTCTGGCACTGCAGAAACGGCTCGCCACGACGGAAAGCGGGCATTTCACGCTGGAGAGTGAGGGGCAGCACTATCTGACCGGCTATGGCACACTGCATAAAACCGGCTGGAACGTTTTTATTACCGGCACCTCTGAAACGGTCAGGCATATTCTGATGCGCACGGCAGAAAGCGCCGTCTGGTTCGTTCTGGGCATTATTGCCGTAACAGCGGCCATTATTGCCTTTATGGCCGGTCGAATCGCCTCTCCACTGGAAAAGCTGGCGGACAGAGTGCGCGATGGCGGCAGCGAAGCCCAGGCGGAATCTCTCGCCACGGTTAAAACCTGGTATTACGAGGCTGATCGGCTCAAAGAAGCCGTGCAGGCGCATCGGCACGCCGTTGCGGGTCATCTTGCCGCGCTAAACGATGAAGCGATGACCGATCCGCTGACCGGGCTCTGCAACCGACGCGGATTTTCGGCGCTGGCGGCGCAGTCAGACAGTGAGCATGAACAGTGTGCCATCGCCATTGATATTGACCATTTTAAGAAGATAAACGACTGGTACGGGCATGACGCGGGCGATGCGGTTCTGGTGAGCCTGGCAGCGTTGCTGCGTCAGGCCTGTCGCACCGGCGATATCGTCAGCCGGTTTGGTGGCGAGGAGTTTATTCTGCTGCTGCCGCATACCACGCTGGCTGATGCCGTCCGCACCGCGGAGCGCATCCGTGAGACCGTCAGCGCCACCACCTTTCCGTTTGCCGGAACGATGACCATCTCAGCCGGGGTGGCTTCGCGCAGCGATCAGGATAGCGATCGCGACTCTCTGCTGCGGCGTGCCGATGAAGCGCTTTACGAAGCAAAAGCCGCCGGGCGTAATACCGTCATCATTGCCGGAGCTGAGGAGTTCAGCGCGTCTGATTCGGCCGGGTAAGATTCCGGGGTGGGTGGGACAGGCTCAGCACTTACTGCGTAATCGCCAGCCGAGCCACTCATCCAGTGCCGCTTCCGGCAGCGGCCTGGAGTAGAAAAAGCCCTGCGCCTGGTCGCAGCCGAACTCGGTCAGCGCCGTAACGGTTTCCGCATTCTCCACGCCCTCAGCCAGCACCATATAATCGAGATCTTTAAGCATCGCAATAATACTGCGGGCGATGACGCGCGATGCGGTGTCAGATGAAATTTCGCTGATCAGTGAACGGTCCAGCTTGATCACATCCAGCGGAATGCGCCGCAGATAACTGATGTTGCTGTAGCCGGTACCAAAGTCATCCAGTGAAATACCGAATCCACGAAGTTTCAGCATCTCAAGCCCCCGCATTGCGGTCGCGCTCTCCAGAATCCGTTCCGTCTCCAGACACTCAATGCCCAGCAGCGAAACCGGGAGCTTCGCCCTGATCATCTGTTCTTCAAGCTCGTCGGCAAAACCGTCACGTGAAAAATCGCTGCTGCTGACGTTAATGGTGATGGGCAACTGAATATAGCTGTTGCGCAGCCGGGAGAGCCGGGCGATTGCGTGCTCTGTCACCCAGGTGGTCAGTTCGCTGAGCAGCTCGGTTTGCACGGCAAAGGGTAAAAACTGTGCAGGAGACAGTTCGCCGCGCTGCGGATGCTGCCAGCGGATCAGGGCCTCCAGGCCAATCGGCTTGCCGCTGTGCAGACAGATTTTAGGCTGATACGCCAGCCACAATCCCTTATCCTGGCGTATCGCGATGGCCAGGTCATGCATCAGGGTAAAGTCCTGCGTATGGCGCGTATCAGTGGCCTCGCTGAAAGGCATCGAGGCGACGTCGCGTGTGATGGCCTCGTGCAGCGCGCTGACCGCACGCCGCAGGATCTCCTGGGCAGGCATCTCCCCGGTATTGAAACTCGCCTCACCGGTGTGGGTCATCAGTGCAACCGACAGCCCATCGCCGAGATCCGCGCTGATCCCGGCCAGCTTGTTTGCCACCCAGTTGGCAGTGAGTCTGCTCTCCTGACGTGTCAGCAGGGCAAAGCGCCCGGTGGCTACGGTGTAGAGCATCTCTCCTGGCGCAGGCCTCAGGCGCAGCGGCAGCAGTGTCGCCACATCTTTCAACAGGCTTTCAACTGGTCCCATGCCCATTGAGCGCGCAAGCTCGTAGGCGCGCGGCATATCGATACAGTCAATCAGCACCAGCCGCCGTGGCGTGGTGTCACCGGAGGCGGCAAGAAACTGCAGGTCGCGAATCAGACGCTGGCGGTTGGGCAGACCGGTTACCGGGTCGGCAAAGCCAGCCGAGTACCAGGCCTCAAGAAATGACATCACCAGTGCCGCCAGCATCTTTAGCATGGCGACCTGATCCGCATTAAAGGGATGAGGCGCGGTGTCAGTCACGCACAGCGTACCCAGTATCAGACCTGTGCTGCTTTTAAGCGGTACGCCGGCATAAAAGCGGATAAAAGGCGCGCCAACAATCAGCGGATGCTCAGCAAAGCGGGTATCCAGCAACGTATCGGGTACTACCACGGTGCTGTCACTGTCCACTGCATGCCGGCAGAGCGAGTCCTGCCGGGAGGATTGAGTGAGTGTGAAATTTTTCGCAGCCTTAACATGCTGCATCTCATCATCCAGTACGGAGATAAAGCTGCCGGGTATACCGAGTGCCTGGCTGGCCAGCCGGACGAACTGTCGCAACACATCGTCACGACTTTCGTCGTTACTGCGCAGCGCGTGCAGGGTTCGCGTGCGGCAATCGTCGCCGCCGCTGAGACTCATAAGCATGGATTCCTCCGCACCGGCTGGTTACGGCGCGAAATTAAACAGAAAAATTGAAGGGTATGATGTCATGACTACAGGCAAATTCTGCAAAAAGAAAGAGTCATGACCATTTATTTTTTATCCCACTGCACGCCATTGCTGGTCAGAATAGCAAATCACTTTTCTTTAACGAAATATTTTAGTAATCACGATTCTATTATTTTGTCGTTAAAAACTTTTAATTTCTTAAATATCCTGCCAGTATACAGAGTATAAACATAGTGCACTATATAATAACGCACTAAAGTAGATGACATAACTTATTTTTGTTTAATTTTAACTACACCAATGACAACATCGGGGAAACCTCATGAATTCACTCAGGCATTTCACTATCCGCCGCGTTGTGCTGTGGATGATGATCGTCTCACTGGGCATCGTCGTGCTGGCCGGTGGCTACAGCAGCCAGGTCGTGCGCGATATCTTTCGTCAAATCGATCGTTCAGCCGTTCTGACGCAGCAACTGAGCTTTCTGGCGCACAGCGCTATCGTCATGCAGAGCGGTACGTCAGCCGATAAAAACGCGCTCGTCGCCTCAACCCCGGCCGATGCTGACTGGGATAACGTCCGCGCGGCACTTACGACAACCCCCTCAGAATACGCAACGGTTGCACGTGCGCAGCTGGACAAGGTGACGCAGCAGCTGGCACGGAATCAGGCACCCCTGAAGGCTGACCGGCATCGGCTTGAGGGCGTATTGCTGGCAGCACTGCTGGCGGCAGTGGCGTTGCTGCTGTTTTGCGACCGCTATCTGGTCGTCCATCTGGTGCGTCCAGTAGGTAAAATTCGCGGTCATTTAAAAATTATCGCCGATGGCGATCTGACGCGCGAGCCGGAAGATCTGGGGCGCAACTGTGTCGGGCAACTGGTGCCGCTGGTCAAAGAGATGCAGCACAGTCTGTTGCAGACGGTCAGCGCTATCCGAGACAACGCAGCCATTCTTCATCGTGAAGCGGGGGACATCGCAGCGGGTAACGCCGATCTCTCCGACCGGACATCCACTCAGGCTGCTGCGCTGGAGCAGACCGCAGCCAGCATGGAGGAGATTACCGTCACCGTGCGTCACAATGCACAGAATGCCCGCGAGGCACGTGAACTGGCTGCCAGCACCACGGATACGACTCAGCAGGGCGTGGAACTGGTTCAGTTGGTATCGGCAGCCATCACCAGCATCGCTCAGGGATCAGAAAAAATCCGGCAGTTCACCACCACTATTAATGGTATTGCGTTTCAGACCAACATTCTGGCGTTAAACGCCGCTGTAGAAGCTGCCCGTGCGGGTGAGCAGGGCCGCGGCTTCGCGGTAGTCGCCAGTGAGGTACGTTCACTGGCACAGCGAAGTGCTGCTGCCTCTAGAGAGATCGAAGAGCTGATTGCCGATACCGTGGCACGCGTTGACGATGGCCGGCGGGCGGCTGAGAGCGCAGGAACCACCATGGAGGCCGTGCTGCACGGCGTCGGCGGCGTGAATGAACTGATCGGACAGATTGCGCTGGCTTCGGATGAACAGAGTAAAGGGATTGCCCAGGTCACGGTCGCCGTTGCAGAACTTGACCGCGTAACGCAGCAGAATGCGACGCTGGTTCAGCAGGTTTCGGCGACAGCAGACAGTCTCAGTGGACAGACTGAAACGCTGGGCAGCGTGATTACGCGCTTTACCCTGCCGCATCACCCTCTTGCCGTAGAGCCTAAACGCGTCACGCCTGATGAAAAAGGCGGCTGGGCAACGTTTGCGCGGGCATAGCCTGAACGTATTTTTTCTGAACTGTAGATAATGTCTGTCCGGCACGGAATAACGATTAATATTCACTCTTTTTAAAAGAGGGATGAAACGGTCATTTTTTGTGACTGTGATTGACGTTGATCATCATTCGATCAACGCCACCATTCAGAATGGCAATTACTCTTCTCAGCGGTGCAAAAATTATCCGGGCAGCGATTTAAATATAATTCAGGTTATTTTCTCTGTTTTTACTGGTGCGTTACGCTTTCCTGATAAGTGTAAAACGCCGGGCTGTTAAAACTTAACTCAAATTTATGTTTTGGCCGCAGGCGTGTACTTCCGCCCGGCCATCTCGCCGGGGCACCGTATGCGGAGCGTTTATATGGGAAATCAGATTTTACAGCGGCCTGTCGCCGTCCAGCACAACGTGCGTGAGCTGCGCCTTGCGGCCGGTCTCTCTCAGGAGATTGCAGCCGAGCGTTTCGATCTTAGCCAGCGTGTCTGGCAGACGAAAGAAGCATCGAAAAATCCTGCGCTGCTCAGTCAGGGAGAGTATGAACTGCTGATGCTGCTCGCCGGAGAGCATCCGCACTATCAACTGGTACCAAAGCTGAAAAAGTAAGGTGTTCATCCTCTGTTTTCTCTTAAGTAAAGTCATGTCGGGCCGATATAGAGAGCTAAGCGAGGCGCATTACCGCCTGTCTGATATGCTCTGGCCAGATAATCCTGGGCGGTCCGCCGCACTCTCTCTGGCAGGCATAACGTATTAACTGATGCCTCGCTGTCTGCGGTGTCAGCTTTATCGGACTCAGCGCGGCAACCTGTTGCTGCCGGGTTTACTGACGGGCCTTTCTTCCGGCAACGGATCGGCAGCGAACTCTGCGCGTTCTGTCTGATTGAACGTGTCCTCTTTATGCTGTGTCAGGCCAGCCACAGCAGATAACATCAGAGGAGAGTTACGCTGAAACGTCCAGTTTATCATGATGCCGAGGCGGCTCGCCTCGACGCACTTAAGCAGTATCATCTGATGGATTCACCGCCGACCGATGCGCTGGATCGCCTCACTACGCTTGCCGCGCGGCTGTTTCGGGTGCCGGTCGCTTTTGTCTCGCTTATCGACGAAAAGCGGCAGTTCTTCGCCTCCCGGTACGGTTTAAATATTTCAGGTACGGCACGCAACGTCGCCTTCTGCCACCATACGCTGGCGCAGGGCGATATCCTCTGCGTGCCCGATACGCTGAAAGATCCGCGCTTCCGCGACAGTCCGCTGGTTCACGGCTACCCCTTTATCCGCTTTTACGCGGGAATCCCGCTCTCGACCCCTGATGGGCATCATATTGGCACGGTCTGCCTGACCGACAGCCATCCTCGTGAGCCGTTAACTGCAGAGGATCGAAAGCATCTGAACGATATTGCTGCACTGGTGATGGATCGCATGGAGATGCATCGTCTGGAGTTATTGCGCTACACCAGCCAGCAGCGACTCGAGGCGATCTCATCCACTTCGCCTGACGCCATTGTCTGCACCGACCTTCGGCGTGGCATAACCTTCTGGAACCCGGCCGCCACCGCGCTGTTCGGCTACAGCGCAGAGGAGATGCGCGGCCAGTATATCAGCGAGCTGATCCCTGCTCGCTGCCAGGCTGACTACCGTAATGAACTGGTCCGGATTACCTCTGACGAAGCGGCTATCTCGCACCCTCGCTCTTTGCAGATATGGGGTGTCACGCGTGAAGGTCGTGAATTTCCGGCAGAGGTCTCTTTTTCGGGCTGGCGTGAAGAGGGCGAACGGCTGGTGGGCATGATCATCCGCGATGTCACGGCCCGCTATGAGAGTGAGGCGCGGCTCTGTGAGCTGGCCTCACTGGATATGCTGACACGTCTCGCCAGCCGCAGCGCGTTTATGGATCAGGTCGGCCAGCTGACCAGGGCGGGCGTCCCCTATACGTTACTGATGACCGATCTCGATGGTTTTAAAGAGGTTAACGATACGCTGGGGCATGCTGCAGGCGATGCGTTGCTGTGCCACGTTGCCGAACAGATTCGTGCCGTGTGCGCCAGTGCCGTGACGGCTGCGCGCCTGGGCGGTGATGAATTTGTGATCCTGTTAGCGGGCGGCAGCGCAGAGGCGGCGATCACGGCGGAGAAACTGATTGCGGCCGTTCAGACGCCGTTCCGCTATCACGACTCACCGGTGGTGGTCGGTGCCAGCACCGGCATCGCCTCCTATCCGGAGCACGGCAGGGATCCCTCTTCGGTGATGTCCGCCGCTGATCTGGCGCTCTATCGCGCCAAAGCGTCGGGTAAAGGCTGCAGCATGCTGTTTATGCCCGCGTTTCGTGAAGCGGAGCAGCAGCGGCGCCGTTTTGAGCGCGAACTGGAAACGGCGGTGCGGCAGCAGCAGTTCACTCTTTACTATCAGCCCCGCTACGACGTTGAAAGCGGAAAGCTTATTGGCTGCGAGACACTGGTGCGCTGGCAGCATCCGACGCGCGGGCTGCTGTTGCCGGCTGAATTTATCGGCATGCTGGTTAAAAGTCCGCTTTCAGTCACGCTGGGTGAATGGATCATCCGCAGTGCTCTGGCACAGGTCCGGCAGTGGCAGGTTCGCTCTCCTCAGCTTCGCGTCAGCATTAACCTGTTTCCGCGCCAGCTTGCAGGGAACAGCCTGGAGACGGTAATACGTGAGAGTGCCGGAGGCGATGCCGGTTTTGTTGAGCTGGAAGTGGATGAGCCACTGCTGGCCGTGCTGATGCAGGATATGCCGGTTCAGGTTGACGCCGTACGCCGAACGGGAGCCTCGTTCGTTATCGATCATTACGGGCGTACGCTAGGGGCGATTAACCTGCTGCGCTATAGCGTTGTGACGGGTTTTAAAATCGATAAGTCGATGACGCACGAGCTGGGTTCCAGCATGCGGGTGCGTATGATGTTCCGGGCCATTACCGCGCTCGGCAAAAGCCTGGGTATCCGGGTGGCCGCCGAAGGGGTGGAAGACAAAGAGCAGATCGCTTTTGTTACGGCCGCCGGATGCGACATTATGCAGGGCAATGGCCTGTGCCAGCCACTGACGCCGGCGGACTTTGAGGCGATGCTGTGCGGAGAGGAGCACTGTGCGCCCGCTATCGCTATCGCCAGCGGTTATGACGTTACGCCACGCTAATCGGTCTGATTGTGGCGAGCGTAGCGGAGGATGCCCGACGCTGATAGTCTGCGCCTCAGGGTGAGTGTGCGGGCTGGTATTCCTGTTTCAGCAAGCCGAAGATCCAGTCATCCTGCCACTGGCCGTTGAGGAAGAAGTTCTGCCGCAACGTCCCCTCCTGCACAAAGCCCGCTGAAATCAGGGTCCGGCGTGAGGCCGCATTGCCTGCTGTCACCGTCGCGATCAGTTTGCGGTATTCCTGTTGCTCAAAGCAGAACGTGATAATGGCATGCAGAGACTCGCTGCCGTAGCCTTTGCCCTGCGCATCTGCGGCCAGAATAAAGCCAAACTCCGCAATACCCTCTCCACGATCGATAAACCCGCAAAAGCCAGCCGGAGCACCGGATGTTTTTTCTCCGATAACCAGACAGAGCCAGTGCCTGCAGCCCTTGTACCAGGCGGGCAGGCGGACATCAAATGAGTGGGTTCTGATCTCTTCAGCGCTGCGCGGATCGCTGATGTACTGCATCACCGATCTATCCTGACTGACTGCCAGATAGAAGGGCCAGTCTTCCTGCCGAAGTGACCGATAAGTCAGGCGTGGCGAGGTGACTTTCAGCGGTATTTCAGCCGGTACTTTAGCTGGCTCTTCAGTTGTCATCATGCAACTCCCTGTGGATCGGATCTCTGTGGCGATGGCGCAAAATAACACAGAGTGGCTGACTGGCGGGACGCGCTTTTGCCGCTCTGCGAGGTATCCCGCAATCCCGACGCTATTTCACCAGCTCCTGCTCTCGTGCATTGTCCAGCTCCCGCTTGCCACATTTGCTCTTATCGCTGCGCTGTCAGGCCTTCTGTCCACTTCATTGCTACGCTTTTAGCCAGATGGCTGAAAATTGATCCTGATGAGAGTAATCCCCATGGAATTGAAAACGTTTGAAGCAGCAGCCTGGGCTGGGCTGCAGGAATCTGCGACCGATCCGCAGGCCGGATTTCGTTATCTGATGCTCTGTACGGTCGATGCTCTGTTGCAACCTCAGGCGCGCACCGTGGTTCTGCGCCAGTGTGCCGACGAACGCCGGATGTTGACATTTCATACGGATGTTCGCAGCCCGAAGTGGCAGGAGATGGCGGCGAATCCGCAGGTCACCGTGGTGGGATATTGCCATCAGCGTCGCCTGCAGTTGCGGCTGGCAGGGCGGGTTGCGTGTTATGCGGCGGGAAGTGATGTTGCTCGGGCAGCCTGGCGTGCGTTACCGCAGCACACGCGGCAGACTTACATCGGCGGACCTCCTGGGGAAGCGCGGACAACGGCTAACGAGACGTCTGATGCGACGGCAGCGGAAACCGGGGAATCCCGTTTTGGCGTGGTGATTTTGCAGGCCAGTGTGCTGGACGCCTATCAGCTTCATCGAAACGAAAATCAGCGCGCCCTGTTTCGCTATTCGGCTAACGGCGAGTTGCAGGAAAGCGAATGGCTCAACCCCTGACCCGATATGCCTGATTCACTTCAGGTCGGGTTAACGCCTGATTGATCCTCTTTTCGCGCACTGGATAAAAGAGATTTCACTGTCTGCCGCTTCGTTAGCTGTTTTTTATCTGCCGCACCGCTTAATTGATTTTAGCACCACGTTATCTTCATATAATGGCGTTTTTCTGCTTTTTCCTATCTTTTGTCATTGTTTGTGCCAGGCTTTAACTAACCGAAAAGCAGTGACTTATGCTCAAGGTAAAGAAAAGTACAAATGATCGCTCTGTATTACAGGCAGGTTAAACATGAACAATCAACCTCCTGAAAAACCAGGGTCAGAGGGTAGCGACCAGGTGCTAAGCCTGGCGGAGGAAACCGTTGAGGTCTCAAAACAGCGGGTCATCGACGGTCATGTCAGGGTTACCCGACAGGTCACTGAGCATCAGCAGAAGATTGCGCTGATGCTCCGGCACCAGACGGCGGAAATAGAACGCATTCCTAAATCGGAACGGCTGGCTGAGATGCCGGAGATCCGTGAAGAAAATGGCGTTCTGATCATTCCTGTCGTTGAAGAGGAAATCGAGATCGTTCGTCATCTGGTGCTGAAAGAGGAGTGGCATATCCGCAAAGTTGTCAGTGAGGAAGCGACAGAACAGGTCGTCTCCCTGCGCAAACAGCACGCTCACCTGACCCGTACACCCTATTCAGAGCCGTCCGAATCCATCACCGAGGAACACAACATGGCGCGTGAAACAATCGTAACAATGTTCAGCAATATCTCACTGGCAGAGGGTGCAAAGCGTAACCTGATCAAGGCCGGGTTCCTGGATGATGACATTGATATCATCTCCGGTGATCGTTTGCGTACCGAAGGTCAGGAGGCCCGTCACCCTGGCTTCTGGCAACGCCTGTTCGGCAATACGCTGGAGGAGGATCAGGCCGAAGTGTATGAAGACGCGATGCGAACCGGCGGAGTAGTGCTGTCGCTGCGGGCCGATGAAGATGAGTTACCTCGCGCCCTGGGCATCCTTGATGCACATGAAGAACTTACCGAGCGCAGTGCGGCGCTGCCCGATGATTACGCGCCCGGTTACGCGACCAGTGATGGTCTGACTGCACCTGCCAGTGGAACGCTTCAGGATAATGCCGCCGTCGATCCGCTCTCTAACGATCCTGCCCATCGTGGCGCTGCCCGTACCGCCCTGACCGGTGACGAAAGCGACGAGGATGTACTGCGTCTGGCCGAGGAGCGACTGGAAGTGGGTAAACGTCTGGTAAGTGAAGGTTCAACCCGCGTTCGCCGCTACACTGTCACCGATCAGGTCTCAGAAAATGTCTCGCTGCATGAGCAGCACGCCGCAATCTTCCGTCGTCCGGTGAATGAATCAGGTTCACCCACCCATGTTGACTGGTCTGAAAAAACTGTCGAAGTGGAAGAGACGCATGAGCAGCCCGTGATTAATAAGACCGCGGAGATCATTGAAGAGGTGGTGTTACGCAAAGAGACAAGCGATCGGGTTGAAACTATCAACGATTCGGTACGCCGTCAGGAAGTGGATATTGACCATGCCAGTACAGATCCTCTCGGCGCAGATCGGCTGACCGGGAATCGTACTGTGGCCGATCCGTTGCTTGAAAGCACACGTCAGGCCCGCGCTGACCACGACACTCGTCCGGTAACGCCAGGCAGCGAGCCAGCGCATAAAGAGGGTTTTGCTGAGAAAGCTGGTGATAAAATCGCAGAAGCGAAAGAGAAAGTCGAAGACAAGTTTAAAAAGCCGTAATACCGGAGCGGTGATTGTCGCCTTCTATGCCTGAAAACCCGTCGCAGACGGGTTTTTTTGCGTTAAGGATGCTTAAAAATTATTAGCGTCATCCAGCGCGAACCTGGCAATATCTCTGATTCATCACTGTTTACCCAGACTACTTACCTGAAAAAAAAGATGCGCCTTAAACCTTGAAGTCCCACTATGGGACTGTTAAGTTAGTCCCATAGTGGGACCACAGGGAAAATCAGTGCGAATTATATCGATCGCGTCTCTCAAACGATTCTGGGAGGCTCATAATCAGGCGGAGCAGCCGTTAAGAGCATGGGTAGATGAAGTCAGCAAGGCTCAGTGGAAAACACCACAGGACATCAAGGATAAGTACAGAACGGCAGATTTCCTGAACAACAATCGGGTGGTGTTTGATATTAAAGGCAATCATTACCGTCTGATCGTTGCAGTGGCTTATAGGTTTCAGGCGGTCTACATAAAGTTTGTAGGTACGCACGCTGAATACGACAAGATAAACGCAAATACGGTGGAAATGTGATGAGTTATAAAATCAAACCGATTCACTGTGAAGCAGATTATGAAGCCGCTCTGGCCGCCGTGTCTCCCCTGTTCGACAACGAGCCAGAACCGGGAAGTGAAGCCGGGGACTTTCTGGACGTCATGATCCTGCTTATTGAAAAATACGAGCAGGAACATTATCCGATTGAGGCACCCGATCCGGTAGAAGCGATTAAATTCCGCATGGAGCAGATGGGGCTGACAGCAAAAGACCTGGTGCCGGCGATTGGACGCCCGAACCGCGTCTATGAGGTATTGAATCATAAGCGTGCGCTGACGCTGCCAATGATCCGCAACCTGCATGAAATGTTCAATATACCGCTTGCATCACTTGTAGGCGCAGCCGAATCCAAAAGGATATGAGTCCAGTAACTGAAGCCCGCCATGTGCGTAATGCCAGTCAGTTAAGCGACAAGTGATAACGCAGTCTGGTGCCGCTCAGGGGCTGGCGGTCCTCGCGCCGCTGCGCGGTTCCTTCACTTCATTCGCCTGCCTGACGGACCGTCGGGGATGGCACATCCTGTGCCGCCCCGCCTTTCGCCCGCGTACTGCGGACTCTCCTGGCAGACTCATTCTGTTGAGCGCTGCGGATTGCCTGCTCCTGATCGCCACCGGCCTGCTCTGAAGCTTCTGGCCCGCACTCCGGCTCGTTTACCGAGAAAAAAAGCTGCCACGTTTGACCGTGACAGCCTTTACAAATCGAATCTTAACTGACCAGCATTACGCCATGTGCGGGCTTTTTTATTCCTGCTGTGCAGTATTGAATCCTGGCTCACCCAGGTCCGTGACGGCATCAGCCACAACACCCCAGTCCGGCAAGTCCTGAACGGTGTCCGGTGGCGTCAGTGTGCCTTTGCCTGAGTTTGCTCCAGGGTTTTCTTAAGAGATAAGAAGGCTTCCTGTACACGCTGGTTACCAGTCTGTGCTGCCACGAAGCGATGAACCCCCCTCGCGTTGTGCAGATCGCGATCCCTGACTACCCTTGCTGTTGTTTTTATTCCCAAAGCGGGCCGGATAGCCTGAACGCCGGATTAGCATCTGCAATTTTTAGTCATTAACGGCAGGCGATCGTGAATCTGCCGTGCATTATCAATCAGGGAAATCATGACAGAACAACGCAACGCCGATCATTACCGCGCTGATGAGCACATTGATCCTTATATCTCGGTACAGGGTGCAAGAACACATAATCTCAAAGATGTTTCGCTGCGATTTCCCCGCAACGCCATGGTGGTGTTCACCGGGGTTTCAGGCTCCGGTAAATCGTCCCTCGCCTTTGATACTCTCTATGCGGAAGCCCAGCGCCGGTTTATCGAGTCGGTGTCGCCACATGCGCGTCGTCTGATCGATCAGGCTGCTGCACCGGATGTGGATAATATTGACGGACTTCCACCCGCGGTGGCGCTTCAGCAGAGCCGGGCTGGCGCGCAGGAGCGTTCAACGGTGGGCAGCCTCACCCGAATTTCTGTCACGCTGCGCCTGCTGTTTTCCCGTGCGGGCGTAAGGCCTGAATGCGTTCCCTTTATGACCGCCGATTATTTCTCGCCTAACAATCCTGAAGGTGCCTGTCCGCATTGCCAGGGACTGGGAAGAGTGCACACCGTTAAAACCGAGTCGATGGTGCCGGATAGCTCACTGAGCATCCGCCAGGGGGCTATCGCTTCCTGGCCCAGAGGCTGGCATAACAAAAATCTGCGCAGCATCCTTGAGACGCTCGGCTACGATGTCGATGCGCCCTGGAATACGCTTTCAGCCCGCGACCAGCAGTGGATACTGCTGACTGACGAACAGCCATCGGTGCCGATTTTTGTCGGTCTGAATGCTGAGCAGCGCGAAAACGCGCTGGCGGCGGGCGAAGAGCCGGCTTATACCGGCACGTACACCAGTGCAGCAAAAATCGTGCTGCAGAGTTATTCGGGTGGCAGCGAGACGACGAAGAAACGGCTGGCGCGCTTTGTGACGGTCACTCCCTGTTCTGAATGCCACGGTAAAAGGCTAAACCGGGATGCGCTGTCCGTGACCTTTGCCGGTCATGACATTGCCAGCCTGAGTGAGCTGTCGGTCTCTGAGCTCGCTGAACTGCTGAAGCCTTATGCGCGTGGCGCATCACCGGACCTGCCGGCAGAGGCGGCACTGCGTGAGGCGGTCATCCGGATGGCGTCGGATATCTGTATGCGGCTTGAGCAGCTGGAAACGCTGGGTCTGGGTCATCTGGCGACGGGACGCCGTACCACCGTACTCTCATCCGGCGAGCTGCAGCGCGTGCGTCTGGCCACTCAGCTGATATCGCGGCTGTTTGGCGTGCTTTATGTGCTGGATGAGCCGTCAGCCGGGCTGCATCCCGATGATGTCAAATCGCTGCTCGCATCCCTGAAGAACCTGGTGCGTGCCGGTAATTCGCTGGTGGTCGTCGAACATAATATTGACCTCATCGCCGAGGCAGACTGGCTTATCGAGGTCGGCCCCGGCCCGGGAACGCATGGCGGCGAGATCGTCTATAACGGCGAACCAGCAGGACTTGAAGAAGTCAGTGCGTCACCCACCTCGGGCTATCTTTTCTCACGAAGCTATACCGGGCTGCGCCAGCGTCGGCCCGCAGAGAGCTGGCTCTGCTTTGAACAGGTCTATTGCAACAATATTGCCGGAGTGGATATCGCCATCCCTCTGGGGAGAATGACGGCCGTCACCGGCGTGTCCGGCTCCGGAAAATCGACGTTGCTGAATCGCGTGCTTCCGGAAATGCTCGGACGTTTTGACAAAACGCCTGACATCGAGGAGGGCGAGGAAGAGGATCTGGTGCCGGACGTTAAGGGTCAGGTTGTCAGCGGAAGTGACGCCATCGGCCGATTGGTCAGAATCGATCAGCGTCCTATCGGCCGGACACCACGCTCAAATCTGGCCACTTACACCGGATTTTTCGATATCGTTCGCAGGCTGTTTGCAGACACCGACGCGGCGAAAGCCAAAGGCTTTAGCGCCAGCCGGTTTTCCTTTAATCTGCCAGCCGGACGCTGTCCTGCCTGTGAAGGGCAGGGACAGATTTCGATTGAGCTGCTCTTCATGCCGAGCGCTACCGCAACCTGTTCCGTCTGCGCGGGTAGCCGTTATAACCCCGAAACGCTGGAGGTAAAGTGGAACAACCTGACGATAGCGGATGTGCTTGATCTGACCGTGGACGACGCCACTGAGGTGTTTCATGGGCATGACGGGATCCAGCGTTCGCTTAAGGCACTGACGTCGCTGGGGCTGGGATATCTGACCCTGGGTCAGCCCGCCACTGAACTCTCTGGCGGCGAGTGCCAGCGTATCAAGCTTGCCTGGGAGCTGCAGCGGGTCCAGCGTACGCCCACGCTTTATCTGCTTGATGAACCATCGACAGGATTGCACCCGTCTGACATGGATAAGCTGCTGGTAGTGCTGGATGAACTGGTGAAGCGTGGTCATACCGTAATTATGGCGGAACACAACATGCGCATAGTGGCAGAGGCGGACTGGGTGATTGATCTGGGTCCCGGCTCGGGTCTTAAAGGAGGAAGGGTTGTCTCCTGCGGCTCACCGGAAGAGGTCAGCGCATCTGAAGAGAGTCTGACTGCACCCTGGCTTTCCGCACAGCTGAAAAAGAGGGCGGGCGATCCGGAGTAAGCGGGCGGTAGAGATATCTTCCGCTGAAGGTGATGTAGTCTGAGGGCTCAGGGGCTGGCTTCAAAGCCCGTCAAATCTCAACCTTGAGGATTATCACTGATGGCAATGTTTAATCCGCCACACCCTGGTGGCCTGATAGCGGAATATCTCGAAGATAACGACATCAGCCTGCGCAGTCTGGCTAAACAGCTGGGCGTTTCCGCAGCTTCGCTTAGCAAAGTGGCTAGCGGTAAAGCCTCCGTCAGCCCGGAAATGGCTGTACGGCTGGAGGCGGGCCTGGGTATGCGGCACGGCTCTGGTTATCCATGCAGGCCGCATGTGATCTGCATAAGGCGCGAGAAACTACAGATGTTTCCGGCGTTCCTCTGCATCCAGGGATCGTAGCATCATTATTGCGGGACGAGACGGTATAGTTCTCGCCCCGAAGCGGCTTTCCTCATCGCCAAAACAAACCTTTTATCTCATCAGCGCAGCGGCGCATTAACCTGTAATGCATCCAGCTCACGGGCATCATGACTGCAAAAAAAGGTGATTTCGCCGCCGCGCTGGCAGGAGAGCTCACGCAGTCGCTGCTGATTGTGTCGTCTGGCCACGTTATCCATGCCCATCATCCACTGGTAAAAGCGCAGTCCCGGCGTGCAGTGTCGCGTCTGCTGCCGCATTTCGCCGCGGTAAAACCAGGCATCGCCGCCGTGCAGCAGCCAGCCATCGGGTTGCTGAATCGCGATACCCGCGTGACCCGGCGTATGGCCCGCCAGCGGAACTAACAAGATCTCCGGCGGTAAGTCACGCAGGCGATTAACCGCCTCAAAACCAAACCACTTTTCTCCCTGCGGCTGATAGGTTTCCCAGTTGCTGATCCCACCCCATTGTCCGGGCCGGTAACGTTCCCGTGACAGCCAGCTATGGCGCTGATGCGCAGTATCAACCTCCTGCTGCAACAGATGGATTCGCGCCTGCGGAAAATCGGTTAGTCCGCCAGCATGATCGAAGTCGAGATGGGTCAGAATAATATGCCGCACATCCTCAGCCCGGAAACCCAGTGACGTAAACTGTGACAGTGCGGTCAGTTCATCGCGGCGCTGAATATTGTTTAATGCGCGGAAAAAGCCGGACAGGCGGCTGCCGGGCGCATGGATATCCTGACGACCAAAGCCGGTATCCACCAGCACCAGCCCGTCGCGATCCGTCTCAATCAACAGACAGTGACAGACCAGATGTGCTTTCAGGCCTTTACTGAATCCATCATAGAACGCGCCGCCCAGCGGACACATACAGCCACAGTTAAGGTGGTGAATTTTCATCGGGCCTCCATAGGGGCAATGGGGATATCTCTGAGAGGCTACGGCCTGTCCGGCGCGTAGCACATCAGCCTGGCTATAGAGTGTAGAGAGGGATGACGCAGCAGGCGGAGCGGTGAAGCGGATAACCGGGCAAAATTGCCGGTTATCCGCCAGAAAGCAGAGGATTATCAGGTGTGGAACAGCGGGAAAGCACCGGTCAGCAGACCGCCTGCCATCAGCACCAGACTGACCAGAATCCCCCACTTAATTGCAAAGCGCTGGTGGTCGCCGATGTCGACTTTCGCCAGACCCACCAGCAGGTAGACTGACGGCACCAGCGGACTCAGCAGGTGGAATGGCTGGCCGACAATAGAAGCGCGGGCAATCTCTTCTGCGGTAATGCCGTAGCTGGCCGCCGTCTGGGCGATAACCGGCAGAATGCCGAAGTAAAAGGCATCATTCGACATAAAGAAGGTAAACGGCAGACTGACCAGCGCGGTGAACACCGCCAGGTAAGGTCCGAAGCTGGGCGGGATCACAGCCAGCAGGCTCTTCGCCATGGCGTCAACCATGCCGGTGCCGGAGAGGATGCCGGTGAAAATACCGGCGGCAAAAATTAATGCGGTCACCGCCAGCACGTTACCGGCATGAGAGCTGATGCGGGCTTTCTGCTCCTCCAGCGTGGGATAGTTGAGCATCACCGCAATCGCAAACGCCAGCATAAACAGGATCTGAATCGGCATTAAACCAATCACCAGCAGCACCAGCAGCACGGTGGTCAGGATGAAGTTAGGCCAGAACATTTTCGGACGGCGATTGGCTGCGCACTCTTCGGCATCGCCCAGCCCCAGTTCAATGTTGTCGAGATGATGATCTTTCATGGTCATCACGCCAAGACGCTTACGCTCACGCAGGCCAAACAGCACCGCCATTGCCACCAGGCTGGCACAGGCCAGCAGCATGGCTGGCAGCATCGGAATAAAGATATCAAGGGCGTCAATGCGCAGTGCCGCCGCGGCACGGGCTGTCGGACCTCCCCAGGGTGAGAGGTTCATGATGCCGCTGGCAAGGTTCACCAGGCAGGTCATCATCAGCACGTTCATGCCCAGCCGGTGATAGAGCGGCAGGAATGCGGCAATGGCAATCATGTAAGTGGTAGAGCTGTCACCATCCAGAGAAACCAGCAGCGTTAGTACCGCCGTTCCGACCAGCACTTTCAGGGGGTCACCGCGCACCATCCGAAGAATAAAGCGCACCAGTGGGTCAAACAATCCGGCATCGATCATCAGACCGAAATAGAGAATGGAGAAGGTCAGCATCACGCCGGTAGGGGCCAGCTTTTTGACGCCGTCCAGCATCATGGCACCCAGACCTGCGTAAAAACCGCCAATCAGCGCAAATATGGTTGGTATCAGGATCAGCGCAATCAAGGCTGACATGCGTTTGGTCATGATCAGATACATGAAGCAAACAACCATGGAAAAACCCAGTATCGTCAGCAAATTAACAGCCCTCGCAATGGCGGAAAAGTAATGAAAAAGTTACATACCGGCAGGAAAATTCAGGTAATTACTTAGCGTGGTAATGATTAACCTGTTGTTTTAATTAACCCTGCATTCAAAGATGATAATAAATAGTTGTCAGTATTTAGCATTTCTTTAACAAAGAAGGGTGATCATGATCATCTTTAAACGGTTCTTAAACGAGATTGTGTGACTGAGATCAAAGGGTGTCGAAGTGTAACCGGGGTTTCGGGCCAGCTGGGGGCTGAATCAGGCGGGTAGTAGAGTGGTGGAGAAACAGGGTAACCGGCTGAGCCTTGATGCTCAGCCGGTTAACGTTATTAGCTGCCTAACAGCTGAATAATCATTTCAGGGGTTTTATTCGCCATTTTGCTGACGGCAGTCTGACCCTGCTGAATAATCTGGCTGCGTGCCAGCTGGCTTGCTTCTTCAGCATAGTCCGCATCCTGTATGCGGCTGCGAGCCGCTGAGGTATCCACACCCTGCTGCGATAACACATTACGGTTGGACTCGTAACGGTTGATCTTTGCGCCATAGATCGACTGATAACCGCTGATCTTCTCGAGCGCGCTATCCAGTGCCTTCATGGTGGTTGAGATATCGCCCTCTGTAAGCAGCGTTGTGTTGTTCAGCCCCAGCGTTTTGGTATCCGATGGCGTTGCCGGAATAGTATCCGACTGGATCGGCTGACCGTAATCGGCGCTGGTGACCACCTCCATAGGTTCGCTCTTCTTCGGCGGCGTCGCAGGCACACCTTTGGGTTCCGGCAGATTTCCCCAGGTCAGATTACCGGTGAAGGAGCCATTGCCCACCACCACCACAATCAAATCCTCGCTGACGGTATCCAGCGTGATGCGCTCAAGCCGGTTACTGGTGATGGTGCCGTTGTTGAAATCGCCGCTGGCGACATCCTCATAGCGATCGCCGTCACCGCTGTAAGTGATGTTCATACCGTTGTAGGTGCTGCTGTTACTGCCCGCCAGCGTCCAGCTCGGGCCGCCCTCCAGCAACTGCGAGCTGTCATAAGCCGCACCGCTGGCAAATCCGTTACTGCTGGTCAGCAGGCGACTATCCGCGGTAGCCGAATTAGTGATGCTTTTGCTGGCCCAGGTGTAATCAGGCGCACTGCCGTCCAGTGGTGTACCGACCAGGTGTTTACCGTCGCGGGTAAAGAGCTGGAGATCGTCATCCATACCCAGTGAGTCGATGGTGATGCTTATCGCCGTCGAGCCTGCCGGGATATAGGCCAGCGGAATCACGCCCGAGGTGAAGGAGTAATTCTTGCCCGGCACCGGAAACTTCGTGTTGATAGGGTCAACGTTACCCAGTTTCGCAGGGGGAAGATCGGGATTATTCGTCGCCAGTGGATAGCGGCCAAAAATCTCGGTGTGGTTTGCCACTTCATTGATGCCTGCCATAATCTGCTGATACTGGCCGTTGATGCTCTGTCGATCGGCGTCCGACAGCGTGCCGTTGGCTGCCTGGACCGACAGGGTGCGCGCCTGGATCAGCAGATCGACGATACTGCCAAGGCCGCCACTGGCGGTCTGGGAATAGCTGATGGCGTCATTGAGGCCACGCGCTACCACCGCATCGGCGTTGATATTGGCCGTCATGCGGTTGGCAATCGCCTGACCTGCCGCGTCATCTTTGGCACTGTTAATTCTCATCCCTGATGATAACCGTTCAACCGTTCGTCCCAGAACAGAGTCAGTGCTGTACCGCGTTTTGTTCGTAATCGCGGCGGTTTCGTTATGGTTGATCGTTAACATGGTCGCTTCGAACAGGGAGAGGAGTCTCTGTTTTATCGGCAGGGTGATAAGCAGCTTTAATCTCTGTGGCGACAAAAAGGCAGGAAATACGGGGGCAGACGGTCAAGAGGCTGATGGTTAACCGCTTTTCAGATAAAAAAAATTAACGGTTCAACCCGGTCAGGAAAAACGCCTGCCACGCGATGACGCAGCAGGCGAACGAAGATCAGTTAAACACCATGCCGCCATCAATCAACAGCGACTGACCGGTCATGTAATCGGAATCGGGACTGGCCAGGTAGGCGACGCAGGCAGCCACATCTTCCGGTTCAGAAAGACGTCCCAGCGTAATGCGTTTCGCAAATTCCTCGGTGCCGTAGCCGGCGGGCTTGCCGGCTGCTTCAGAGATCTGGCGGTCGATCTCTTCCCACATCGGTGTTCTGACAATGCCAGGGCAGAAGGCGTTAACCGTGATGCCGGCAGGTGCCAGATCACGCGCGGCGGTCTGCGTCAGGCCGCGCACGGCAAACTTACTGGAACTGTAAACCGCCAGCTCCGGATTACCGACATGACCCGCCTGAGAACAGGCGTTGATGATTTTGCCGCCGTGACCTTCTGCAGCAAACGCTTTAATCGCGGCCTGCATGCCCCAGATCACCCCTTTGACATTGACGTTGTAGACCTTGTCGACCACCGCTTCGGTGATCTCAGCAATCGGCGTGGAGGGCGCAATACCGGCATTATTGACGATGACGTCAAAGCCGCCCAGCGTGCGGCGCGCCTCTTCTACCGCTTCCATCACCTGATCACGCTGCGAGACATCGACTTTCAGCGCAATCGCTTTGCCACCCTGCTTAATGATCTTCTCCGCGACCTGGCGTGCGGTCTCCTGATTAAAATCGGCTACTGCAACCGCCAGTCCATCTTTCGCCAGACGCAGGGCGATCGCTTCACCAATGCCCTGGCCTGCGCCGGTCACAAATGCCACTCTGTTTTTCATCATGATTTCCTTTTTGAGAAATTAAAGAAGCTGGCTCAGATGCAGCTGACCCATCAGCAGCGGGTTGTCGGTGTAATCGACCGGCACCGCGACCACGGCGGGTCCCTGAACATCCATCGCTTTACGCAGCGTCGGCTCCAGCTCTGCCGCACTGGTCACCGCAAAGCCCGCTGCCCCAAACGCTTCGGCGTAGGCTTTGAAATCGACCGGCCCAAAATTGACGCCCGAGACGCGGTGATATTTTTTCTCTTCCTGCATCGCCACCATGTTGTAGGCGTTATCGACCCAGACGATGTGCAGAATGTTGGCTTTTAAGCGAACGGCAGTTTCCAGCTCCATGCTGGATTGCAGGAAACCACCATCGCCGGAAACTGAAACCACTTTGCGCTGTGGCTCGACCAGCCAGGCACCAATCGCCCACGGCAGGGCCACACCCATCGTCTGCTGACCGTTGGAGATCATGATCTGACGGGCCCGGAAGCTGTAGAGATAGCGGGCGATCCAGATGTGGAAGCTGCCCATATCGACGGTAAGGCTGACGTCACTGTTAATGATGTCCTGCATGGCGCGCACAATGCGCAGCGGATGCAGAGCAAACTGATTGAGGCTGGCACCCTGCATCGCCAGCAATTTGCGCTGCTGCTGACGATCCTCAAGGATGGTGGCGGCTTCCGGGGTCAGCTGGAGTGGGGCAGTGATGCGCGCGGCGAGTTTACGCACCGTGGCGGCGATATCACCCACCAGTTCTGCATCCGGCAGATAGCGGTTGTCGGTCTCAGCGGGTATTACGTCGATATGAATCAGGGTGGCGTTACCGCTGTTCCACATCGCCGGTTCATATTCCACCGGGCTGTAGCCGATGGTGACGATCAGGTCAGCCTGTTGCAGCAGCCTGTCGCCCGCCTGGTTGTTAAACAGCCCGACGCGCCCGGCGAAGCGTGAGAAGTGATCCTGTCTGACCGCTCCTGCTGCCTGATAGGTGCTGGTAACCGGAATGTGACTGCGTGTCAGCAGCTCATGAATCGCTTCGCTGTTCTCTGTCTGGCTCGCCATTAATCCCAGCAGGATGACCGGATTTTTAGCCCCGGCGATGGCCTCGCTGACGGCGTCGATCATTGAGTCAGGTGCGGCGCCCAGTACCGGGCGGCCTTTGCTGCTCAACGCTTTGCCGGTAACCGGCTGATCGACAATATCCTGTGGCAGGCTGATAAAGGCACCGCCGCCCCGGCCATGTTCGGCGTGGCGAAACGCATTCGACAGGCATTCAGAAAGTGCAGCGGGGTCGGTGACCTCAACCGCATATTTAGTGATTGGGCGAAACATTGAAACCGTGTCCATGCTCTGATGAACCTGCTTGGCGCTGTCGGAGCGCTTCACCTGACCGCCGATAGCCACCACCGGATCGCCTTCGCTGGTGGCGGTGGCCATGCCGGTGATCAGGTTGGAGCAGCCCGGCCCGGAGGTGACCAGCGCCACGCCCGCATTGCCGGTAAGGCGGCCCACTGCGGCGGCCATAAATGCGGCGTTAGCTTCGTGGCGAACCGGGATGGTCTGGATGGAGGAATCCAGCAGTGAGTCGAAGACTTTATCAATTTTTGCGCCAGGAATGCCAAAGACGTGGCGGACGCCCTGTGCCTCAAGTTGCGCCACCACCAGGTCAGCGCCACAAGTCCAGAGTGTGGTATCGGTTGGAGTTTTCATCGTCATTCCTCTGATTAGCTTTCTACCGCACGAATCGCGGCGTCAAGATTGGCGGGGTTCAGGTCGGCATTGAGAAAATCGCTGTCCTGCGGCAAATCTACGACCAGCTTGCTGATGGCACCAAAGGTCAGGGTGCCCTGTTCCAGCGCATAATCGAGAATGTGGCCGCCGCCTTCGCGGTCGTCGGTAATAAAATGTTCGTGATAGCCCGCAACGTTAATGCCCTGCATATATTGCGGTGTACGGAATCCGATCAGTTCGCCCGCGCGCTGGCTGAAGGCAAAGGTCGGCTGATCGCCCAGCACTTCCGGCATTGAGCGATAGGGACGACACTGGCATGGCACGGTGCGGGTCTCGACGCGACTGAAACGACCGCTGATGCGCAGCGCGCAGAACTGGTTATCGGAGGTGATTTCGTTGTCGATCACCTGATGGATCGCCTCACGCGACATCGGCCGGTCAAATTCATACAGATGCTGCGGTTTAAAAAAGGTCATCACGGCGAACGGAGTTTTCTGCGCCGGATCGGCCGGGTGCGCGCTGCCGTCGGCGTGCAGCTGATAGACCTTGCTATCAAACGCGATCATTTCGCCATCCAGCCGGTTAAAGGTACCCAGGCCGAAATCCCCTTTACGCAGCAGGTCGGCAATACGGACATTGCCGTCGTAAACGCCGCTCAGCAGCGCACTCATTAAAGAGGTCTGATAGATAACGCTTTCTGGTGCATCCTGTGAAAGCGTCAGGACAGTATGTTTTAGTTGATCCTCACAGGAACAATCAGTTACACAATTGCTCATTTGATGCCTCATCGATTAACCGTTAAGCCGTGTTAACCTAATGGTGAACCGATTCAGTCGGTGGGTCCAATAGCGAAACCTGTTAACTTTGAGACGTTTTTGATATGGAACTTCGCCACCTGCGTTATTTTGTTGCCGTAGCCGAGACGCTTCACTTCACTCGTGCCGCCGAGATACTGGGCATATCGCAGCCGCCGCTGAGTCAGCAGATACTGCGGCTGGAGCAGGAAATTGGCACACCGTTGCTGAAGCGCCTGACGCGCGGAGTGGAACTCACCGAAGCGGGCGAAGCGTTTCTGGCGGATGCCCGGCAGATTGTGCAACTGGCCGATCAGGCGCTGGAGAACGCACGCGGTATTGCGCGGGGGATCAGTGGTCAGCTGTCGCTGGGCTTTGCCAGCTCGGTGGCGTTTAATCCACGCATCTTCACCCTGATCCGCCAGTTTAAAGAACGTTATCCGGCGATGGAGCTGCTGACCCGCGAAGAGAATATGTCTTTGCTGATGCAGGATTTACAGGAAGGATTGCTGGATGCCGCTTTTATCCGGCTGCCGTGTGAAAGCAGCAAGGCGTTTAATCTGCGTGTCATCTCCACCGAAAAGATGCTGATTGCGCTGCCGCGCTGCCATCCCCTCAGCGGCACACCCACCGTGGCACTATCCGCGCTGGCGGGAGAAACCCTGGTGATCTTCCCGCGCGACGTCTCGCCCAGCCTGTATGAGTTGATTGTCACTGCCTGTCTGCGGGCGGGCTTGTCGCGCCACACTTTTCAGCAGGCTCCGCAGATCACTACGTCGCTGGGCATGGTGGCGGCGGGCTGCGGGATTGCGCTGGTGCCGGAGTCGATGCGCTGCGTCGATAACCCCGGGGTCAGCTTCTGCGATATCGAAAACAACACGCTATTTACGGATGTTGCCTTTGCCTGGCGTCGGCTTCACCCGTCAAAAGCAGTACTGCACCTGCTGGCGCTGCTGGCAGAACAGCCTGCCGCACCAGGCGAAGCGGGTTGATAAGCGCCAGCTATTGAACTGAAAACAATAACCAACTGGCGGCCAGGGACCGGGATGCCAATAATCGGTGCATGACTACATACCGCGTAAGAGTCGGGTTTCACAACCCGTCAGCCCTGACATTCAGGCAACTGGATGAAATTCTGGAGCCGCAGCGATTCTGGAGAACAGATTCTGCGGGCGGCCAGTTCCGCTATTTCATGGAGTATGAGTACCAGTCTGACGTGCGCGATCTCTGCTCGGTCTGCTCGCTAGCCTACAGTCAGGCCTGCAAAGTCAGAAAGTGCCCGCTGATTCTGGTCGAGGTGATGAACTGATCCTTTCCGGCGATCCCGCCGTTCTCAGCACGGGATCGCCGGGTGTTGTTTTAACGTGAGCCGCGCTGCATCAACAGACTTAACGCGGCGGGCAGCACCGTGAGCGTTACCAGCGTACCGCTGATCAGACCGCCAATAATCGCCAGTGCCATGGGCCCCCAGAAAACCTGATGGGCGATGGGGATCATGCCGAGTATTGCCGCACAGGCGGTCAGCAGAATGGGACGTGCACGGTGATGGGCAGCCTGCCGGATTGCCTCACCCGCGGACAGTCCGGCCCGGCTATTCGCATCGACTTCACTGATCATGATCACCGCGTTGCGGATGATGATCCCCGCCAGGGCAATAATCCCCAGCAGCGCCACGAACCCCAGCGGTGTGACAGCCGGCAGCATTGCGGATACGATGCCGGGCAGGCCAAACGGTGCCATGCTCAGTGCCAGCAGCATGCCGGAGAAACGTTGCAGCTGAATCATCAGCAAGACCAGCATGACGCAGATCGTCACCGGCAGCAGAGCAAACACTGAACCGTTGCCTTTATCCGATTCGGCTGCCACGCCACCTTCTTCAATACCGTATCCGGCCGGCAGCGAGGCGCGCAGGGCGGCGACGGCTGGTGCGAGCTGCTGCGAGACCTGTTCAGCCCGCTGACCGGGCGCAATATCGGTCTGTACGGTGATGTAAGCCAGCCGCTGACGTCGCCATATTACCGGGTCATCCACTCCCCAGTTCAGGGTTGCTACCTGTCGCAATGGGATTTTCTGTCCGCTGGCATTGGTGATCATCAATCCTGCCAGTGTGTCAGTGTCCTGCCGCTCCGGGTCATTGCTGCGCAGCACGACGTCGATCAGACGGTTACGATCGCGCAGGGTGGTCACCACGCTGCCGGACATCAGAGTATTCAGTGCGGTGGCTATCGTCTCGGAAGAGAGTCCGGCTGCGCGGGCTGCGGTCTGGTTCACCGCCAGCGTCATGACCCGTTCTGGCTCTCCGGCGGTAAGATTGACCTCGCGAGTCAGCGGTGAGCGGGCGATCAGCGCCGCCAGCCGATCGGCCGCCTGCCGCACCCTGGCATTATCCGGGCCGGTGATGCGATATTTCAGCGGCCAGCCGACCGGTGGCCCCAGCTCCAGCGGCGATACCCGGGTAGTGATATCACTGAAATCCACCGCCAGCTTCTGCTCCAGCCTGCTGCGCAGCCGATCGCGTGCCGCCAGATCTTTCGCCACCACCACCAGCTGCGCGATGTTTTCATTATCCAGCAGCACATCCATCGGCAGATAAAAGCGTATCGCGCCCGAGCCAACGTAGCTGGTGTAGTTCGCCACATCCCGATCGTTGCGCAGCATCTGTTCCAGCTGTGCGGTTCGGCGGGTGGTTTCAGCCTGGGCTGCACTGGCGGGAAGCGTCAGGCTGACCAGCAGCTCGGGCCGATCCGACGCAGGGAAAAACTCACCCTGCATAAAAGTGGTGGCGTAAAGGCTGACCAGCAGCACCGCCATCGCTGTGCCAATCGTCACCAGCCGGTGACGCAGAATCATCTCCAGCAGCCGGTGATAGCTGCGCGTCAGCACGCCCGGCGGCTTATCGGCCTTGATGTGCCTGGCCGACAGCAGCCAGCAGCCGGTGAGCGGAGAGAAGATGACCGCGACGACCCACGAGCAGAGCAGCGCCAGGGTAATCACCACAAACAATGAGTAGCAATATTCTCCGGCACTGGAGGCGGCGAACCCGACCGGAATGAACCCGGCGATCATTACCAGCGTACCGGTCAGCATCGGAAATGCGGTGGTTTTAAACGCATAGGTGGCGGCCTGCCACTTGCTGTCGCCCGCTTCCAGTCGCGCCACCATTGCCTCGACGGTGATCATGGCATCATCCACCAGCAGCCCCAGCGCGATGATTAGTGCGCCAAGCGAGATGCGCTGGAGTCCGATGCCTGCCATTAACATGCCGGTAAAGGTCATTGCCAGTACCAGCGGGATCGCCGCCGCAACGACCAGACCGGCACGCAGTCCCAGTGAGACAAAGGAGACGGCTAACACGATGACGACTGCTTCGCCCAGTATCCGGACAAAGCCGCTGACCGCGTTTTTCACCACGGAAGACTGGTCGGCCACGCGGGTCATAGTAATACCGTGCGGTAACTGACTGGCCAGCATCTGCATGCGCTGACTGAGTTGCTGACCGAAATCGAGCATGTTGCCGCTGCCGGCCATGGAGATCGCCAGCCCGATAGCCGGAACGCCGTTAACCCGAAACGTCGGGACTGGTGGTTCGGCAGGTTGCAGGCTGATGGTGGCCAGATCGGTCAGCGGAATAAAACGCTCACCGATATGCAGGGTAATCGCCCGCAGATTTTCAACCGAAGTCAGGGTGCCGCTGACCCGCAGCGCAATATTCTCGCGGTCGGTACGCAGGCTGCCCGCCGGGACGACATCGTTCTGAGCTTTAATGGCGTCGCTGACCTGCTGTAAATCGAGCCCCATGCCGTTCAGCTTGCGCGGCGAAAAGGCGATAACCACCTGCTGCTCCTGTACACCTAGCAGGCTGGTTTTACCGATGTCGGGCAGACTGGCCAGATTGCGACGCAGGTTATCGACCCGGTCGCGTAGCTCTCTGGCGGTAAAACCCTCCGCCGTGAAGCCATAAATGGTGCCGAAGGTGTCATCAAATTCGTCGTTAACGGCCGGACCCTGCACGCCTTGCGGCAGTGAAGGGGCAACATCCTGCATCTTTTTACGCAGCTGGTACCAGATGCCGGCCACCTGAGAGGGCGGCGTGTCATCGCGCAGGTTGACATAGATGACGGTTTGTCCGGCGCGGGTTTCGCTCTCAACCGCATCCAGCGACGGGATCTCCTGCACTTTCTGTTCCAGTACGTCAGTGAGCAGTTGCACCGTGGTGTTCACATCAGCGCCTGGCCATTGGGCTGATATTACGGCGGTTTTGATAGTAAACGCCGGGTCTTCATTGCGTGACAGATGTTCATAGCTCAGCACACCCGCCGCCATGACCAGCAGCATGAAAAAGATCACCAGTTGCTGATGCGCCAGCGCCCAGCCGGAGAGGTTAAAGCCAGACGTTTTTTTCATGGAGCCTCCTGCGAAAGCGCCACTTTTTCGCCAGGTTGCAGGGTGCTGACTCCGGCGGTGACGACGCGCTCTCCCGGCTTGATCCCGGCAGTGACGAAGATTTGCTGCGCGTTAAAGCGGGCCAGCACTACCGGACGAAGCTGCAGGCGTGACGCCGCATCAACGACCAGCAGCGCGGGTTTGTCTGCGGAGCGGGTCAGGGCGCTGGCGGGCAGGGCGATGACCGGCGGCTGCGCATCGGGAAGGGTGACAATGACTGTGGCACCGGGTGCCATCGCCTCAGGCGGCTGATTCAGTGAGATGCGCAGCCGCCATGTGCGGGTCTGTGGATCGGCCTGCGGGCTGATGTCACGCACTGTGCCACTGGCCTGCACGCCGGGATCGGCGAGCAGCGTCACTTTCAGCGGTGTCCGATCATCAGGATGCAGCAGCGCAGGCGTTGTCAGGTCAAACACCGCATCGCGTGCATCCCCTGCTGCCAGCGTCATCACATTTTGTCCGGCGCTGACCACCTGACCTGGCTGAACCGTGATGGCGGTGATCCGGCCTGCTGCAGGCGCAGTCAGCTGAGTCCAGCTGAGGTTATCCTGGGCATTTTTCAGAGCCGCTTCGCTGCTGAGACGGCGGGACTGTGCGCTCTGCCAGTCCGCCTGGGCGCTGTCCAGCTGGCTGCGGGCGATGGCCCCTCCGGGCATCAGCAGCCGCATCCGATGCAGGTTAAGCGCGGCGACCCGTTCGGCGGCGCGTGCGCTGTCGAGATCGGCCCGTGCGCTGCTTAGCTGATTGCGTGACTGATCATTTTCCAGCGCTGCCAGCGATTGCCCGGCGCTGACGCGATCGCCCAGCTCAACCGCACGGCTCACCACCCGGCCATCCAGTCTGAAGGCTAGCGCGACCTCTTCATGAGCGCGGATTTCGCCAGTCAGCACCAGCGATGCATCACTGCTGAGCGGTGGAGCAATCACCGATTTAACCGGGCGGAGCGGGGCGGCAGGCGGAGCAGAACTATTGTCCCGGCAACCGGTCATGATGAATACCCCGAGCAGCACGAAGATGATCGGCGCAAAGATGTGAATACCGAAGAGATGACGCCACACCTGGCGGGCAGCATCCGATAAGAAGTCTGTCATAACCGGGTTCCTTTAATGAGTTGTGCTCATTGAACCCGGCATGTGTCCAGAAACGTTCCATGAACCATCAAGAAATGGTCAAGCCAGAACAATTTATCTCGTCGGCAGCGTTATCCCGATCAGCAGACCGCCGTCGGCGGGCAGTGTGGCGTGAAGCGACCCGCCGTGCGCCTCGACAATCGCTTTGGCAATCGACAGTCCCAGACCGCTGCCGCCGGAGTGGCGGGCGCGTGAGGAGTCAGCGCGGGTAAAGCGGTCAAACAATTGCGGCAGGAAGTCCGGCTCCACACCCTGACCATAATCGCGGAAGGTCATTATGATCGCCTGATCGTTCTGGCTGGCCGTGATCAGCAACGCGCCACCGTCGGCAGCGTAGCGCATTGCATTCTCACAGATGATGGTCACTACCTGGCCCAGCCGGAAGGTATCGGCATACAGCCGCAGATCGTTGGGTGATGTCACGCTGATGGCAATCCCCGCCTGTTCTGCCTGCGGCAGAAGCCAGCCGGAGCGCTCGCGCAGTAACTCGCTGAGATTAAACCACTCGCGGTTCAGGGTAAGCTGCCCGGCATCCGCCAGTGACAAGAGATGCAGTTCGTCTGTCAGGCGATTGAGCTGCGTCAGTTGCTTCATGATCATCGCCAGCTGTTGCGGTTCGGCAGGAAAGACGCCATCCAGAATGCCCTGCAGGCGGCCCATTGCGGCCGTCAGTGGCGAGCGAAGCTCATGCGCCATCGCCACATGCGAGGTGCGCAGCTCACGCTCGTAACGCGCCAGCTGCTGCGTCATCTGATTAAAATCTTCGGTAAAGCGCACCAGCTCCTGTGGGGCTTCTTTTACGATTACCGCCGATCGGCCAAATTCGCCTTTTGAAACCGCTCGCGCCGCGGTAGCCAGCTGGCTGAACTGCGCCGACAGCGGACGGGCGAAACGCAGCGCCATCAGCACCATAAACGGAATCGTTACCACGACCAGCACGATCACGGTAAGCCAGTCCGACGAGGCCAGCGACGGATCGGAGAAGTTGATGCCCCACCACTGGTCCATAATCTGATGAAAGCGCACAGGATCGCTGGCAGGGTGGTGGCGCAACCGGGTGAACTCATCCAGCAGCGCGGGCGGCATCCGGTAATAGACCCAGTACGCTTGCACTGCGAAGCGCAGCCACATACAGATGGCAATGAGCACCACGCTGCCAATCGCCAGAAACAGCACCCGGATGCAGATCCAGCGCCACAGTGAGGTATGCGTATCGTTCTTCATGGCTGTCTGAACCGGTAACCGACGCTGCGCACTGCCGGTAAGACATCAGAGATGCCCGCGGCTTCCAGTTTGCGACGCAGGTTATAGACGTGGGTATCGACCACCCGCTCAAGCGCATCGCTTTCCGGCAGACAGTGCTCCAGCAGAAACAGGCGGGTAAACGGACGCGTCGGAGCGCGCATCAGGGTGACCAGCAGGGAAAATTCGGTCGGTGTCAGATCGAGGCGGCGCGGTGAAGCACTGTCACTATCGACCACTGCGGTGAGTGCCACCGGGTCCACCACTAAACCTGCCCAGCGCAGGGTTTCTGCAGCGGGTACCTGACTCTGCTGGCTACGGCGCAGTACTGCCTGAACGCGCGCCACCACTTCGCCCGGATGATAGGGTTTGACCACGTAGTCATCCGCGCCATAGCGCAGTGCGCCGATGCGGTCCGGCGCATCACCCATCGCGGTTACCATGATCACCGGGGTATCGTCACGACGTCGCAGCGCTGCCAGCACTTCAGTGCCGTTCATGCCGGGCAGCATGATATCCAGCAGGATCAGATCGGGCTGCCAGCGTCTGGCGGCATCCAGCCCGCCTGGCCCATCACCGGCAATCATGACCTCATAATTTTCACGTTTCAGGTAGGCCTCAAGTACGCCCGCCGCATCAGCATCATCTTCAATTATCAGTACACGTTTTGACTGCATTTTCGGATCACCTTGACTGTTTCTTCATAAATCCCTGGTCGTTAATTGACACTCGCCTCGCATACTCCGGCCATTGACGCGGCTCTGAACCCCTCAGCTCCGCACCTGATGTGATAATGAGGAAACGTGATGATAACCGGAAAAATAACGCTGCACATGGTCTGTTTTTCGCTGGGATTCAGTGCCGCGACTGCCATGGCTGATGAGAGTACCACGCCGCCGCCCAGCGTCACGCTGGGCATTGCAGGTATCAATGCACCACGCTATAGCGGCGCAGATAAGCAGCACTGGCAGCTGATGCCGGTGATCCAGGCACGCGACGGGGCCTTCTTTTTAGACTCACAGAAAGGCATTGGCTATGACCTGCAGGCAGATAATGGACTGTATCTGGAACATACGCTGTGCTACGGGCTGGGCCGTTCTGACCAGAATTCATCCTGGCGTGACGGGGATGACCGGCTCAGAGGCATGGGGAACATCGACGCAACGATGAACACCGCGCTGGCGCTGGGATGGTCGGTAACGCCGTGGCTGGTGCTGGAGGGCAAAGCGACGCTGCCATTAAGTGATAGTCAGGGTGTGCAGTACCGGACTTCCGTAACCCTGATCCCCTGGCAGACCAGTGACGATACCGTGGCACTGCAGGTGGCGGGACTGTTTGGCGACGGGCGTTATATGAATACCTGGTATGGCGTTAACCGCAAGCAAAGTGCGCGCAGTGGTTTTGAACGCTATGACGCCGCGGGTGGATTTTATGGCACCGACACCAGCCTGACCTGGAGCCATCAGTTCACACCCGCCTGGGCGGCCAGTGTGATCGGTGACTACAGCTGGCTGGATAAGCATGCTTCAGATAGCCCCATCGTTGCACGGCACAACGGCGCATCGGCCACCCTGGCATTGAGCTACACCTTCTGAATGGCACCATGAAGAAAAGTGAGATGCGCAGCCACCGTCTTTTGCTTGCGGCACTGATTCTGTTGTATGTAGTGGTCTATACCCTGACAGGCGTGGCGCTTAGCCTGTTGGATGCGCCGGGACGGGGATAGGGAGCGAGCGGTATAAACAGCGTGATCGGGCTGGTTATGCCGTGACTTAAATAGAAAATTAACTTTTCGTAAAGCGGTTCAGACATTAATGGTCAGCGTTAGAAGTTTCGGGTACATCCGGAGGTTTTAATTATCGCTATATAAATTGATTAAGGTGGTTAATTTAGATTGCGTCATAATGCATCTTGCTAATAAATTTTTTAAAAGAGCATTGGTGTGGTTAATCTATATGGACTGGGCAAGGTTTAAATATTATAAATTAAAATCTGTTCCATTAAGATAGCCTCTTCGCTGTGGTAGCAGCGCATGGAATTTACAGGGGCTGAACTGATGAAAAATAAAAAAAGTGCTACACCTCATGATGCTACTTTTCGACAGTTTCTTAAGCATCCGGATGTTGCCAGAGATTTTATGCAGATCCACCTTCCGGAGAAATTGCTTAAAATCTGCGATCTCACCACACTGAAGCTTGAGTCCGGATCATTTGTTGAAGACGATTTGCGTCAATACTTCAGTGACGTTTTGTATAGTCTCAGAACCTCAACCGGTGACGGATATATTCATGTTCTGATTGAACACCAATCCACCCCTTACAGGCATATGGCATTCCGCCTGATACGTTATGCGGTAGCCGCTATGCAGCGCCACCTTGAAGCTGGCCATAAAAAGCTGCCTTTAGTCATACCTGTACTGTTCTATACCGGTAAGCGCACTCCCTATCCGTGGTCGACCCGCTGGTTCGACGAATTTGATGATCCGGTAGTGGCGGAAAGCCTTTATAGAGGCGCCTTCCCGCTGGTGGACATTACGGTCATCCCGGATGATGAGATCATGACTCATCGCAGTATGGCCGCCCTGACGCTTTTGCAGAAACATATTCATCAACGCGACATTGCAAGCCTGACTGACCATCTGGTCACGCTACTCATGGCCGATTATCTTTCTTCACCCCAGGTGATGACGCTGATACACTATTTACTGCAGGCTGGTGAGTCAGCTGACTACGAAGCTTTCGTTCGCGAACTGGCACAGCGGGTGCCACAACACGGAGACGCACTGATGACCATCGCACAGCAGCTTGAACAAAAAGGGATCGAAAAAGGTCGCGCAGAAGGTATCGAGCTTGGTGAACGGCGTGGTATTGAGAAAGGTCGTACTGAAGGGCAGCGTGAAGCTACCCTGAAAATTGCGCGCACTATGCTACAAAACGGCCTTGATCGTAAAACTGTCATAGAAATGACCGGCCTGACGTCAGACGATCTGGCGCAAATACGACACTAATATAAACAAGAGTAAACCCGGTCATGACCGGGTTATCGTTTTGAATACCGCACCAGATAAATCATCATAATTATCAGAAAGGTGTAACCTGCATACGTCCTGAACTACAAGCCATTATTTGTCTGGCTGACGCTGCAGGAAATTCCAGGTTGCGCCCAACATGCCGGAGTCGTTGCCGTAGGTCGCGGTATCAATGCGGATATCAAGATCATATTTTGCCAGTTGCTCTGCCAGTTCCTCGAGGAACGGTTCCCGCTCGGTAATTCCACCACCGATAAATATCATCTGCGGATCGAACACGCTGAAGAGGTTATATAAGCAGGCTGCAAGATCCTGGTAGAATTTATTCACCACCTGCTGCGCGGCTTCTTCTTTGCGATCGTATGCGTCAAAGACATCTTTACCTGTGACGTCGTCGGAAGATTTTTCGATGAGCTGGCTGTAATTCTCCCGAAGCGCCGTCATGGTACAGCTCTGGCTCATGGTGTGGCGTTCAATATTGCTGCTGGTGGGGCGCGAAGTCAGCAGGCAACCAAACTCGCCCGCGCGATTACGACCGCCCCGGATCAGCGCGCCGTTGCAGAAGGCCGCTCCGCCTAATCCTGTGCCGATAGTTAACATCAGAAAATCACTGAGTTTTTTTGCTTTGCCCAGCCACTGTTCAGCCAGTAAGGCGCAGTGGGCGTCATTTTCGACCGTGGCAGGCAGTGAGGTTTTTTCCGTCAGCCACTGGCTCAGATGAAACTGGTCGAAGTCCCGAATGGTGCCACCCATGGCGATATATCCAGCTTCTGCATCAATATAACCGGGCGTGCTGACGGCGATGCCAGCACAGCCGGGATTTTTCTCCAGCCAGGCCAGGATCTCATAAAGTATTTTGTCGCGTGAATTATGGGAAATATCAGCACTCTCACTGGTCAGAATATTTCCCTGCTCATCAATCACGCCCATTTTTAAAGAGGTACCACCAATATCGAAAGCTGCAATCTTCATTAACGTTCTCTGAGGTTGTTTTCATCCGATTAATTGTAGTGCTGAAAGAAAAAGGGCAGGAGGGCTGGCGGAGGCAATTTTGTCAGGAAAGGTACAGATTTATAAAGCGAGTGTTGTACAGAGGGTGTTTTGATAAACCCCGGCACACAGGGAACAGCTGTGCATGATTTTTCAGGACGTCCGATGTATTACCCGCGCTAAGAGGGTGTCTGGCAGCGCGGGCTTAATCGTCACACTGCAGTCATTGCCACTTACGCAACAGGAGACTGGCGTTGACGCCGCCAAAACCAAAACCGTTCGACATGGCATAAGTCAGCGCCGTGGGACGTGCATTGAGCGCCACCAGGTCCAGATTGCCTGCGGCTTCATCGGGATGATGGAGGTTCAGCGTCGGCGGAATAAGCTGCTGCCGCAGCGCCATCAAGGTGAATATCGCCTCAACGCCGCCTGCCGCACCCAGCAGATGGCCGGTGGCGGATTTCGTTGAGGCGATCGCGACCTGCGAATCATCGCCAAACACTGCACGAATAGCCGCCAGCTCACCGTGATCGCCAACCTGAGTTGAGGTTGCGTGTGCGTTGATATGCTGCACGTCTTCCGGGCTAATGCCCGCCTGACGCAGGGCGGTTCTCATCGCCCGTGCAGCCCCGCTGCCATCCTCCGGACCCGCGGTTAAATGGTATGCATCGGCGCTGGTGCCATAGCCGACAATCTCCGCCAGCGGTGTCGCGCCGCGTGCTTCGGCATGGGCCAGTGACTCAATCACCAGCAGGCCTGCACCTTCGGCCATCACAAAGCCGTTTCTGTCACGATCAAACGGACGTGAGGCATGGTGCGGCTGATCTTCATAGCCCACACATAGCGCACGTGCAGCCGCGAAACAGCCCAGCGTGACGCGATCAAGCGCCGCTTCTGTGCCGCCACAAATAGCAATGTCCGCTTCACCGCTTCTGATCAACCTGGCTGCATCACCAATTGCCTGAACTCCCGCCGCACAGGCGGTAACGGGCGCACCCAGCGGGCCGGTGAAGCCGTGTTTGATCGAGACATGACCCGCGGCCATGTTGGCCAGAAACGAAGGTGCTGTAAAGGGTGAGAGCCTGCGCGGCCCGCGTGCATCGGTGGTGCGCACCGCGTCGGCAATGGCACCAAAGCCGCCGACGCCTGAAGCAATAATCGTCGCGGTACGTTCACGCGTCGCCTCATCTTCAGGATGCCAGGCTGCCTGATTCAGCGCTTCTTCTGCTGCCAGCAGCGCGAATTCTATAAAGCGCGACATCTTTTTACGCTCTTTCGGCGCAATGAACGCTTCGGGGTCGTAACCTGCCAGCGGATCTTCATCGATGCCCGGCACGCTGCCACCTACTGAAATACCGGTGCCAGCAGTAAGCGTATCGGGAAGGGTACGTATACCTGATTCTCCAGCCGTTAATCGCCGCCAGACGGTTTCAACGCCACAACCCAGTGGCGAAACGATGCCCGCGCCGGTAATGACAATGCGTTGTGATGAGGCTAAGTGACTCATTGGATTACTCCCGTAGAGAGTCCGGACAGTGATTGAAATGCTGCCGCAGACAATGGATACACGCCTTGAGCGCGGAAGGTGAGACCCTGCGTAGAATGGTGCGATGGACGAACGCAGGGATGGAATAGAGCAGAGAGAGATAAGCTTAGCAGCATCAGAATCCTGAGCGATAACCAGACAGAGTGCTATCGTTGCTCTTGTGACTAAATAAGTCAATAGTCACTTCATGCGCATTGTTCAGGGCGCAAGGCTACGTAACACCAGCGCTGCCAGTTGTGCAGAGGCTTCTTCAGCGTCATCAAGGCTGTACTGCAGCAGTACCGGACTGGCGTAGGGTTTGATCACCCGATAGATTGCCTCCGCCGCTTCGTCAGCCGGGGTTTTACGCTCAAACTCACCTGCTTCACGCCCTCGGCGCAGGATCTGCTGAATCAGGCTGAGCAGTCGTTCTTCATGCGCCATCGCCGACGGCCAGCGGTCACGCGACGCGACGGCAGCAATATCATAGAGTTTACGTTCGTGAAAAAAGAGTTCAGTGCCGGTGACGGAAAGCGTGCGGAACAGTCGCCGCAGTTGTTCCGATGCTCCAGGCGCATCGGCGATAGCGACTTCGACGTGCTGCATAATCATCGCCAGCCGGGTGGAGCAGATCACTTCGCCAATCGCCTGTTTTGATTCAAAAAATTTGTAGATATACGCTTTGGAAAAGCCGATAGCACGGGCGAGATCGGAGACGGTGGTTTTTTCGTAACCATAATGCGCGAAGTGCTGCATGGCAGCATCGACAATCTGGTCACGCACATTGTGCCCGGCCGGGCCGCGTGTGCCATTTTCCGTTACGGATTGAGTCATTGTCAGAACCTGGCAGATCAAAGGTGGGTGAAAAAATTCAGTGACCACTGTTAAGGGTGGTCACATTTTAGGCCCTGTTGCGATCAAAAGCCATATTTTGAACGGGCTGAATGTATGCTGGTGTTGCTGAGTGCCACCAGCCGGTTATTGGCGCAGCGTATCTATAGAGATATTCCAGTGATTGAGCTTGTTATAGAGCGCCGTGCGAGAAATGCCCAGCAGCTTAGCGGACTGCCGCAGATTACCCCCCTGCGCGCGAAGGGTCTGCAGGATGCAGGCTCGTTCATTATCCTGCAACAGGCTGCTGGCCGCTGGTCTGTTTTCGGCTGCGCGCGTCACCATCGCTGGCGGCAAATCGGCAAGGTCGATGATGCTGCTCTGGCAAAGATTAACGATCCGCTCGACCAGATTTTCCAGCTCGCGCACGTTGCCGGGCCAGTGCCATGCCTGCAGGGCGTTCATTGCTTCAATGCTCACCTGCGGAGGCGTTTTATTCAGCCGCTGACACAGGGCGTGAATGAAGGTATTCACCAGATCAGGAATGTCGCTCTGGCGTTCACGCAGGGCAGGGATGGTCAGGGAGATAACATTGAGGCGATAGAACAGGTCACGGCGGAAAGCACCCTGTTCCACTGCACTGAGCAGATCGCAATGGGTTGCCGCCACGATGCGGACATCCACTTTCAGCGGATGCGCCGCTCCGATGCGCAGCACCTCACTCTCCTGCAGCACGCGTAGCAGGCTGGTCTGTGCCTCCAGTGGCATTTCGCCAATCTCATCCAGAAACAGCGTGCCACCGTCGGCCAGCTCAAATTTACCTGCCGAACCGCCGCGCCGTGAGCCGGTGAACGCGCCATCGACGTAGCCGAATAGCTCACTCTGCACCAGGTCACGCGGCAGTGCGCCGCAGTTAACCGCGACAAAGGACTCATGCGCCCGGCTGCTGGCATTGTGGATCGCCTGAGCAAACAGCTCTTTACCGGTTCCGCTTTCACCGGTCAGCAGAACGGTACTGTCACTGCGACTGCTGGCGCGGGCATCCTGAAGAGCCTTCTGCAGCGTGGGTGCCTGACCACGAATCATCTCAAAGGTATAGCTGGCGCTGACGCCGAGCACACGACGGGTAATGGCACGGATGCGCTGATTTTCCCGCAGCGACAGGATGCGACCGCCGTCCGGTGCCGGCATCAGCGAGACCAGGCATGAAACACTGGGTCTGCCATCGGGGCGGAACACCATCTCGCGGTCATTACAGCAGGGCAGTGTGAGCAATGAACCGGACTGGGGCTGCAGCACCTGATCGATCAGGGCGTTGTCGGTATCAATACCGGCAAAGATCTGACGAGCGTAGCGGTTCAGGGTTTTGATGCGCCCGTCGCGGTCGCAGACCACAACGCCCTCATTCAGGGTCTCCAGTATCGACTGCTGCTCGGCCAGCAGACGGCGTAAGGTGAGTTGCTGGCCAATTGCCTCTGCGGCAGCCTGCACGGTGCCCAGCGTATGGGCACTGAAATTGTCAGGCGTGGCGGTCAGCGTCAGTACGCCGGTCATACGACCGCTGGCATCACGGATAGGAGCTGCGGCGCACTGCCGGTTACGTTCACGCAGCGCGATTTTCCAGTTTTCTCCGCTGAGTACATAGACCAGCCGCTGCTCTCGCAGGCAGCGCGCGGTGCAGTTGGTGCCGAGCACCTCCTCACGCAGGATGCTGCCGACCGGAGTCAGGTCGCTGCCGCAAAAACTCAGTACGATGCCTTGCGCATCTGTGAGATTGATATGACCATCGGGATTGTAAGCCAGCAGGTTCTCCATCACGCTATGCGCCACAGTAATCAGCTCACTGTTATGACGCAGAACGGCGGCCAGCTCCGTTGGATCGGAGGCACTGTACTCAAAAGATACCGGATCGATGCCATGTTCGTGCGAGCGGTTCCATGACTGCAAAATACTGCGGCGGATCCAGCGCGGCTGTTCACCCTGGCTAAATGCCTGCCAGCCCCGGGCAAACCGAGCTTCCCACTGTGCCGCATCACCGCCTTCCGGCAGGCTGAATATGGCATCGCTCTCTTCTTTATTAGGCAGCAAATCATGCAGAGATTGCATTTCACTCTCCCGTGGTCGATGGAATGTCCATTTTAATGACATGTTAAGTTGACATGTAAATTTTATTTTCAATCAGGACGCGCCATCTGCGAGCGCGTTCACATAAAAGCCCGCTTTAAAACTGGCATCCACTTTGCAACGCTGACATTAACTCTCACCTGTCAAAAACAATGGGAAAGTTAAGGTGTTATGCGTAAACATAATCTGAAGTTGTTGCTGTTCATCTGTTCCATCGCCTCATTGAGCGGGGTGATCCTCGGTTATGACGCCTCAGTGATTTCCGGCGTTATTGAGCCATTAACGGAACACCTTGCGCTAACGCCGTGGCAAAGTGGATGGGCTGTTTCAAATGTCATTCTCGGCTGTATCGTCGGCGCTGGCTGTGTCGGCGCGATCTCAGATCGGATCGGGCGTAAACCTACACTGGTGATCACCGCGCTGTTGTTTGCCGTGTCTGCGGTGGGTTCTGCGCTGGCAGATTCACTAACCGGGTTTGTGATTTACCGGCTGGTGGGTGGCCTGGCGGTCGGGATGGCGTCGGCAATTACGCCGCTCTATATCGCAGAGGTCTCACCTAAGGACTGGCGAGGGCGCATGCTTGGGCTGCAGCAGATGCTGATGGTTGGCGGTCAGGTCACGGTCTATGTGGTGAATTACCTGATTGCACGCGGTATGCCCCATGCCTGGATAGTCAGTGAAGGCTGGCGCTGGATGCTGGCGTCGGGTGTGGTGCCTTGCCTGCTGTTTCTGGCACTGGTGCCCTTTATGCCGGAATCACCACGCTGGCTGGCGTTAAACGGCAAGCGTGAACGCGCGCTGGCAGTGCTGACCCGGCTTTCGACGCCTGAACATGCGCGGCGTCTGCTGGCAGAAATAAGTGCGCCGGACGCGGATTCTGTTACCCGTCAGCAGGGAACCCGTCTGCTCCGCGACGCCAGAATGCGTTACATCCTGTTGATCGGCTGCGCGATTGCAATTCTGCAGCAGGTTTCGGGCATCAACATCCTGCTGTATTACGCACCGTCGCTGCTGCAGAACATCTCACCGGATACACAGACCTCCCTCTATCACAGCATTTTCCTCGGACTGGCGCTGCTGGTCGGAGTAGCGTTTTGTCTGAACGCAGTGGATCGCTGGGGACGGACGCGTCTGCTGCGCTGGGGAGCGCTGGGTTGCGCTGTCAGCCTGTTGATTACCGCCTGGGCCTTTATAGCGCAGATCGGTGGCCTGCTGCCGGTTGTGGGCCTGGTGGCGTTCGTACTGATTTTTGGTATGTCATGGAGTCTGGGTGCCTGGCTACTGATCTCTGAAATATTTCCCAACCGGATTCGTGCCGTCGCGATGGGCTACGCCTTTTCTTCGATGTATCTCGCCAATTTCATCGTTACTCAGACTTTCCCGATGATGAACCGTAGCCGTTTGCTGATGGATCACTTCCATGGTGCTTTTCCACTGATGCTCTGCGCCGCTGGCTGCCTGGTGGCCTTCTGGTTTGTAAAACGTTTTCTGCCTGAAACCCGAGGCATCTCACTGGAGCACATCGAGCCGCTGATGCTTTCAAAATCCCGTCGTTTTGCCGCCAAAGCGCAGGCGACATCCGGACACCCTATTCAGCCTGACTGGGCTGACAACAAAAAACAGGAGCAGTTATGAACCTTAAAACAGTACGAGTGGGATTGATCGGTGCTGGCCGCATGGGCAGTTTTCATGCAGAGAATCTGGCGCTGCGGGTGCCTGGGGCACGGCTGACAGCGGTCGCCGACCTGCAACCCGGCGCAGCGCAGAAACTGGCAGACCGGCTGGGGGTGGAGAAAGCCTATACCGATATCCAGGCGTTACTCAATGACAGCGAAATCGATGCCGTTGCTATTGCTACGCCGGCTCGCACTCACGCCGAACTGGTGATCGCTGCAGCCCGGGCTGGCAAGCACGTGTTTTGCGAAAAACCGATGGCGGTAACGCTGGATGAGGCAGATCGGGCGATCGCGGCCGCACAGGATGCGGGCGTTGTGTTGCAGGTCGGCTTCAATCGTCGATTCAATGCAGGCTTCGCCGCAGCTATTGAAGCTGTCAGAGCAGGCACCAATGGCACCACCCAGCTAAGCCGTTCGGTGACACGCGACCCTGGCCTGCGCGATCCGGCCCCGATCCCGCAGTGGACCATCTTCCTTGAAACCTTAATCCATGACTTCGACACCCTTCTGCACTTCAATCCGGGTTCCCGGCCGGTTGAGGTCTATGCGCTGGCTGATGCGCTGGTGCGTCCCGATTTTAAAGATAAGGGATTACTTGATACCGCGGTGGTGACCATCCGCTTTGATAACGGTGCCATTGCCACTGCGGAAGCCAACTTCCAGGCAGTTTACGGTTATGACGTTCGCGGTGAGGTGTTTGGCAGTAAAGGTATGCTGCAGGCGGGCAACATCAATCAGGACAACTGTGTGCGTTATCACGCCGAGGGTATTGCCATCGCAACGTCTCGAATGGATACCGATCTGCTGCGTGAGGCCTATGTTGCTGAAATGGCAGAATTCGCCCGCGCGATTCTGCACGGTGACACGCCGCGCGCTACTGGCACTGATGCGCGTAACGCGCTGGAAATTGCGCTGGCCTGTATTGAATCGGTGCAGCAACGCAAACCCATTCTGTTGGGAGAACGCTAATGGCCGGTTATCAGCTTTCAGTCTGTGCGGAGATGGTGTTTCTCGAACTGCCTTTTATCGCGCGTGTTGAGCGGATTCATGCGCTGGGATTTGGCGTGGAGATCTGGAACTGGGCCAACAAAGATATCGACGCGTTGGTGGCGACAGGTGCGCGTTTTACCTCCATGACCGGCTACCTCAACGGTAACCTGACTGATGATGATGAGATTGCAGAGTTGCTGCATAGCGCAGAAACCTCACTGGCGATTGCAGATCGTCTGAACTGCCCGAGCCTGAATCTGCATGGCACCGGGCTGGATGCTCACGGCCAGGCGGTTCGTCCGGTTGAGGTGGTTACCGGTGAGATGTGGCTTAAAGCGGCCGACACCCTGCGGCGTGTCGCTGCGCTCGGCGAGCAGGCCGGGCGGGTATTTACTCTCGAAAACCTGAATCTGGCAGTTGATCATCCGGGTACGCCGTTCGCACGGGCTGCCGATACGCTGGCGCTGGTCGAAGCGGTCAACAGCCCGGCACTGAAGATGAATCTGGACCTCTATCACGCCCAGATTGGAGAGGGCAACCTGATAGAGCTGATACGACGCTGCGGCCCCGCTATCGGTGAAATCCAGGTGGCTGATGTGCCGGGGCGCATGCAGCCTGGCACCGGGGAAATTAACTATCGCGCCATTGCCCGTGCGCTGGAGCAGGTCGGCTATTGCGGCGTCGTTGCGCTGGAGGGCTGGGCCGAAGGCGACAGCGAAACAGCCCTGGCACAGTTCCGCGATCACTTTACGTTGTGAGCTCTGCCGCCGGGTATTTGCCTGTTGCCCGGCGGTTCTATCAATAATAAACCCTACAGGATTACGCGATGAAAACCAAAATGTTAGCACTGCTGCTCAGCCTGATGATCAGCGTTACCGCCTGGGCTAAAACACCTAAAATCGGTGTCGCACTGGCTAATTTCGATCTTAACTTCGTATCGATTCTGCGGACGCAGATGGTGGGTGAGATAAAAGCGCTGAAAATGGATGGGCAGTTCGTCGATGCCAAAGGGGATGTAGCTCTTCAGGTACAGCAGGTTGAAGACTTTATCAATCAGGGCGTGGATGCCATTATTCTCAACCCGGTCGATACACAGGGCGTACTGCCGATGGTGAAAGCGGCAGAAGCGGCGGGCATTCCGCTGGTGTTTGTTAACCGTAAACCGGAAGTGAAATTACCGTCCAGCATGGCCTATGTCGGTTCTGACTCTGCCCTGGGGGGTGAGATGCAGATGGAAGCGCTGGCAAAACAGATGAACTATCGGGGCAATGTCGCCATTTTAATGGGCGCATTATCAAATGAAGAAGCGCGGGAACGGACGCGTGCTGTTGAAGCGGTGATCGCTAAATATAAGCAAATGGCGGTAATCGAAAAACAGACTGCACGCTGGCAGCGTAATGAAGCGGTAGACGTAGTTTCGGGCTGGCTGCTTAATCAGCGACCGATCGATGCAATCGCCGCCAATAATGATGAAATGGCTATCGGGGCGATTATGGCGCTGAATCAGGCGAAAAACAGCCACATTCTGGTTGCCGGGATCGATGGCACGCCAGATGGTCAGCAGTTCGTCAAAAATGGAAAGATGACGCTGACTATCTTCCAGGATGCGAAAGGGCAGGCGACGGGCGCTGTGAAAGTCGTGAAAGCGTTACTGGATAAACAGAAATTCGAATCACTGAACTGGATCCCCTATAAAACCATTACTCAAAGTAATTATGCGGAGTTTGCTGCCGCTAATCAGCCATAAAAATTGCCGCTAACTTTATGATTCTTCGTCGTTTCTTAAATTATTAGCCAGCTGCCGGGCAGTGACGCACTCTGCCCGGCCTGTTTTGCTGGCTAATCTGTAAAAATTTCCTTAATCGCCTGATTAACGCGTCTGTAGTGCTTCTTCATATAAGCTGAATTATACTGTCGATAAATGAGCGGAAATTCAGTGATTTCTTAATGATTTACATAATCGATGATCAGGTTTCTTACAATTCTGATGACTGCACGCTTAGCCACATTCCTACTCAGGAGTCGCTGAGCCTCAGTATTTCTTCAGGTCGGCTTTTTGAGCAGTTACTGAATTCCGGGGGAGAAATACTGGCGCGTGATACGTTGCTGACCGAGGTCTGGGATAAATATGGCCTGCGTGGATCGAATAGTAATCTGAATCAATATCTGAGTATTGTGCGCAGGGCACTCGCGGCTTATGGCTGTGAAAATCTGATTATCACCATCCCGAAAATTGGTATACGCCTGAATACCGATATTAAAATTGAACGTCAATCAGCCCCGGTCATGGGGGTGACGGAAGTTTTAACTGATGACATATCGGAAGGAAGTATAACTGAAGGGTCTGCTGAAAACGTTGTCCTGCCTGCCACTCCGCCCGGTAATCAGCTGCCAGCTACGTCCGTTAACGTCACCCGGCGATACTGGTTTGCTTCTGTTGCTCTGATAGTGCTGGGCATGGTGCTCTGGTATTTCACGGTATCGCGTCCTGACGAGCAAATTATTCCAATGAGTTCAATAAAACTTGAAGGTGGCTGCGAAGCAGTATTATTGCAGGGTCTGGATGAGGTTGAACGACAGGCATTGGGTAAGCAAATAGTGCAAATTCTAAGGGAAAATAATCAAACCTGCGATGCGGGTCACCGGATTATTTTTGATAAAAACACCTCTTTTACTACTAAGAATTTCGGAAGAACAATTCTTTCATCGTGTAAAATTAATAGCGATGGTCATATCATCTCATGCGACAATTTTTATTATCTTGACTGGAGAATGGGATGAAGCGGAGCATTGGTATTAATATTATCTTCATGCTGGCTGCGCTATTAATGGTGACTTTTGCAGGGGTTTATTACTTAACACATCAGGCCAAAGATTTTCCTTTTCGATGCTCAGCGTTTAGCCGTTACGATCTCAGTCGTAATGATGATAAACGAATTGAGTTCGCTGTTGCCCAGGATTTACGTTTTGATAAAAAGGATTCAGGCTATCTGTTGCTGAATGGGCAGGCAACGAGCAATGACGGTGTTACTATTCTTAACAGAAGGGTTGCATTAATCAATGGCGCTAAAATTTCCGATGATACTTACCGGTATCAGATCAGCAAAGTTGTCACTTCGAATACTGATACTACCCCTGATGTCATCTTTAATAAGTTGTTAGCAGAGATCACGCTGGATCCAACGCATCTGCAGTTGGATGTCGATAAGATTGATAAAAATACCTATATTATCGGTGGGCCGATCTCCTATCTCTTTACCTGCCAGCGTTACTAAGCTCTGTAAACGGCTAATTTAGCGGTGTTCAGAATGCATGAAACCGGGAAGGGTTTATCCTGCCCGGTTTTTCTTTTAACGTTATGTCGTCAGGCTTTGCTGAGGAAAAGTATCAGGGCCAGCTCTGGAAACTCTTCAGGATATTATTAAACAGCTGAATTTCTTCATCGGTCAGGGGGGCAGCCTTTGACAAAGAGAAAATTAATACATCCTCCAGGTTTAAGGTGAAAATCGCCTGCTTTTGATAAAGCCGGATATTATCCGGGCGCAGAAAATCATAAGTAATCATGATGCCTGTGCTCAGATTATCGCCCAACACCACGGGTTGATTTGCCTGCTGCTGCCAGTCTTTCATTTGTCTCTGCAGAATAGCAAGCTGACTGCTGATATATTCTTCTGGATTGTTGTGATTGGCCAGTTTATCACGAGAAATAGTGACGGGTGGCATCGCTGAACGGGGATCCGCCAGCGTGTTCAGGGTTCGCTCGCAGTAGCCTTCCGGTAAAGTAATCATACCTTCGCTAAACCGGCAAATATTTTTATCCATGTGTAATCTCCATTTCTTTAGTTTTTTCTGTCTGGCCAAATAACTGCTCTGCGGTAACTTCACTGAGCGTACCGTTATTTAACAGGACGATTTTATCTGCACTTCTTATGGTTTCCGGGCGATGTGCAATCATGATTCGGGTGATTTTCATTTGCTTTATTGCATTGTTGATCTGTGCTTCGTTATAGATATCCAGATGACTGGTTGCTTCGTCCAGTACCAGTATTTTTGGTTCGCGGTAGAGGGCGCGAGCTAGCAGAATACGCTGCAGCTGCCCGCCAGAGAGAAACGATCCCATATCACCGACAAGGCTTTGATAGTTCATCGGCATTTTCATGATATCGCCGTGAATTTGCGCCAGGCGTGCTACACGGGTAATTTTTGCGTGGTCAGGATTATTATCAAAGAAGCTAATATTTTCACTGATCGAGCCTGAGAACAGGATGTCATCCTGCATAACACAGCCGATGCGGTTACGATGGTGTTCAAGTCCTGTCTGGGTAATGTCCATTCCGCCCACGGTGATTGTTCCACCTTCCGGGTGCAGCAGACCCAGAATGATTTTGGCCATGGTGGTCTTTCCCTGACCTGAAGGGCCGACAATCGCAACGCTTTCGCCAGCCTTAATTTCCAGACTGGCACCATTTACTACCCAGGGTTCGGTAGGTGCATAGCGGAAGCGGATATCCGTTAGTTTGATATCCTGCGACGTTTCTGTCTCATCATGCGTATCTTTACTCACCAGTACCGGACTGGCTTCTGAGCTGACTTCAGTTTCTGACAACACGATATCGGCCAGTCGTTCACCATGCATACGCAGCATTCTGAAGTCGATTACGGCGTTGATCAGACCTGCACCGCGGCTCATAAACTGATCGGAGAAGCTAATAAAGGCGGTAAGCATACCTGCAGAGAAGTTGCCATCCAGTACCTGCAGCGCAGCCAGCCAGACCAGTACGACCCTGCCTACAGAAGTGAGCAATCCCTGGGCGGAACCAAACAAAATGTTAAGCTTCTGAATCACAATGCCTTTGTTGGTCGTATCCACCAGGAAATTCATATAGGCGGAGAGACGAGGCACCTGCTTGTTATTGGTTTTTACTGCCTGGATACCGCGAAGCGTTTCCAGTAATGAAGATTGCGTGCGGGCTGAACTGATGATTTGCTCTTCATTGGCGCGGCGAACAGGATCATAAGCCATGAAGCGTAACAGTGCATAGGCGACAAAAAGGCCAATTACCAGCCAGGCAAGCTTAGCGTTATAGATAAACAGCATCACTACTGTCACGATCGACATTACCCCATCCAGCACAGTACTAATGAAGCGGCTGGTCAGCGTACTTTGGATGGTGTTTAGCGAGCCATAGCGGGACAGAATGTCACCAACGTGACGGGATTCGAACCATTCAAGTGGCAGCTTTAACATATGGTGACAGACATTGACCGTCCACTGCACGCTGAGCTGGCTTGAGAACCAGCTCATCACCCATGAGCGCAGCGCTGTAATCATGGTCTGAAACAACGCAATCATGATAAAGCCGATCCCGAGCAAGGAGAGTAGCGAGTAATCTGCGGAGACCAGCACCATATCCATCACCCACTGCATAAAGAAGGGGGAGAGTACGCCGAAAAGCTCCAGAGCGATGGACAGGATAAGCACCTGGGCAAAGGCAGATTTCACCCCTGTCACACTGCCCACCAGCTTCATCATCGAGATGCTTTCTTTTTCTTTTTTGACCTCAAAAGTGGAGGAGGGAACCAGCTCCAGTGCAACGCCGGTGAACGCCGGTGATGCTTCTTTAAATGTCAGTTCCCGAATGCCGCGTGCAGGATCGTGAAGCGTGATCTTATTGCCACGCACTTTTTTTAGCACAACGAAATGGTTCAATTCCCAGTGCAGAATGCAGGGCATGCGTAATTTAGACAGCTCTTCCATATCAACGCGTAACGCACGGGAACTCATATTGAGTTGTTGTGCCATGGCAATGACATCACTAAGAGTTGCACCCTTAAGCGACGTTGCGAACCTGCGACGCAGGGTGATCATGTCGATTTCATGACCGTGATAATTGGCAATCATCCCCAGACAAGCAAGACCACATTCCGTCGCCTGTGACTGACGAATCATCGGCAGGCGGTTAAACCATTTAAAATTGAGTTTCTCTAATAACAACACAGAACAGACCTTTTAATCAGAGAGAGATTTTGTGTCCAAGCGCAAAAATTGGCTCCAGCACCCATTCATAAAGACGACGTTTGTCGACGATAAAATCGGCATCCAGCGCCATACCCGGCTTGAGTTTTTCATTCTGCGCATAAGCAGTAATTGATTGTTTGTCCAGGGAGACCAGCACGCGGTACTGCTGTTCCTGAATATTGTTTTTGCCGGTTAACGTAGTGACTTCCTGAGGAGACAGAGCGGTGCGTGAAACCTCGATAACTTTTCCATACTGTTGACCAAACTTTTGATAAGGAAACGCTTTATAGCGCAGCACCACCCGCTGTCCCGGTTGGATAAAACCAATGGACTGCGTGTTTACCATGATGCGGGCGACCAGTTCAGTATTGCTTGGCAAAACTGCTATGGCTGACTGACCGGCGGTGAGCATCTGTCCATTTTTGACCATAATCATGCCGACATACCCGCTTTTAGGCGCACGTAATTCAAACGAGCGGCGCGCTTCATTTTCAGCCATCGACTGACGGTTATCAGCCAATTGGCGCTCGATATCGTTACGCTTTTTCTCGTCATCCAGCGGTTTTTCATGCAGCTGTTGCTCGGTCTGAACAATTTTTTGCGAGATGTCCAACAGCTGACGTTGATATTCCTGGTAGCGCGCCTGGCTATCGAGCAGATTAGACTCCTGCTCTTCCATCTGACGGCTTGAGGCATACCCTTCGTTGTGCATGGCTTCCAGCTTGTCCAACTGCATTTTCGCCAGGGAAACCTGTTTCCGACGGTGTGTCAGTTGCAGCTTCAACTGCTCCTGCTGCAGTTTCAGACTGGCGATAGCGTCGGTCAGGCCCTTCATTTCAACCTGATGAAGCTTTTCAAGCGTCACCAGATCCTGCTGAAGCCTTTCACGCTGGCCTTTCAGATTCTCGGCAATAACCTGACGAGTCTGACCTAACTGTGTTGAAACCTCTGATGACAACACCATAAGCACATCGTCTTTTTCAACATGCTGGCCCTCTTTTACCGGAATATCGACCACCGTAGCGCTTACGGGGGGCGGAATGATCAGCATGCCATTTTTAGGCAGCAGTTCTCCGGTAGAGGATTCATATTTTGTATAACTGCCAAATATAAAAAACAGCGCTGTCGCGGCAGTGATCAGCACTACAACGGAAATAACTAACCAGCGATAAGGTGGGCAATAGAGTGCCACAATGCCCAGGTTTCCACGGTTGGCTGCATCAAGTGCCTCCTGACGGAATAGTGACTGTTCCATTTATATAATCATCATGAGTAAGGGATTAACGGCACTGAAAAAAATTCAGCATGTCGATTGATAGTGATCCGGTACTTTGTGCCAGATTAATGAGGGCGTTCAGGTAATTGAAGCGAGCTTCAGCCTGATCTTTAAGCGCACTAAAATATTTTTGCTGGGCATCAAGCTCATCATTTACCGTACGGAAACCCATTTCCCGGCCATATTGAACAGACACCACTTTTTCGCGTGAAGACTCGACGGCATTTTTCTGCGCGTTGATTAACGCTTTTCCATTCGTAAGACTAAGCCATGCTGAACGTGTATCTGTAGCCGCTTTGCGTTGTGCTTCCATGGTGGAATATTTCGCTGCCTGACGGCGATAGGCTGCTTCATAAGATTGTGAAATCTGGCTGCCACCCGCGAATAATGGAATAGAAACGTTAACGCCATACTGCAGATTATTACTTTTAGAGTTAGTGCCAAAAATAGCATCATAAAGTAAATTATCGTCGTTATCGTTACGGCTCCAGTTTTTGCCATATCTGGCGTAAAGTGACACGACAGGCATATGTGCGCCATCTGCAGCCAATACATCAGCATCGGCCTGATCATTCTGAAACAGGGCAATTTTGATTTCAGTGTTACGTTGCTGGCTGGCATTAATCGCATCAGTTAAAGAAGCGTAGGGCGAAGCGTTAAGGCACTGAAAGTTTACCGGCTCGACAGTGTCCGGGCTGACACCCGATAAGCGACGAAATGCTTCTCCAGCCAGCAATAACTGACTACTCGCCTCTATTTCTTTGGCCTGAGCAAGAGCGTAATTGGCCTTAGCTTCATCCAGCTCTGTACGAGTGTTTTGTCCATTCAGAATACCGGCCTGCAGTTTTTGCTGCTGTTGTTTGAAGTTGTGACTGGCAGCTTTCGCAGCCTGTAAAACTTCCTGCTGATAGAGCACCGAAAAGTAGGCATTACTGATCGCATTTAATAACTTTTCTTCAGCTTTTTTTGACTGGGCTTCAGCGGTATTGGCAATAGCAACGCCTTTACGCCAGCCAGCATATTTACTCATATCAAACAGGGGTTGTCTGACACTGAGATCGTAACTGTGATTTGTTACACCACTTTGATATTTTTTATCCGGCTGTTCCTGACGATCCCAGTTTCCTTCGAGCGTCAATGTGGGCAACATTCCGGCCATACCCTGCCAGTATTTTTGCTGATCGGCTTCACTGGTCATCTGGCTGGATTGCAATGCAGAGTCATAGGTTAATGCGGCTCGGGCAGCCTGTTGTAAGCTGGTCGCATAAGATCCAAATGGCACGCAGGACAGTAAAATAAATGCAATTTTAAAATTATAAAATTTCATGATGCTCGCTGTTTCTTAAAAATTAAGCCCGAAATTAAATGAGTTGCTGGGCAAAGACATATTTAATCAAATCAGTATTAGACTGCAGCTGAAGTTTACGCATGGCGTTATATTTCTGCGTTGCAACCGTACTGATACTACGTTTACGTGCTTTAGCTATCTCCATTAAACTGTACCCGATAGCAAAAAGTCTGATTACTTCAACTTCTGCGGGTGATAAAAGAGTCTGTGCGGGCTCCTCTGAAGCAGAATGCGCCAGATCTTTCATCTTTTCTGAATAAAATATTTCAGAATTCGATGAGCAAACCCAGTGCAAAGCTTCTACCAGATCCCGTATATCATCACGTTTGCTCACTATTGCATTTACCGGAATTTGCAATATTCTTTTCAAAATGGCCGGGCTATTCTGTGCCGTAAAGATAATGATTTTAAGGTTAGCATTATGGTTGTAAATTTCTTCTAGCTTTCTAACGCCGTTCAAATCATTACGTTCAAAGTTAAAGCAAAAATCAGTAATTAATATATCAGGAGGATCGCTATTCAGTTTTACAAAAAGATTTTCTGCTTCTACCGGGTATGCTGCAATGTCCAGGTTGTGAAATCCGGTTGAGAGTATTTTTTGTATTGAATAAAAAATAAAAGGACTCTCATCAGAGACACCAACTTTAAACCTCCTTCCTTTTAATGGCCTATCCACTGATAAAATCCTTTCTCAGTTTATAAAGTCTGGTAAAGGGCTCCGAAGAGCCCATATGGTTACTGATAACTAATGGTATAGGTAGCAACTGCGTTAGCACTACCAGGGGTTATTGTGGCAGCAGTCTGGTAATAACGTGCATATAAGGGCACTGTTATCAATGCTGACGACAGTGGATAAGCTGCAACTCTGTATGGTGCTGCCAGTGCAACAGGTTGCTGACTTTCATTCAGAATCTGAACACCCACTCCGCTGGCAGTTGAGGTCGAGTTCAGAGAAACTACGCCGACATCCGATAGCCCATCAGCCGCATCCCCATCCAACTGCATCATAACGTCAAAGGTACCTGAAAGAAGTGCCTCACAGTTAAGCTGAAGATTAAAAGCGGTAGATGGGCTGGTTTGTCCAATACCGGAACCCAACCCACTGCTGGTATTCGCTGTGTAACTCCCTAATGACACCCTCGGGTTAACATCGCCTGCTGCTGAGCAGGTTTGATCCCTCACAGTGATGCCGCTTTTAATATATCTGACATAAAGTTTCAGGTCATTTCCTGGTACCAATGAGCCTACATCAAATACGTTGACATAGTCCGGAAGCAAATTGGGGCCAGCCATCGAGTTTGACGTCCGCACAATCTGAAAAGGCACATTCAATGTGACATCAGTATAAGCACCGACTGTACCGCCACTGGTTAACGCGTAAGTAGCGATCTTGTTGCCGGTAGGAATATTGGCAGCGTCGGTGGACATTTCACCACCGTAACCGGTATAAATGGTTAAGCCATAACCGAGTGCATCTTCAGCAATTGTTTTACGCTTTAAGTACACTTCTCCCGTTAAACCATCAAAAAACTGTTGCAGATTATCCAGGGCACATTTGAACGTGACTGTTAAATTGCCACTATAAACGACCGTGCCCACCGGAACAGCTGCCGAAATATTTATCCCCAGTGAGCGGAAATCTAATACCGCATCAGAAAGAGATTTTTTGCACGTCAGTGTGACATCATCTGCCGCGTTCGCATTAATTGGTGCTAGCATGACGAAACCAGATACCATAATCATGATGCTGACTATTCTGGTCAGTGTCCTTCTAAAGTTAATAAACATCATAATGTCACCCGATTAACCCTGATTATCTTTGTTCATTTCGCCGTTAGACACGTAGCGAACAGGTTTTGATTGATCGCTGCTGCATGTTGTTGTGAGCCTTGCAAGGGTGTTGTTTTCACTGGAATTAACAATACCGGACTCCAGGTTAACCAGACACTTATCACTGGCTGCTTTACCCCAGGAAATATGCAGGCGGCTGATATCTTTATTTAACCTCACATAAATCTGACCACCCTGTGAAACAGTGGTGATAAGGTTACCGTCTTCATCATTAACCGTTGCACCAAATGGCAAGGCATTTCCGTTCGGCTGATTAGCCCGAATTAACAGTGGCTTTCCTTTGCTGGTTTTATAATCAAGTCTGACGACTGCACCCTCAACAGGAATAACGCGCTGCTGAGTTGATTCAAGCTCAACATCCAGTGGAATTCCTTTTGGGTCGATGGCCAGTTCGTTTATCCGGTACGGGTTAAGGTTTGGCACAATAGCTTTGCCGCTGCCGTTTAACACAATATTGGGATATCCAAGTACACGCGCGCCCTCTGCATCTTCTGCGGTAACAACAGCATAAGTCGTAGACTGATAAGCGCTGAAATTAATGCTATCAGGTAAAGCGACTACCGCACCGCTGATACCACCCGAGGCAGAATAATAGTTTTCCCCTTTAGTATAAGACGCCGTCAGCATACTGTAGGGCGAACGGTACTGCCCACTAACTGAACCGGACTTCTCATTATCAGTATCGCGCGCTATTCCAACGTTATAGTTATATTGGTCATGTTCACCCAGAACACCATTAACTGCTGTTTGTGCATTCACACCTTGTTTATTATGTGTCGCACTTCCGGTTACATAACTTTGACTATCGCTGCCAATTGGCACCGAGAAGTCGAGTGACAGTTGAGTGTCATGCCCGCCGGTTGAATATAATAATCGGTTTGCTGATAAAGTATAGGAGACCCGACCAATTGTATTATTGTAACCCAGCTGAAATTGCGTATTCGTTCCGGCAGAATCCCAGTAATTCTGAACGAAACCAGTAAGATAGATATTCCCATATGACTCCCCAAAATTTTGGCTTGCCGTCATAGAAAAACGTTGTTTGGGGCGCGAAAGATAATTTGACGAACTGTTTTTATGATTTTTTTTATAATAGTTATTGATTTGTAATGCATTATCAAAACTGTAATAACCGGATGATGAGAAGCGGTAAGCCGCCAGAGTAAAATTCGTGTTAGTCTGAGAAACCTTCTTACTATAAGTTGCCCGATAACTTACACCTTGCTTTTTCTCATCACCATATTTTGTCTGAGCGCCAGTAATATCCAGTGAGATCGCACCAACAGGTAAACCAAATGCACCTCCCAACAGCACAGAGGTGTAGTTATCTGATCCCAGAATACCTGAGTAACCGGTGAGACTATTGCTAAAACCATGCTGAATAGTGCCCTGATAGACCGAAGGTGTATAAACCATATTGTCTTTTCGGGATACACCGCCGGTCAGACTATAAAAAGTCATGCCCGGACGTTTCAGACGCGTCATCGCTGCGTAAGGAACTGAGAAACGGGTCTCACCGCCGTCAGCTTCTTTCACGGTCACGTCTAAATCACCACCGTAGCCTGTAGGATAGAGATCGGTGATATTAAAAGGGCCTGGTGAGACCGTCGTTTCATAAATTTTGTTGCCATTTTGCGATACAGTTACCTGAGCGTTGGTTCGGGCTACGCCGCGGATTTCTGGTGCATAGCCTCGCTGAGAGTCTGGCCACATCTGGTCAACTGTAGATATTTGCGCACCACGAAAAGAAAGCGTATCGAAAATTTCGCCACTGGTATTGCCTTCACCTAATAACAGCCGTGATTTTATTTGCGGAATATCACGCTGGACATAGGTATTAATTGCATCGTAATGATGATACTCGTTGTTTTTTTGACGTTGCCAGCTGAGAGAACCATCGTGACGGAACATCCATCCGCCAAGATTAAAGCCCGCCAGCGCACGGCCATAAAATGAGTCATATGCCTGACCGTGATTTACAGAGCGATAATAGTTAGTGTTATAGGTTAGCGTAAGTGCTGTTTCACCCTTATCCCAGAATTCTGGCGCAACGTAGCCGCGCGCAGATCGCAACAGATAAATTTGCGGAATTGAGATATCCATCTGCATATCGGCAGAATTGATAGCTGCATGACTCTCTTTAACTACCTCCTCCAGCGCCATACACTGTTTACCAGAGCGCAAATCTTCAGCTTGTCCCGGGCTAAAAACTGTGTCCTTAAGTGACAAGCTTTTGACCAGATCATAGGAAAGGCACGCTTTGGTTCCCGCCCCTTCACGAATGACCTGAACATTTTCCCGACCAATCTGACGACCATTCAGGAAAATATCTAGCGTATAAGTACCAGGATCAATAGGGTTACCGGTTGCATAGCGGGCCACATCAACTTTAACGCCCGGTAAATTCTTCACAAATGATTCGTCAAAATCATACGAATTTTCTGCAAATGCGGCGCCTGTTGATGCAGTTAAAAAAAGCGCCAGAAAAGATCGGTAAAATATTTTTCCCGTTGGTTTATTATTTTTAATCATCCTTGCCATCATTATTACCCCTGATGAGTTACCAAAGTTACTGACTAATTTTGGCGTCTACATTGCGTGCAGCGCCATAATCATCCAGATATTGATAATGAAAGTTTGTTTTTATTTGATTTGCGTTCAACCCTTTTAGGGAGAAGCTTTTTGTTTCGCCTGGTGCAAGCATATCTCCCTTTTCACTGACTACTTTTCGCCCCGCGTTATCCTCGGCATTGATCTGTGAAACGTTGACGTAAAACGAAGAGTTATTGGTTGCTGTCAGCTGATTCGCTTTCTCCCCTTGATGCCAGATAAGACCCGACGCTGCTTCTGTGGCTTGCATCGCATCGAACCGGGCTGGGCGAAAGAAAATTTTGATGCGACTACGAATAGCCATTTGCAACTGATTTTGATTCGCAAGGCTTTTATCGCGAGGAGGGATGTCGAGTACGTTAAGCCAGAATACCGACTCTTTATCTTTGGGCAGGTTTGAACCGGTATAAACGATACGTAATGTCTGTCCTTTGTTAGCCTCCATACGGAAAACAGGCGGTAGCAAGACAAACGGTACGTTTATTTTATCCAGTGCTTCATCAGGATTTCCATTGTCAATCCAGGCCTGTACCAGCGCAGGTTGATTGCCATGGTTATCTAAGCGGACTGTGACTTCTTTTTCTGTTGCGGGGTAGATTACCCGGGTGCCGATAATCGTCACGCTGGCAAAAGCCGATGAGGTCACCGTAAAAGCCAGCAGACAGGAGATCAAAAATTTAAAACTTTTTTTTTTCATGATTTTGACAGAAATGATGATAGAGGAAGAGAGGTGGGAACAGATGCTCCCACCATAATCAATTACAGGTAATTGATTGAATAGTTCACAGCTGATAAGACGGTACCAGCAGTAGCTGCACCAGTTGCATAGTACTGAGCAGAATAGGTCAGAGTACCTGCACCAGCAGTCAGAGCGACAGTTTTTGGAGAGGTGGTCTGCTCAGTGCTACCCGCGTTCAACACGCCATTTCCGCTATCCAGCAGCTGCAGGTCAACATTCGTTGCAGTACCAGTATTGGTCAAACGACCATCAGCATTGACGTTGGCACCTTGTTCAAAGTAAGCGTACACGTCACCAGTCGTAGCTGAGCAATTGCTCAGCGCCATAGTGAAGCGAGTGTTACCTGCAGTCTGACCAGATGTGCTTAAAATACTACTTGCTACTTTAGGCAGTGTAACGGTTGCAGTGCTGCCGCCGCCGTTTACGCTTACAGTACAAGTCTGAGACGCAATATTTCCTGTGAAGTTAATGGTGCCATCTGAAGCTTCAGCAGCATTAACGTGAGCAGCAGCCAGCATCAGACCAAGAGCAACCATAGATAACTTTTTCATATACTTTCCTTTGTATAAAATAATTAATAACATCAATTAATGAACGATTTAATAATCGTTCACTTCCCTGGAGGATTCATTCCTCACAAGAGAATTAGAAAATCAGCAATCCAAATACGACTGCTGCTGCGACACCAACAATACCCATGCCAAAGGCAGACCCACTAACCGGGTTCGCTGCTGGAATGGAGTCTGGGCGCGTCCATTCAGTTTTCTCTACTGAGCTTGCGCCTAGCTGCTTAAAGAAATCCAGGATCACCGAAGTTAATGAACCACCGCTAACGCCTTCGATTTCTTTATTGTTCAATTCACGCATGTTGTTTCCTTAAGCTGTAATTACAGATGCATTAGGATCAAACTGGTTTTCAACGACCGCGTTAAACCAGCCTGCCGTGCTATCCCAGCCATTCATAGCACCATATAAAGCACCATCAACAAGACCAAGGACTGCGCCGACAATCAGACCTACACCGGCAGAGACAATACCAACGCCTAACACGCCACCGGTGCTTCCGCCACTCATTCCCCATTTAAGACCAAAAGAACTAATACCCGTAACGGCACCGACAACTACAGCACCAATAAAGTCAAAAAAACCTGCTCCTGAAACGTTTTGCATTTCAAAAGATGTTAACTCTCTCATCGATATCTCCATGTATCATTTGTTCAATATTATTATTTATGCCGCTTCTAGCGAACGGCGCTATTAGAATGGGTGGTCATAAAAAATGAAATAGTAAAACATCCATAATTCTTCTTTTGTTATCGTAAGCAAGGATATGGCTATTATATTTTTACATAATATTAACTGCTGTTAGTATTCTGGGATTTTTTGAGCGTACATTATTCTTATGCGTGATTTAACCATTAACAGCACTGCTTATGCCTGATGCTTAAAATTATCTGGCATCCGGAAAGCGCATGCCATGAACGCGGTTCAGTGAAACTGATTCATCTATGAATAAGCTTGTGAATAAAGTCATGAGTTAATGATTTCACTTGCCTGAATGTGAAGTCATTTGAGAAGTGGAATTAAAAAGGGAAAAATCCCATTTGCCAGTTTCTGGTGCTTTAAGCTAATTAAATTATATTTATCAGGATAAAAAACTAAATATATAAAGATAATCAATTTAAGTATCTGTTCGATGGGTGCCGTGGTTTAATTCCTTCCATGCAATGCTGCCTGACAGCGTAACTTTAGTAAGGAGCATTAACATTGATGCCAATTTGATTTGTTTCTTTTCAGCCATGCTGGAAAATTGAGAGAGGTGTTTAAATACGGGCTTTTAAAATAGCATGCTCATAACATCATCTTTCAAATGGTAATGGGAAATTCTTTTTTTAGGAAAAAAGTTATAACACTGCCTGTAAGGTGCCACAAAGTAGATTTATGTGCTAACTAAACAGCATTTAAATGGTGTAAGATCTGGTTATTGTTTCTTTTATTAGCCTGAGTGTCTTTATTTGTTTGTATTTGCGGTTTTGAATTTTGTTGGGACGGTTTTATTATAGTGGAACCGATAAAGACTATTTTTAACTGCCCGAGTTATGGAGGCGAGCTCAGGTAAGCGAGTACACCAGGCGAAAGAGAAAGAGACTATAAAAAACTGATTTTACGAATTGTTGCTAATCACTGACCAATACGTCAGTTAGATTGAGTTAATTAATATGTATAGAGTGACTGAAAATCATGAACGGATCATCGATGCATTAGCAGGATTTACGCAGATTGCTAATCCAGATGAAATTTCAAGAGGCAAGCGCCGTTATCATTTGACTAAAGATAATGTACGTCGCGTTATGTTCATTCTTGACGGCGATTTTTTACTTAAACTTAAAGGCGAGAATAAGGTTTTGAATATCTTATCCGCTCCGTTTGTTGTCGGCGTCACTCCAGCTTTAGACGAGCCGCCAGTCTATCTGGAACGAGTCGATTATGGAAAAGTCAGTTTCATTGACTATGACGTGTTCTGGCGATTGGTTTTTGAGAAAGATCTTTTTAATGACGCAATGTCTATTTTATCAGGACAGTATTCTGATCTGATGAATTACATTCAGTTACCAAAAAGTAACTCATATGATGAAGTTCTTTCTTTGATTGAAAGATGGAAAAAACTGCCGACTCATTTAAAGAAACGATTTTCAGCACTATATCTTATTGAAAATAGTTCTCATTTATCAAAAAGTTCCATTTGCAGAGTGCTCAAGGAACTAAAAGAGAAAGGCGAATTGGTACTGATTAACGGTAAGTTCACCTGAATATAATATTTGTCATCGTGAATTTTGTGATGCTGAAGGGAAAAAATGGATGTTAATGTGGTTTGTACGGATGACAATTACTTCTTCAGACTGGGCATATCAAAGGTAATTGAGGAGGCACTGCTATCTGATGCAGAAGTAAAATTTTTATCAGGTTTTGATAGTCATAACCTGCGGCAGGCTGACTTCATCCTGATCAATGTTTCGCAATGGCGTCTTTATATGTGTCAACCCGCTTATCGCGAGCGAAAGCCTGGCAGTATCATATTGGTATTTACCGATGATTTCGGAGAGAAAATTAAAAACCCGTTACCATTTTGTTATCAATCTTTGCTTGAAGTGTCAAAAAGGGATTCGGTACGTTTAATCACTGAGAAAATAACCAAGGCCTGGTTAAACACTCAGGGAAGAGTTATGGGATATCTGCCTTCAGACTGTTTACGGTGCGAATTTGCACGTATCACCGTGGTGCAACTTCAGGTGCTTAGTTTTTTGAAGAAAGGATACAGTGTAATCCAGACAGCAAAAAGGTTAGATTTGTCAGTTAAAACAATCTATGCACATAAATATAATGTGATGAGAAAGTTCGCTCTGAAAGGAGATAAAGAATTTAATGCATTTATCAATGATGTCTCGTTGCTTGAACTTTACAAAGGAGTTATCAATGTAAATGAGATTTAACGTTATCCAGAGGCGTAGGCTCACCCTTCTGCGCTGTTTAAATTTCCCATTTTTTATTTTTTAAGGAGTTGTCAGCTCCTGTTCAACATCGGATATAAGGTGTTTTAAATATAAAGGTTAAGCACCTTAAGGAGAGTTATATGGAAAATAATTCACGTTTAACATGCAAAGCATCGAATAGTCCCTTTAAATTTATGCAGGGAGCAATGCTGAGTATGGTTTTATTACTTACAGGCTACCTGTACTGCAATTATGTTGAGGCGGCGCCATCGCAGAACGCTCCTGCGCCATCGTTGTTTAAAGAGGTCAACACTGACAAGGCGCCGGAGCAGATACGCGACCCGCGTGCGCACATTATTGTCTACCGTATTGATGAAAAAAATCCTGCCGTATCAAAACGCCTAGTTAACGTATTTATTAATAATCAATACTATACGAGCGTAATGTCAGGTGATAGAGGGACTGAAATTAGTGTGTGCCCTGGCCAGAAAAAACTGGACGTCATGTTCAGCCAGCATGATTTTGTCCAGCCAGCAAAAATTGAAGTATCCACACCAGCGCTGAAATCAGGTGAGCGCTATTACTATCAGTTAGCGGTAAATGATCAGCAGAAAATCACGGCGCGTCTGGTGCCTGCAAAGGAAGCTGAATCTGTTTTAACCAGTCTCAAAGCACAATCACGTACGTTATCGCGTGTAGTAAATGAACGTTCTTGTTCTGAAGCGGGCGAGTCAAAACTATTGAATCACCCGGTGGCTTCTTCACTATTAAATTCTGACAGTAGTCATGCTCAGAGCAATGCTATGAAGATAGCTGATAAAAGCAGTAAAGCTCAGGGCGCTGCATACTCACTGCATTGATGCAATCTGGCACCATATTTTTTATTAATCAGTTCTGATAATGCCGTTCACTGACTCCAGAATCAAGAGTTGTGCTGGAAGCAATGTCAGGATTGCAGATTATCTCGTCATAAAATCACGGTTATTCGAAGTATATGAATATAGAGATTAAGGGTTTGTGAAAGCTTTATTTCTATTGAATTTAATCAATCCTCGTTAATTAAGAAGGTTGTTATGTTGAAAGTGAACTTGCGTGGTGTGAAGGGTATTATCTCTTCATACACTGTTGATACAAAATCTGAAAATCCTACAACGATCAAAGTTCCGCATCAGGGTGCATTAAATATAGAAGTGATCGATAGCGCTACAGGACATGCTCCGCAAATGGTTGTAACCAGGCGCGTTGGCAATAATCTGCAGCTTTTCTTTAGCCAGGATGATTCTCAGCATCCTGATATTGTGCTGGAAGATTATTATGATAATGAAAACGTTCATCTGATTGGGCTGGGCGAAAACGGTCAATTTTATGAATATGTGCCGACTTCCGGCGATGTGGCTGAATACCCGCCAGCTTTAACTGAAGGTCAGAGCGGTGAACAGGTATTAGGTGGTGAAGGATATGCCAGTGCCGATCCGCTGACTGCCAGTGACAACAATTTTGGTTGGTTGCCCTTTATGCTGCTGGGCGGCGCGGCAGGCGGCGTTGCTATTGGTGCGTCCGGGCGTGGTAGCAGTGGCCATGACTCTTCCGCTAAGAGTGTATCGGTGACACTTGATCCTGTTGCGGACAGTGATAATGATGGTCGTCCAGAGTTTTCCGGAACATCGAATAGCCCTGACTCACAGGTTGTCATTCAACTGCCTGATGGCACCCAGATCACGACCCAGACGGACAGTGAAGGTAACTGGTATGTGGAAGCACCGACTTCACAACCAAATGGCACCGTCACTGTTACGGTAACTGATAGTGCGGGCAATAGCGGTAGCCTGACTGAAGAGTTTACTGACACCTCTTCGCCAGAAGCGGCGGTTATAAATAGCAATGATGATGAACAAATCTCAGGTAAAGCAGAACCTGGTTCAACTGTGGTTATTTCCGATGGCAGTACCGGTGAAACCACCACGGTTGTAGTTGATGAAAATGGTGACTGGAGTATCCAGCCTAACCCTGTCCATGAAGGGGATACCGACGTAACTATCGTGGTTGTCGATCCTGCGGGTAATGTCTCTCCGCCGTCCAACGGTTCCCGACCGGACATAACTCCTCCAGATAACATCAACTCCGGCATTGTCAGTGACTCAGTCACCCTGACGGACGACGTCGGTGCGATCACCGGCGAGATTGCCAGCGGCTCGGTCACCGACGACGCGCGGCCGACCCTTTCCGGCGACGCAACCGCCGACATCGATCACGTCAACATCTATGACAACGGCGAGCTCGTCGGCAGCGCAGCGGTGGACGCGGACGGCAAGTGGAGCTGGACGCCGGAGCAGGATATGGCGGACGGCACCTCTCACGACCTGACGGTTGCGGCGGTGGATGCGGCGGGCAACGAAGGCCCGCAGGCAGACGGCGACTGGAGCTTTACCGTTGACACCAGCACGGCGGCTCCGGAAATCACGAACAACACCGAGGACGAGCTGGCCGGTAACGCCGAGCCGGGCGCGGTGATCGTGATCACCGATCCGGTCAGCGACAGCGTGACCAGCACGGTGGCGGACGCGGACGGTCACTGGAGCATCCAGCCGAATCCGGCGGGCGTGGACGCCAAAGACGTCGTGGTGGAAGCCACCGACGAGGCGGGCAACAGCAACAGCGTTGTGATCGACGGCCCCGGCGACAGCACGCCGCCGGATAACCAGACCTCGGGCCTGGTCATCGACAGCATCACCCTGACGGACGACGTCGGTGCGATCACCGGCGAGATTGCCAGCGGCTCGGTCACCGATGACGCGCGGCCGACCCTTTCCGGCGACGCAACCGCCGACATCGATCACGTCAATATCTATGACAACGGCGAGCTCGTCGGCAGCGCAGCGGTGGACGCGGACGGCAAGTGGAGCTGGACGCCGGAGCAGGATATGGCGGACGGCACCTCTCACGACCTGACGGTTGCGGCGGTGGA
>NZ_JAALFV010000011.1:0-115103 GCF_011800405.1 Pantoea sp. EKM21T
GTCGCGCTGGCACGCGATGCAAAAATGCTCCCGGCATTTTTGTCCGGGTTCGGGCACCATCTTTAAAGAACCCGCCTCTGGCGGGTTTTTGCGTTTATGGGGCGAACCCGTCATCGAAGGTTCGACAGACTCCCGCCATTCCCGAACATTCCGAATTTCGCCTCTCCCGCGCCCATTCCACTTCTCAACCCTGTAGCAACACAAACAGATTTCATGGCGAAATCAATTGGCAGGTTTGCCTCTGTGCTGCATTGCCAGACTGGCACCGCCTGATATCCTGTCCAGCCTGCAATTGACCGCGGCTAATCGTGTTTTATAGGCCACCCTTTACAGAATCAGCCTGACAGGCACAATACCCCTTTTTCCTCCTCTCACACGGTTATGTCAGAAGAAGCGCTGCGTCTGCAGATACAGAACCTCAAAAAGCACAATGCGCGTCTGAAGCGTATAGCGCATGACGCCCGCACAAAACTTAATGCGGCGCTGGATGGTACCGGGTTGTTCCTGTGGCAGCTGGATATTCCCAGCGGCAAACTGGTGATCTTCAACCGGCGCTGGGGGGCGATGCTGGGCTTCCAGCCGAAAGAGACCGACGCCAACTTTGAATCCTGGAAAGAGAGCCTGCATCCCGATGATGCCGCCGACGTTCTACAGGCATTCAACGACCACATCGCCGGGAAAGCGCCTTATTACGAGGCTCTGCACCGCATGATCGCCAAAAATGGCAGCATTACGTGGGTGCTGGATCGGGGCCGGGTCAGCGAATGGAATGCATACGGAGAGCCGGTTAAAGTGATCGGCACTCACATCGATATGACCAAAGAGAAGCAATATGAGGAGCAGCTCGCCCTGCTGGCGCTGCACGATCCCCTTACGCTGCTCAACAATCGCCATGCTCTGCAGAATTATTTCGGTGAAATGAAAGCTCAGGGACCGCTCTGCGTGGTCTTTATTGACCTGGATAACTTCAAACACGTCAACGACACCCTGGGGCACCGCAGCGGAGATGAAGTCCTCATCCAGTTAAGTCAGCGGTTTACGGAACTCTCTCCGGCAGAAGTGATCATTGGCCGACTGGGCGGCGACGAGTTTGTGTTGTTAATACCCTGGGCGCTGAACCATCCGCGGGTAAAGAAACTGGCGCACGCCTGTCTTGACGCGGTAATGGCACCTTTTGATATGGCAAACGGGCATGCCCTCATTGGGGCGTCTGTCGGTGTGTCTCAGGCGCAGGACAAAGATGACTTTGATACTGCACTGCAGCGTGCTGATGAAGCGATGTACCGTATCAAGAAAAATGGCAAGCGCGGTGTCGCTTTTGATTCCACTTTTCCCGACTCCCTCTGACTCTGCTGAACAGGGCATATGTTTTGCCTGCCATTAACGCACAATCTCCCTCATGGCTTTGCTCGATCTTACTCATAATGTTGAGTTCCCCTTTTGGCAGGCATGCAAAATTTATGCGTATCCCCGCAGAAAGGGCTTTTTAGTACTATTCCGAAAACCCGCTTTTTGCCACCAAATACCTGAATCTTGCCGCTTCGGTTATATTCAGATATCAGTGCTAAATCTGACCTCTCTTTTTAATAAAAATTTTCATCTAACCAGCATAATTGATCGTTTATTGATCGATTCAGGCTATTTTTAACTGGTGCTATCAATGCGTCACGCTTCGCTTATTTTTAACGTAAAAGCAGCGTTTCAGATTTCTAATTAGCGCTTCGCTTGGGGAATTTGATGGTTTGTTGATCATCTTCACTACCTGATATTGATGAAATTATCTCTTTGCCGCTTCGCTTATATTTTTTCAATTGGACTTTTTTTGAAAATGATCGATTAATAGGGCGCGGCGATTTTCGTTATAAATATTTTTCATGCTGCGGCTCTTTTATGAATAGAAAAGAGCGATGGTTGAAATCCGTTATCAATCCGGTTGAGGGTAGGACGGCCAATAAACCAGAACTGTGACGGGTTTTTTATTTATCTCACTTGATCGGTCCGATTTTCTGTCTACATTTATGTTGCTGAATCGGCCTGATGAAGCGTTAACTGTGCAAATTCCAATTTTTAAAATTCAAAGAGGACGCATATGACTCAATATCGCGGTGGGGCCGGGAATTTTGCGGCCGACAAAGAGCGTGCTGCTGAAGCAGGGCGCAAAGGAGGCCAGAAAAGCGGCGGTAACTTCAAAAACGATCCTGAACGTGCCATTGAAGCGGGGCGCAAGGGAGGTAAGGTTAGCCGCCGGAGCTGAACGTCTTTAACACTGCTGTAACGGCAGGGTTACTCTGTTAGCCGGGCATTTTGAATCTTTTTAGTTCCTCGTGAAGATAATTACACCCTGAATTATGTCATTGCTCCATCATTGGCAATGGCGGGAGCTGTGAATTGAACCGGAAGGGTTTTCCCTTCCGGTTTTTTATTTCCTATCGATTAAAGCTGTACCGTTAAATACAACTTTGTACAGATAAGTTTCGAGTGGTACTTTTTTATGCAGTTAATCTTAAAAAATGTATACAACGATTTATCACTTTGTACAAAATCCAGCACTGCTAGCGAAGCCGCAATCTTAAAAACAATTTTTAGCTAACGCGTTGCTGTAAAAAGGAAAGTGCATTTTACATGCCACTTTTGTCTTAAATTCATACTGATGCAGCGTGCGATATTAAGAATCTCCACTAGACTTTTCAGGTGTCAACGATATGACTGGCGCTGCGTTATTACAGACGCAGCTTTTTAATCAATGAGGCTATCTTATGACAGTGAAAACGTTAAACGACCTGTTCATCCATGACTTATCCGATGTATACAGCGCTGAGAAGCAGATAACCCGTGCATTGCCTAAAATGGCGCGTGCAGCCAGTGACGAAAATCTTATCGCTGCGTTTAATCAGCATCTGGAAGAGACCCGTGCTCAGATTGAACGACTCGACGAACTGGTGGAAGTGACACCTGAAGTCAAAATCAAACGAATGAAATGTCATGCGCTGGAAGGTCTGGTTGAAGAAGCGCAGGAAATTATCGACTCGGTCGAGAAGGGCGAGATTCGCGATCATGGACTGATCGGTGCGGCGCAGAAAGTTGAGCATTATGAGATTGCCACCTACGGTACCCTGCATGCGCTGGCGCTGAAGCTGGGTTACACCAAAGCCGCACAGCTGCTGGAAGAAACCCTGAATGAAGAGAAGCAAACGGATGAGAAGCTCACCTCGGTAGCCGACTCTATTACCGTCTCTTAAGGAGCAACACATGACTGCGATTGAACATTATCACGACTGGCTGCGCGATGCGCATGCGATGGAAAAACAAGCAGAAAGCATGCTGAGCAAGATGTCAGGTCGTCTTGAACACTATCCGGCGCTGGAACAGCGTCTGGCGCAACATCTTGAAGAGACCAAACATCAGCTGACTCTGCTGGAACAGCTGCTCGACAGCCACGGTATCGATCACTCTGTAATGAAAGATGCGATAGGCAAAATGGCAGCCACCGGCCAGGCCGTGGGCGGCATGTTTAACTCAGATGAAGTGGTGAAGGGCGCCATCAGTGGCTATGTATTCGAGAATGCCGAGATCGCCAGCTACACCAGCCTGATCGCTGCGGCTGAGCAGGTTGGTGATGCGCAGGGCGTACGCATACTGAATGAGATCCGCGATCAGGAAGTGGCGATGGCGGAGTGGCTGCTGCAGCACCTGCCTGAAGTGACACAGCAGTTCCTGCAACGTGCGTCACAACCAGGCACTGAAGCGAAGAAGTAGCGCTGAATAGCCTGCATGAAACATGAAAAAGCCGGGAAAACCCGGCTTTTTGCGTTTTAAAGGTTTACCGGCTGCGCTACTCAGTCAGCCATTAAATGCCCATACATCGTCATCAGCTTACGTGTGACGCCGTTAGTCCAGCCGAATCCATCCTGTAACGGATACTCACCACCGCCACCAGGACGGGCGCGCTCGCCGCTGATGTCATACTTCTCTACCAGCTTATGGTGCAACTGATAGAAGTTGTTGACCGTGTTGAGCCAGTTCACTGCCACTTCAGTCGCCAGCGTCTCTTCACCGTAATTATTCAGGCCAACAACCGCCATCCACTGCATCGGTGCCCAGCCGTTGGGTCGATCCCACTGCTCACCGCTTTCCACCATTGAGGTCAGCAGGCCGCCGTTGCTCAATAGCAGATGGCGCAGCGAGATCGATTGCAGGTGCGCCTGATGCGGCGTCGCAAGACCGACAAATAGCGGAACCACGGAGGCGACGGTAAAGGCACCGAAACGCTCCCGACGCCAGTCGTAGTCACGGAACACACCGGCGGTGCTGTCCCAGAGATAACGGGTAATCGCACGCTTGCGCGCTTCCGCTTTTTTCTGCCAGGCCAGCGCGGTCAGCTCTTCCCCTTTCGCGTGCGACAGGGTGGCGATCATCAGCTCCAGCTTGTACAGGAACGAGTTCAGATCGATAGGAATAAACTGCGTGGTACGGATGCTCGACAGCCGTTTCGGGTTACGCAGCCAGCGCGAGGAGTAATCCCAGCCCGATTCCGCTCCGGCACGCAGGTCACGATACACTTCGCTGGCCGGACGTTTCGATTCGCGGGCGGTTTCCACATCTTCTATCCACGACTCATCACGCGGCGTATCGCGGTCATCCCAGTAGCGGTTCAGCAGTGAGCCGTTTGGCATCCGCACCACGTGACGATAAGCCTGGTTCGGCATCAGTGAACCGGCACCGTCCATCCAGAACTGGTATTCCTTCATCAGCTGTTCCTGATAGCGCTTAGCACCGCGCACGCCATCTTCTTCGAACAGCTCAACCATCAGGGCAAACACCGGCGGCTGCGAGCGGCTGAGGTAATAGGTACGGTTTCCGTTTGGCACATGACCGTAGTTATCGATCAGCCAGGCAAAGTTATCCGCCATGTGACGCAGCAGATCGTCGCGGCCCGATTCTGCCAGGCCGAGCATGGTGAAGTAAGAGTCCCAGTAGTAGGTTTCGCCAAAACGTCCGCCCGGCACCACATAGGGTTTGGGTAATGGCAGCAGCGATGAGTGCGGCATATGCTGCTGCGGCATTTTGGTCAGAACCGGCCACAGGTCGTCGATATGCTCATTGAGCGTTTTATCCGGGTTGGAGACATAAAAGCTTTCGTTTACGCCAGGCAGATAAAAGTGATCGGCGACAAAACGCGACAGGTCAAAATCACTGCTGCGTTTCTGTCGACGATAGCGCATCAGCACATCCAGCGGATCGTACTTTGGCGAACAGTCGGGGAAGGTTTTGCTGTCCTCGAAAATCCGCGACATCTGAACATGTTCAAACAGTTCCAGATAACGATCGGCAGGGGTCAGCGCATCCGGCGCCGGCAAGCCTTCAATCAGCTCCGGCTCCGGTTCAGAATCCTGCATGCGATCCAGCTTCAGTTCATGGGGATCGTATTGATACTCAACTTCCGCCCCGGCACGAACCTCTTCAAGTGCATTTTGTTGCTGGCGATGGGTATTAATAACGGCCTCCTGAGCGGTCGTGGTTGCACAAAGGACAAATTATAGACCTCTCCTCCCCCGGAACAACAATGCAGAATATCTATGAACGTAATAAATATTGTCGATTAATCGAGGTTTTTGGATAAATTCCAGACAATTCAACCAAATATAACGCTGTTCACAAAAAACGCATTTCAGATGAATCTCTTAGCGACCTGAATAAAAAAATTTAACCTGAAGAAAACTGGCGTTTATTCACATTTTGTAAAAGAAACAGCAGCCGCAAAGAGTGCAGAAAGTGGCATACCCAACGGGAATTCGGACAGGAGAGTGAGGTGAGCGGACCCGATTGTCCGCTCATGAACGACAGAATTAACGATTTGCCAGTGCCGCGCGAATGACTGCCTGCCAGGTGGTGGTGGGGCGACCGATGAGCTGGCTTAGCTGACGGGAGTCATCGAACAAACCGCCTTTCTCTGCACCGGCATCAGAATCCGCCAGCATTTCCGCCAGACCTTCTGGCAGGCCTGCGTTTTTCAGCGCCGCCGCAAACTCACTCTGAGAGAGATTGACGTAATCAACCTTTTCACCGCTCTGCGCGGCAATCTCCGCAGCAAACTGCGCCAGCGTGTAGCTGTCATCACCTGCCAGTTCATACACTTTGCCCGCCTGATCCTCACGGGTCATTACTTCTGCCGCCGCTTCGGCGTAATCCTGACGCGCTGCCGAGGCGATACGACCTTCGCCTGCTGCGCCAATAAACGCATGATGCGCCAGCGCCGGTGGGATGCTGGCTGCGTAGTTCTCGCTGTACCAGCCGTTACGCAGCAGGGCGAACGGGATGCCAGAGGCTTTCAGCAGCGCTTCTGTTGCACGGTGTTCAACGCCAAGGCCCAGCGGCGAGGTATCCGCATGCAGCAGGCTGGTGTAAGCGATAAAGCCCACGCCCGCCGCCCGAGCAGCCTCAATGACGGCTTTATGCTGCGCTTCACGCTGGCCCACTTCACTACCGGAGATCAGTAGCAGCTTATCCACGCCTGCAAAAGCGGCCTCCAGCGTCTCTGGCTGACCATAATCGGCCTGACGGACAATGACGCCCAGCGCTGCGAGATCGGCCGCTTTGGCAGGCGTACGGACGGCGGCAACAATTTCTCCCGCCGGGACTTTTTTCAGTAATGCATCAATCACGAAACGGCCCAGCTGGCCGGTGGCACCTGTAACTGCAATCATGTTAATACTCCTGTGGCTGTTGGTGAAATTCAGACTAGTGTATAAACTAATTTTTAGTAAGTACTTACAGAATTGTTAGTTTGAGGTGGATAAGTTAAATGTCTGAAAAAATGAGTGAAAAATTTATCCGCGGTGAATTGCTCAACGTCAACTGCCCGTCACGTGACGTGCTAAAACGCGTAACCAGCCGCTGGAGCGTATTAATTCTGCTGGCCCTGCAGGACCAGACGCTGCGCTTCAGCGCGTTGCGCCGGACGGTCGGTGGCGTCAGCGAGCGGATGCTGGCGCAGAATCTGCGCTACCTGGAAGAAGATGGCTTCGTGCAGCGTATCGCCTACGATGTGGTGCCACCGCACGTGGAATATCGCTTAACCCCGCTTGGACGCGAAGTCGGTGAACAGGTTGTGGGGCTGGCTGACTGGCTGGAGCTGAACCTGAGCCGGATTCTGGCACAGCGCGAAAAATCTGCGGCAGAGTAAAATCACCCTGTATCAGCCGTCATAACGTGACGGCATGGGTATACTCGCTGCAAAATTTCTGACCCCATTTGTCTGTCATCTCACTTCCTGAAAGCGCGATAACGTAACGGCAGCGCAAATAATCCCGGCGCTCTTTTCGCACGGTTGCTGGTTATTAAATCGTTTTATGAACCTCAGGCCCGAAATAATCGACTGCCCGCAGCGCGCTGTTAATTCATACCTCCTTTTTGACTCATTTTATTAACATCTCTGATGGCGCTTAAAAGCGCCGTTCTGCGTATTTTCTGTCAGAAGTTATAGCTGCATTAGCCAGGAAAAAGCAAAAAAGCAAACAAAGCGGCAGAGGTAACTATTTACTCTTTTAACCTGTTAAAAAATAAGGGTATTTAATTTGGAGTCTCTTAAATTTGACCTTTTCTCAATCAGGGTTTATAACAAAATAGTGTCTGAAAACAGCCTGTTGAAGGCATTTTTCAGACAAGGTTCGCTTTAGCGCTATCGATTTTTAAAGTACAAATTACCGTAACATTAACGACACATAAACACGCTCTGATTAACCTTTAGGCCTTATTTTTAAATAAATAATTCCCGTCAAAAACAATGATCAGAATCAATAAAGACTGTTATAGTTTTCATTAACCCCACTGTTTCTATTTCCTCGCCGCGAATAGTTTTAAATTTGCGGCGGGAATTTCAATAAGCGCAGAGAACCAGGCGCATCAGGCTTAAGTTGTTAATTATAAGTAAATACATGGTGTTCTATGTGGCAAAGAGGTAAGCAATGTTCGGATTAGATGCCTTTCATCTGGCCAGGATTCAGTTCGCATTTACTGTTTCCTTCCATATTATCTTTCCCGCCATCACCATCGGTCTCGCCAGTTTTCTGGCCGTGCTCGAAGGTATGTGGCTCAAAACCCGCGATCACACCTATCGCGATCTCTACCACTTCTGGTCGAAAATCTTTGCCGTTAACTTCGGCATGGGTGTGGTATCAGGACTGGTCATGGCTTATCAGTTCGGGACGAACTGGAGCGGCTTCTCGGAGTTTGCTGGCAGTATCACCGGTCCGCTGCTGACCTATGAAGTACTGACGGCGTTCTTCCTGGAAGCGGGCTTCCTGGGCGTGATGCTGTTTGGCTGGAATCGCGTGGGTCCCGGGCTGCACTTCTTTGCCACCTGCATGGTCGCCCTCGGTACGCTGATTTCCACCTTCTGGATCCTGGCCTCTAACAGCTGGATGCATACGCCTCAGGGCTACATCATTCAGAATGGCATCGTGGTTCCGCAGGACTGGTTCAAAATCGTCTTTAACCCCTCATTCCCGTATCGCCTGTTCCATATGTCCGTAGCGGCGTTCCTGGCGAGTGCTTTCTTTGTGGGATCGTCGGCGGCCTGGCATCTGCTGAAGGGGAATAACAATCCCGCAATCCGCAAGATGTTCTCAATGGCGTTGTGGATGGCACTGATTGTCGCGCCGATTCAGGCGATGATTGGTGATGCTCATGGTCTGAATACGCTGGAACACCAGCCTGCCAAAATCGCGGCGATTGAAGGGCACTGGGAAAACCCACCGGGGGAAGCCACACCGCTGATCCTGTTCGGGATCCCCGACATGGAGCAGGAACGTACCAAGTATGCGCTGGAGGTGCCTTATCTTGGCAGCCTGATTCTGACGCATAGCCTGGACAAGCAGGTCCCGGCGCTGAAGTCCTTCCCGAAAGAGGACCGGCCTAATTCAACGGTCATCTTCTGGTCCTTCCGCGTGATGGTGGCGCTGGGCCTGCTGATGATTACGCTGGGCGTAGTCAGCCTGTGGCTGCGTTTTAAAGGGCGTCTCTATGAGTCGCGTCCTTTCCTGTGGTTTGCGCTATTGATGGGGCCGTCGGGTCTGATTGCGATTCTGGCAGGCTGGTTTACCACTGAAATCGGTCGTCAGCCGTGGGTGGTCTATGGCGTGCAGCGCACGATTGATGCGGTCTCGGCACATGGGGATATGCACATGAGCATCAGCCTGCTGGCCTTTATTCTGGTCTACAGCTCGGTGTTCGGCGTGGGGTATCACTACATGATGCGTCTGATTAAGCAGGGACCGGTTACCGGCGAAGGCCATATCACCGAAGAGGGTGGTCCTGGTCAGAAGAAAACCCCGGCGCGTCCGCTTTCCGCTGCCACCTTTAAGGATGGAGACCACTAAGATGATCGATTATTCCGTTATCTGGTTTGCGATTATCGTTTTCGCAACCCTGATGTATATCGTGATGGATGGCTTCGACCTGGGTATTGGTCTGCTGTTCCCGTTCAATAAAGATGCTGGCGAGCGCGACATGATGGTTAACACCGTCGCGCCGGTCTGGGACGGAAATGAAACCTGGCTGGTTCTGGGTGGTGCTGGCCTGTTCGGCGCGTTCCCGCTGGCCTATGCGGTGATTGCCGATGCGCTGTCGATTCCGCTGACCGCTATGCTGATTGGCCTGATTTTCCGTGGTGTCGCCTTTGAGTTCCGCTTCAAGGCCGTAGAAGGCCATCGGGCGTTCTGGGACAAGTCGTTTATTGCCGGTTCAGTCATCGCCACCTTCAGTCAGGGTGTGGCCGTGGGTGCGTTGCTGGATGGTATTCCTGTTGAGGGACGTCGTTTTGCCGGTTCCGCAATGGACTGGCTGGCACCGTTCCCGCTGTTCTGCGGCGTGGGTCTGGTTGTTGCCTACGCGTTGCTGGGCTGCACCTGGCTTATCATGAAGACCGAGAACGAGCTGCACCGTAAAATGTCTGCGCTGGCTACGCCGCTGGTGATTGCGCTGTTAGTGATTATCGGCATCATCAGCCTGTGGACACCGTTTGCGCATGCGGATATCGCGCATCGCTGGTTCAGCAAACCCAACCTGTTCCTGTTCCTGCCGGTTCCGGTATTGGTGCTGCTCTGTTCCTGGGGCATTGTGCGCGCCATTAAGCGCGAGGCGCACTATTCACCGTTCCTGCTGACGCTGGCGCTGATCTTCCTGGGCTTCTCCGGGCTGGGCATCAGTATCTGGCCAAACATTATTCCGCCATCAGTGACCATCTGGGCTGCCGCCTCACCGCCGCAGAGCCAGGCCTTTATGCTGGTGGGTAGCCTGCTGATTATCCCGATGATCCTGGGCTACACCTTCTGGAGCTACTACGTGTTCCGTGGAAAAATCAAAGCAGACGCAGGATATCATTGATATGAAAAGCCTCAGCAGCATGAAAGACCACAATCACAATGAAGAAACGAAAGCGCCATGGTGGAAGCGTGTGATGTGGCTGGTGTTTATCTATGCCGCCAGCGTACTTGCGCTAGGCGTTGTCGCCTCGCTGTTCCGCATGATGATGACTGCGGCCGGAATGCGCAGTCATTAGTTGTCGCAGGCTCCGTCTTAAAGCTATCCGGCGCAGTTTTTATCAATAATCAGAAGGCTGACGTAAGTCAGCCTTTTTTAGTTAGTAACCTAAGCAATTAATGCGGAAACGCCCTGAACGGGCGCGCAATGCTTACCCTTTCCTTACACCGATTTGCGATTTTTGTTATCCTTTTGTAACTGAAATCCCAGTCCTAACCCGCGTCGTAAATCGCCATCATGCTCAGTCAGGCCATTAAAAAACAGCACATCAACGATCTGGTCGAGTGGATTGAAGCCAATCTCACCGACGATCTTAATATCGATCAGATTACCCTCAAGTCAGGTTATTCCAAATGGCACATGCAGCGCATGTTTAAGGAGATGACCGGACAGACCCTGGCGGCTTACACCCGTAAACGGCGTCTGACGATGGCCGCTATGGCGCTGCGTCTGACCCGCATGACGCTGATCGATATCGCCGTACGTTTTGGTTTTGATAACCAGCAAAATTTTACCCGGGTATTCAAAGGTCACTTTTCGCTGACGCCTGGCGCGTTTCGCCGTATTCCCCATTTGCCGGTTAAAAACTTCCATGGCCGCATTCTGGTGCGATCGCTGGCAGAGCGTGCAACGCTGGTGGAGCGTGAGGAAGAGCTGCATCTGTGCGGAGAAACGCTGGAGTGGGAGTGTAAGTTTGGCGATTACATTGCCGATCGCGATCACCGGGTGGCTGAACAGGCGCGGCAACTGGTGGCGCTGGCGGGCGGCCGCGTGTCGCATGGCTGGTTAGGCTTTCAGTATGGCCCGGGCCATAGCTCTGCTGATCAGCAAAATATCAGCCTGTTTCAGGCGCTGGAGCCGCAACATGCCGGGCTGCTGGGTGACAACACCGCCAGCTGGAGCGAGGTTAGTGGACTCTATGCGTCGATCCGCTGGAGCGGCAGCCCGGAGCAGCTGACACGCTTTATCGAGGATATCTACTATCAGCATCTGCCAGCACTGGGTGTGTCACGTCGTCCGGGTAAAGATCTGCTGCGTCTCGATTTTGCGCACTGTAAGCCCGACTGGCTGAGCGGCGTTTTTTCTATTCCGGTGATGCAGGCGTAGCCAGCAGGGCAGGGGGTGTGGCTCCCGACCCTGTTAATGCATAATTCGTGCGGTAAACCGTGACAAACCGCACGATTTTATAAAATAACTCGCCGTTCTGGCGTAAAATCCTCCCCCGAAACCCTGCCATGCCTGAATCATCGTGCATCTGTGCCAGGGCTGGAATATTTACCTGCATTTCAGGCCTTTTCTGGTCAAAAAAACAAACGAAGACAACTATGCGACGCTTAATGATTTCACTGATCCTGGCATTGCCTGTCATGGCGATGGCACAACAGGCTGAACCTTTTTCACCTCCTGCCGGGCTGCATCCGCACTCTCAGGCCACCCAGCATGAAATTCTGGGTGATGGTGAGCTGCCGGAACACACCAGCAGCAATCCTTCCCTCTCAGGATTCAACGACACACTGTAAGTGGTCACGCGCTGCCAGAATGTGCGGCGCAACATCATGCCCGGCTCGTCAGGAGCCGGACAGTTTCCGCCTTCTCTGCCTGACCCGTAAACACCCCGCACCTGCTGCTTACCTCTCACTGAACGCTCTTATCAGGGCCGCTCTTCGTCTGCACTACGCACACCCGTACAGGCATAAAATATATCTTAAGCCGCTGGATCGCATTTTTCGTTCTTGTAGTGAAGATATATCATAGCTAATCTTGGCACTTCAGATGAGAATGATTGTTATTCCATTATTATCAGCATGCCTTTGAGTCACGGGCATCCATCCCGTTTCAGGAGAGAAATTTTGCCTGTATCAGCCGATCAGCGTGTACCACAGCGCGTCCGTAATGAATTGCGTTTCCGTCATATTCAGGTCGCGAGTAAAACTAACATTGCCGGTAAATTCTGGCGTATCCGGTTCAGCGGCAGCGATCTGGCCGGCTTTACGTCGCCAGGCTTTGATGACCACATTAAGGTTTTCTTCCCTTCCGCTGAAGGAGCCACACTGGCTCTGCCACAAATCACCGATGCGGGGATTGTCTGGCCCGAAGGGCTGCGTCCGCAGGCGCGTGATTACACACCGATGGAATTCGATGGTGAATCTTCACTGACCCTCGATTTCTATATTCATGAGCAGGGCGTAGCCAGTGACTGGGCAACTCAGGCGCAGCCTGGCGATCGGTTGATTGTCGGCGGCCCACGCGGTTCGCTGGTGGTGCCGACCGATTACGCATTCCAGCTCTATGTCTGTGATGAAACCGGGCTGCCGGCTTTTGCGCGCCGTCAGCGTGACGCCCGGGCGCAGGCGCTGCATCTCTATGCTTTTACCGATGAAGCGACGGGCCGCGACTATTTATCTGATACGGCTGATGTGACGACAAACTGGCTCGGCAGCGGCCAGATGCAGAAAGCGCAGCTCAGCCAGCTGATTGCCCGGCTGGATCAGATCACTATCCCGACGGAAGATTACTTTGTCTGGCTGACCGGCGAAGGTGAGTTTGTTAAAGCGCTGTGTGACTACTTTACGGTGCAGCGCGGCCTCAACAGTGACTTCGTGCGGGCGGTGGCCTACTGGCACCAGAAGTAAGCCGCTAAGGCAATTGAGTTTTGCCAGGCGGCGCACTACCATCAATCCCACTTTTTTCGCAGCAGGGCAGACCATGAAACAGCATCCGACTTCCACTTCATCTGAGGATCAGACTGCGCGCGCAGGCAGTTGCAGCGGACGGCGCAAGCGACGTGAAAAGATGCTGGAAGCGAGTGAGATTCGCCTGCTGATGCTCCATTTCCTGGCGCAGAATGCTGCGCACGGCTATGAGCTGATCAAGTCTGTTGAGGAGCTGTCAAAGGGAGAGTATTCGCCCAGTCCGGGGATCATTTACCCCAACCTGACGCTGCTGGAAGAGATGGAGGCGATTCAGGTGTTGGATGCGCAGGCAACGCGTAAAGCCTACCGCCTGACGGCAGCGGGAGAGGCGCAGCTGGCAGAGAACCGTGAAACGGTCAGCAGCCTGATTACACGTCTCTCTACGCTGGCGATTCTGGTCAATAACCGCAGCATTCCTGCTGTTGAGCAGGCGATTCATGGGCTGAAGGTCGCGCTGAACCGGCGGCTTGCGCAGGAAGATATCTCAGAAGCCGCGCTGCAGACGCTGATTAAGGCGCTGCACGACGCGGCAGAAAAAATCACCCTCAGCTAATCGCGGAGTTAGCTGACTTCAGTTTTGTGTTTGTCGATGTGGCCCAGCGTACGATCCGGGAAGCAGATGTCCCGTACACGCTGTTTCAGCGTGGTCGCATCCGGGAAGCCACCATCCCGCTTACGTTCCCACAGCAGATGCTCATCCAGCGTAATCTCAAAGATACCGCCGGTGCCCGGTTTCAGCGTCACTTCCGCCAGATCCTCAGCGAAGGTATGCAGAAGTTCCTGTGCCATCCACGCTGACCGCATCAGCCAGTTGCATTGCATACAGTAGTGAATAACAACCACAGGTTTTTGCGCCATAACTCTATTCCTTTACGTGTTGATAAATGCCAATGCATTCGGGTTAACAATTTGTGCGCTGTGGTTATTTATGAATTCATAAATCTATTTAAAAAAATGCTTAATTGCGTCTGACCAGGTGCGATCTTTACTTCATCCACATGCTGTTCTGCTTTTTTACGGCTTTTATGCAGAGCCGTTTTTGTGATGCCAGCAAGCAAGTGAGCGAATACTAACAATTAATCAGGCAATTCGCGCCTATGTCACCACGTTTTCGGAGATTGACGCAACCGCGTCAGTTTTAGCAGATGTTGCTCGCCACCCTGTTTCAGGCCGCCTGTGCATCTGTCGCAGAGAGGCCATCCGGCGGGGTGACCCGCGCTGACAACTGAAACCACAGTACCGAACAAAGATTTAAAAAATGCTGACGCACAGCTCCCATCCTCTATTGCTGAGGGATAGAGGCGACGAGTAAAGTGACCGTTATTCTGCGGGTAAATCCGACCGTTTCGCTTTAAAAACATCGCCTTGCGCGGTTTTATTCGCTGATTTTGCGCTATACCTGGAGTTCCGGACAGATTCAAGGAGACCATAATGGCAAAATCATTAGATCAGACCGCTGAGCAACTGGGGAATATTTTACTCTCTTCCGGACTTCATCTGGCGACCGCCGAATCCTGTACCGCCGGGCTGATCAGCATGACGCTGGCCGCGGTGGAAAACAGCGGAGACTTTTATACCAGCGGCTTTGTCACCTACAGCGAAAATGCCAAAATCCGTCTGCTGGGGGTGCGCCCTGACACGCTGAAACAGCATACGGCGGTGAGCGAACAGACGGCGCGGGAGATGGTGCAGGGCGCCTGCGCCCGCTCCGGCGAGCCGGTCGGATTATCCATTACCGGCTATGCCGGACCGGATGGCGGCGAAGATGGTACACCGGCGGGCACCATCTGGTTTGGCTGGGTATTGCCCGACGGCAGAGACGAAGCGGAGTGCCATCAGTTCAGCGGCGATCCGAAATCGGTGATGGAGCAGGGGACACAGTTCGTGCTGGAAGGACTTATAAAACGGCTGCAGCGAGCCGATCGTTAAAGGCGCGAAACGCGCCTTTAAACAGGCTTAGCGGCAGTCGACAATCAGACGACCCTGCACTTTACCATCCAGCAATGCCTGCGCACCTTCTCTGGCTTCACTTAGCGGGATCACCCGGCTCAGCTTACTGAGCCGTTCGCTATCCATCAGCTCACCGAGTCGTTGCCACGCCTGCTGACGAAGCGGCTTCGGACACATCACGCTATCGACACCGGCCAGCGTAACGCCACGCAAAATAAAGGGTGCGACGCTGGCTGGCAGGTCGAGTCCCTGCGCCATACCACAGGCGGCAACCGCGCCGTCGCGCTGGGTGGCGGCCAGCACATTCGCCAGGGTGTAACTGCCGACGCTGTCTATCGCGGCGGCCCAGCGCTCTTTTGCCAGTGGCTTGCCGGGTTGGGAGAGTTCTTCACGGTCAATGACCGATGCCGCGCCCAGCGTTTCGATCAGATAGGTATGGTCGCTGGTGCGCCCGCTGGAAGCGATCACCTGATAACCCAGACGCGCCAGCAGGCTGACGCTATAGCTGCCGACGCCGCCACTGGCACCGGTTACCAGTACCGGCCCCTGTTCAGGTGTGATGCCCTGTTTTTCCAGCGCCATCACGCAGAGCATTGCGGTCAGTCCCGCCGTACCGATTGCCATGGTTTGCAGCGGACTCAGCGTGGCGGGCGGGCGCACCAGCCAGTCGCCGCTGACGCTGGCTTTCTGTGCCAGGCCGCCCCACTGTTTTTCGCCCACGCCCCAGCCCGTCAGCAGCGCCACATCATCCTCTTTCCAGTCGGGATGGCGGCTGGCCGTCACCCGGCCAACAAAATCGATACCTGGCACCATCGGGAACTGGCGCACAATCGGGCCTTTGTTACAGATAGCCAGGGCATCTTTGTAGTTCAGGGATGAGTAGCTGACGTCGAGCGTGACATCGTGGTCAGGCAGTTGAGATTCGGGGAGATCTTTCAGCAGGGAACGGTAACCTTGTTCGTCATTTTCAATGACCAGTGCCTTGAACATGCAGCCTCCGGCAGAGTGGGAAAGAGAAGATCAGTTTACGCCTGGCAGATGCAATGCGGTAGGGCAATGGCCCCGTCTCCCGGCAATGAAGACGATACGAGCGGAAAAACAGGCTGACAGCGGCAGTGAGTTAAGTGCATAAATCTGCATATAATTCAGATAATTAGTCGTATTGTGAATTTTTTATGATAAATAGACTATAAAAATCATGTTGTTACATGCGAATAGGGTGACTGAATAATTAACTGGTTCGGGTTGTCCATGCCTGAAAAAGATGACATTATGACCGCCACTTTTTGACCCTGCTTCTTTGCCACAGAGGACGTCGCCATGTCCGGTTCACCGCGCATCCGCCCGGATTACCGTTCGCTTTTTCCGGCGCTCACCGGGTTTTCCTCTTTTCCAATATCTCCGTTATTCACCATGCGGTGAGGCCAGCCGGGCAGCGGCTATGGATCTGCTCTCCACGGGCTGCGTAACGCCTTCTGACTGTTAAGTATTCGCCGGGGCACTGTCCCCATAATTGTGCCTCTGGCACTTCCTCCCTGACGTTAGGGATTCTGTTATGACTCCACTGAAAATTGCTGCCAGCGCCGCTGTGGCGCCCAGTCTGACCCTGAACACTGCGCGAGACGTGGTGACGCTGGATAACACCGACTTCACCGATGTGGCGGCAGTTGTCGTCTCGCTGGCGGATACCCGTAGCGGCGTGCTGGCGCTGCTGCGTCATACCGGCTTTAATCTGCCGGTGTTTGTCGCTAACGCGTTTGAAGAAGAGGTGATGCACCTGCCCGGCGTCAGCGGTGAGCTGAATGGCGATCCGCAGGAGTGGATCGCGCTGGAAGCGGCTGCGCAGGCGTATGAAGCGGCGCTGCTGCCCCCTTTCTTCGAGACGCTGACCCGCTATGTCGATATGCAGAACAGCACCTTTGCCTGTCCCGGACATCAGGGCGGTGCTTTCTTTAAAAAGCATCCGGCGGGCAAACAGTTTTATGACTTCTACGGCGAGAATGTTTTCCGCTCTGATATGTGCAATGCCGACGTCAAACTGGGCGATCTGCTGATCCACGAAGGCTCGGCCAAAGATGCGCAGAAGTATGCGGCAAAGGTGTTCAACGCCGATAAAACCTACTTTGTGCTCAACGGTACCTCAAGTGCCAACAAAGTGGTGACCAATGCGCTGCTGACGCGTGGCGATCTGGTGCTGTTCGACCGCAACAATCACAAGTCGAACCATCATGGTGCGCTGATTCAGGCGGGCGCGACCCCGGTTTATCTTGAAGCGACGCGCAATCCTTTCGGCTTTATTGGCGGCATTGACGCGCACTGTTTTGATGAGGCTTATCTGCGCGAGCAGATCGCGGCCGTGGCTCCGCAGCGCGCGGCTGAAGAGCGGCCTTTCCGTCTGGCGATCATCCAGCTGGGCACCTACGACGGCACGGTCTACAACGCGCGCCAGGTAGTGGATCGCATCGGCCATCTGTGTGATTACATCCTGTTTGATTCCGCGTGGCTCGGCTATGAGCAGTTCATTCCACTGATGGAAGGCTGTTCGCCGCTGACCCTGCAACTGAATGAGAACGATCCCGGCATTTTTGTCACGCAGTCAGTGCATAAGCAGCTGGCAGGTTTTTCGCAGACTTCGCAGATCCATAAAAAAGATAATCATATTCGCGGACAGCGCCGCTTCTGCCCGCATAAGCGACTGAATAACGCTTTTATGCTGCACGCATCCACCAGTCCGTTTTATCCGCTGTTTGCCGCGCTGGATATCAACGCCAGAATGCATCAGGGCGAAGCGGGGCGTCGCATGTGGGATGAGTGCGTCACGCTGGGTATTGAGGCGCGTAAAGCGATCCTGGATCGCTGTGAGATGATCCTGCCGTTTGTGCCGGAGACGGTAGATGGTCAGCGCTGGCAGGATGCGCCCACTGAGACGATCGCCCGCGATCTGCGCTACTTCAGCTTTGAACCGCAGGCGAAGTGGCACGGTTTCGCGGGTTATGCGCGCGATCAGTATCGGGTGGATCCCTGCAAGCTGCTGCTGACCACGCCGGGGATTGATGCGGCCAGCGGTGAGTATAGTGATTTCGGGATTCCGGCGACCATTCTGGCGAACTATCTGCGCGAAAACGGCATTGTGCCGGAGAAGTGCGATCTCAACTCAATCCTGTTCCTGCTGACCCCGGCAGAGAGTCCGGAGAAGATGGCCAATCTGGTGGCGATGCTGGCGCAGTTCGAGCAGCACGTCAAAGAGGATGCGCCTCTGGCCGAAGTGCTGCCGACCATTTACCGCAAAAATGCCGAACGCTATGCCGGGTATACCCTGCGTCGCCTCTGTCAGGAGATGCACGACCTTTACGTCAGTCACAACGTCAAGGATCTGCAGCGCCTGATGTTCCGCGCCGCGGAGTTCCCGCCTGTCAGGGTGAATCCGCAGGATGCGCATCAGGCTTATATTCGCGGCGAAGTGGAGCTGGTGCCGATAGCCGAAGCGCAAGGCCGGGTTGCCGCAGAAGGTGCACTGCCTTATCCACCGGGTGTGCTGTGCGTAGTACCAGGGGAAGTCTGGGGCGGCGCGGTGCAGCGTTACTTCCTGGCGCTGGAAGAGGGGCTTAATCTGCTGCCTGGCTTCTCGCCAGAGCTGCAGGGCGTTTACACCGAAGAGGATGACCAGGGACGGAAGTATCTGGTGGCCAATATGATAGTGGGGCGCTGATCTGAGCGTAGGCAGAGGCGGGTAGCGGCCCGCCTGCCTTTTTGTTCGCTGCGCGAACGGGGCTGAGAAGGTTTCGCCTGGCGGCGGTGTACGCTTTGCAGCGAGCTGGCACTTAATGGGTTTTCGCCTGGCAGCGGGCTACGCTTTGCAGCGGGTATGCACTGAGCAGGTTTTGCCTGGCAGGCCCTGGGTTCGCTGCGCGAACGGGCTGTGAGAGGTTTTCGTTCGCTTAGCAGCGTGCTAACACTGAGCGGGTTCCGCCCGCCAGGCGATGGGGAGTTTCAGGTTGCCTGAGCAGGCGGACGCGTCAAGGGGCGGACGCCCGCCCCTTAACAATCCCGGCGTCCGGCTGCCTCCGCGCCCCGCTGTGCGGGGTGCCTTCGTCACGCCCTGCGGCCGACGGACCGTCCGGACTCGCCATCCCTGGCTCGTGCCGTCCTTTCGCCGACGTCCTGTCGGCTCATCCTGGCCTGCGGTTGTTCCTCAGCGCTTCGGACGCCTCTGGGAAACCCCCGCCTGTGATTTCTTTATGTTTTCTTTGGTGCACAGTTGCCTGGTGGTCTGAAAGCCAGTCTCAATTCCTGAAGTTCACCGCAACAATCTTAGTTACCTGAAAACGAGATAACAGCGGGTAGGGTTGAATGCCATTCTGTGTGCTGAGCCGAAAGTCAGAGGCAATCCCAAAAAAATACAGTGATAAAGTACCCGACATAACAAGATGAGATAACAGCGGGTGGGTTGAATAACATTCGGTCTGCTGAGCCAAAAGTCAGAGGCAATCCCAAAAAAACTACAGCGAAAAAGCACTCAACATAAAAGCAGAAATAACAGCGGGCGAGTTGAATGCCATTCTGTTTGCTGAGCCGAAAGTCAGAGGCAATCCCAAACTCACAGCGACAGCGAACCCAATATAAGAAGAAAAGATAACAGCGAGGGGGTGGGGAGGCCGTCAGAGCCGCTGAGCGGATGAGGGATTTCAGGACGAGCGACAGGGATGTCGCGAAGAGGCGGGTTCGCGCCATGGATGGCGCGTCCCGCCGTTCCGTGAGAAATCCTGAAGAGGCGAAGGAACCGCGAAGCGGCGGTGAAGCAGGCCGGAGCCCGGGGTCAAGGGGGCGCGGCGACTGGCGCCCCCTTGTCGGTCGCCTGCAGAGGCGAATCTGAAACTGCCCGGCTAATCAGGCGAACGAAACCTTTTCATAGCCTGTTCGCGCAGCGAACAATCCCAGCTTCAGGCGCTTCACTCCTGACCGCCTGGCGGGCGGAACCCGCTCAGTGCATACCCGCGGCTAAGCGAACGAAACCTTCTCATAGCCTGTTCGCGCAGCGAACAATCCCAGCTTCAGGCGCTGCACCTAAGCCCGTTCGCGCAGCGAACACTCCCCCGCTTAAGCGCTGAGCCAATCAGAATCCCCGATAACTCTTCTGCGCGGTACTCACCTTATAAAGATAACGACGCGACTCCGCCGACGGATGCTGGTTCGCCAGGGTCGAATAAACCTTGCTCGGTGACATGCCGTTAATCATCGAAAACGCCCGATCTTTATCGCTGGAGAAGACGCGCAGCACGCTGCCTGCGCCGCCGTTATAGGCGGTGATCACCGCATAACGACGTGACACCGGATCCTGAATGCCGCCCAGATAGCTACGCTGCAACAGCGACAGATAAGCGGTACCCGCATCAATATTGTTCTCTGGATCCAGCAGGTAGCTGCGGCTCGGCTTGCCCCATTTACCCTTCATGCGGAACACGTCAACACCGGCAGTATGCTGCACCACCTGCATCAGACCCAGCGCATCAGAATGGCTCACGGCGTAGGGGTTAAAGCTCGACTCGGTCTGCATAATCGCCAGAATCAACGAGGCATCAACACCATACTGATCGGCGGCTTTACGCACCATCGGCAGGTATTTGTGCGCACGCTTATCCAGGTGGTTCGGCACCATCGGAATCGAAATGGTGTAAATCACATGCAGACCCGAGGTGCGGCGCTGCAATTTATTCTGAATCAGATAGTCAGCAAAGGCTTCCGCGCGACCCTGCCAGCGAATCGGCTGACCGGTATTATCCAGCACCTGCCCATACAGCAGCGGCTCTTTACTGATTTCAATATCGTTGGCGTCAGAGTAGAGATCGACATTACCCGGATCTTCGCCAATCAACAGGGTGGTCACGATTGCCTGACGCAGGCTGGCCATAGGATCGGTGCCAGAAATCGTCTCGATGGTCAGCTTACCGCTTTCAAAGTTAATGTGGCTGCGGGTGTAATAGTTGTCGCTATATTTGACGTAATCTTTGGGTCCGGCGATAAGGACCTCATTGATACCCCAGATATTCTCAATATTATGAGCAAACTGCCCCATCAGAATATCAAAGGCGTTGGTATCTTTTACCCACTCCTCGTGGGACTGCTGTTTCTTTGACCCGGAACAGGAAACCAAAAGTGGTGCTATCACCAGCAGGGCGATTAATTTTTTATTCATTGAGAATGCAAGCCTGACCTGGATAACCGGCCTCAGCGATGAGGCCCGGAATGTTTACGCTTCTGGCGGTGTATAGCCTTCGATATGAACGTCTTTACCTTCGAACAGGAAATTGATCATCTCCTTCTCCAGCACTTTACGATCTTCGGGATTCATCATGTTGAGCTTCTTCTCGTTGATCAACATGGTCTGTTTCGCCATCCACTTCTGCCAGGCTTCTTTGGAAATGTCGTTGTAAATGCGCTTACCCAGATCGCCCGGGTAGAGCTGAAAATCCTGTCCTTCCGCGTCGCGCTGTAAAAAAGTACAAAAAATAGTGCGGCTCATTATTCTTCCTCATTAATCTCACAACTGTTCAAAGCCAGTTGTCGGGGATGGCGCAGCTCGTGTAACAGGCGCTCAACGGGTGCGGCTAATCCCACAGATGGTGGCAGCGCTAAGTTATACCAGAGACCGCCTGCTTCATCCATCGCCGCCCCGACAGAAGGCCACGTCAGCCACATTGGCACGATATCGAGATGGAAATGGCTGAAGGTGTGACGGAACGCAGTAAGCTGCTGCGGTTTTGCATGGATGCCGCGGGCCGCCAGCCAGTCTGTCATCGCCGCTTCCGTTGTGAACTGCGGGAAGCAGAACAGGCCGCCCCACAAGCCCACAGGCGGGCGCTGCTCCAGCCAGACATCATCACCATCCTGCATCATCAGGAACCAGCCGCTGCGCTCTGGCAGCACCTGCTTAGGCTTCTTACCGGGATAGCTCGCCCAGCTGCTGCTGGCATACGCCTCACAACCGCTGTTCAGCGGGCAGATTTCGCACTTCGGCTTCGATCGGGTACAGACGATAGCACCCAGATCCATCATCGCCTGATTAAACTGGCTGACGCCCTCGGCGGGTGTGACCTCTTCGCTGATCTGCCAGAGCCGCTTTTCGACCTCTTTCTTACCCGGCCAGCCGCTGACAGCATAGCAACGGGCCAGCACGCGCTTGACGTTGCCATCCAGAATCGGGAAATGCTGCCCCAGTGACAGCGACAGGATCGCGCCCGCCGTGGAGCGGCCTACGCCGGGCAGGGCAGAGACATCATCGAAATTACGCGGGAACTCGCCCTGATGAACCTCGACAATCTGCTTTGCGGCTTTATGCAGATTACGCGCACGGGCGTAGTAGCCGAGGCCGGTCCAGAGATGTAACACCTCATCCAGCGGAGCCGTAGCCAGATCGGTAACCGTGGGGAAGCGCGCCATAAAGCGTTCAAAATAGGGAATAACCGTGGCAACCTGGGTTTGCTGTAGCATCACTTCGGAGAGCCACACCTTGTAAGGCGTTTTCTCCAGCTGCCACGGCAGGGTTTTGCGACCAAAGCGCTGATACCAGTCCAGCACCTGTTGCGCGAACTGCGGCGCTTGCATCATAAGAAGGAAATTTTCCGTGTTTACTCTACACTCAGGCAGGAATTCCAGCACATGCGCACCTGGGTGTAAACCGGAAGATTGCAAAGGCTTGCTTCTGCTTATGAACTTTGCATAATGCCCGTTTCCCGGAACAGGCTAACCAGCAGGCTTTTACATGATTAATGACGTCATCACCCCAGAATTTGATGAGAACGGGCGGCCATTACGCCGGATCCGCAGCTTTGTGCGCCGCCAGGGCCGCTTAACCAAAGGCCAGCAGCAGGCGCTGGACACCCTGTGGCCGGTCATGGGGGTGGAATATCAGCCGGAGCCTGTCGATCTGCCCGCGCTGTTTGGCCGCGAAGCCCCGGTGACGCTGGAAATTGGCTTTGGCATGGGTGCTTCGCTGGTAACGATGGCGCAGAACACGCCGCATCAGAACTTCCTGGGTATTGAAGTGCATGCGCCGGGCGTGGGTGCCTGTCTGGCCGCCGCCAAAGAAGCCGATGTGCAGAACCTTCGGGTGATGTGCCATGACGCGGTGGAAGTGCTGGAGAAGATGATTCCGGATAACTCGCTGCGCATGGTTCAGCTCTTCTTCCCCGATCCGTGGCATAAAGCGCGTCACAATAAACGCCGTATCGTCCAGGTGCCTTTTGCCGAGCTGGTGATGCGTAAACTGAAGCTGGGCGGCGTTTTCCACATGGCGACCGACTGGGAAGCCTACGCGGAGCATATGCTGGAAGTGATGAACAGCATCGATGGTTACCGCAACCAGTCAGAACAACAGAATTATGTGCCGCGTCCTGAGACGCGTCCACTGACCAAGTTTGAGCAGCGCGGGCAGCGTTTAGGCCACGGCGTATGGGATTTAATGTTTGAGAGGGTGAAATAATGGCCACACAACGCAGCCGTCGTTTACGTAAAAAACTGCACATCGATGAGTTTCAGGAACTGGGCTTCTCGGTTGCCTGGCGCTTCCCGGAAGGCACCAGCGAAAGCGAAATTGATGAGACGCTGAACCAGTTCATCAATGAAGCGATCGACCCTAACGGCCTGGCCTTCGATGGCAGCGGTTACCTGGTGTGGGAAGGTCTGGTTTGCCTGCAGAAAACCGGCAAATGCACCGATGAGCATCGTGCTCTGGTTCGTAAATGGCTGGAAGATCGCAAGCTGCAGGACGTTCAGATGACTGAACTCTTTGACGTCTGGTGGGACTAAGTCGTCACACAGTGTCGGGCTGAGGCCCGATCAAAGGGTTTCAGACCCGATCTTAGGGAGTAGATATGATGCGTAAAGCGCTTCTTGCTGTGCTGCTGGTAGCAGCAACCCAGGCTCAGGCTGCCTATGAATGCAGCGTTAAGCCGCAGGACGATGTGGTGATTAAGCCGCAGAGCGTGCAGGTGGTCGGTGCCAACGGCAATATGGAAATCTCGCCGCAGGGCGACGTGCAGTTCAATGGACAGAAGGTCACGCTCGATACGGCCGGACGCCAGAAAGCGATCGACTATCAGAACGCGCTGCGTCGCGATCTGCCGTGGATCGACAGCGGGGCGACATCACGTCTGGAGAAAGGGCGTGCGGCACTGGATCAGGTCATCGTTGAAAAACTGGGCACCGACAGCAACGTGCGTAATCGCCTGACCACGCTGAATGGTCAGCTGAAACAGCAGATGAACCGCATCATTGAACACCGTGAAGATGGGCTGACGTTCCACCATCAGGCGATTGATCAGGTTCGCGCCGAAGGTGAAAGGCTGGTGCAGTCGACGCTGGGCGGCGTGATGCAGGATAGCCTGAACGAGATGGGCAGTAAGCAGGGCAGCGGCGGCAGTAATCCGCTGCAGGCGATTATGGGTAATCTGGGCGGGTTGCAGCAGTCGATTCAGGCTGAGTGGAGCAAGCAGGAGCAGGATTTCCAGAACTTCGGTCACGAGGTGTGTAATCGCGTTATTTCGCTGGAAGATCAGCGTAAACAGCTTACCGGCGCACTGAAAAAATAGGTCAACGCCTCAGCCTGCCGGGCTGAGGCGCTTTTGTTACTCTTCCGCTAAGAACAGCTCCAGCAGCGAATTCAGGAACAGTTTCCCTTTCTCCGTAATCTGCCACTGCTCCGCGGTTTCAGTCACGTAACCAGCGGCAATCGCGGCATCCATCTGCGGACGGATCACCTGCTCTGATAAACCGGTATAGCGGCTGAACTCGTCGCGCGGCGCGGCTTCCAGCAGGCGAAAGCGGTTCATGAAATATTCAAACGGCTTGTCGCTATCGGCAACGTCATACTGCTTTTCGCGGTAGTTCCCCTGCATAAATCCACGCGGATGACGGGTTTTCACCGTGCGGACTATGCGGCCATCCGGTTGCGTCAGCTTGCCGTGTGCGCCACACCCAATCCCCAGATAGTCGCCAAAGCGCCAGTAATTGAGGTTGTGCTCACAGCGATAACCCGGCTTCGCGTAGGCAGAGGTCTCATACTGCTGATAACCGGCAGCCTGCAGCAGCTGATCGCCCTGTTCGAAAATATCCCATAGCGCATCATCATCCGGCAGCACCGGCGGGCGTGAGCCAAAAAGGGTGTTGGGTTCAATCGTGAGCTGATACCAGGAGAGATGCGGTGGATTAAGCGCAATCGCCTGACGTAAATCATCGAGCGCCTCTTCCAGCGACTGATCGGGCAGGCCATGCATCAGGTCAAGGTTAAAACTGCGCAGCGAGAGCGACTCGGCCAGTTCAGCGGCGCGGACCGCCTCTTCCGGGCCGTGAATGCGGCCAAGGCGCTGCAGCTTTTGCGGACTGAAACTCTGTACGCCAATCGAAATACGGTTGATACCGGCGCGCTGATAGGCGCTGAACCGGTCCGCTTCCACGGTGCCCGGATTGGCTTCCATGGTCACTTCCGCATCGGGCGAGAGCGTCAGACGCTCCCGCACACCATCCATCAGCATCTGCATCGCGCTGCTGCTCAGCAGGCTGGGCGTGCCGCCACCGATGAAGATCGTGCGCACTTCCCGGCCATTGATCAGCGGTAAATCGATCTCCAGATCGCGCAGCAGGTGCTGCACGTATTCAACGTGCGGCACCTCATCTTTCAGCGCGTGGGAGTTAAAATCACAGTAGGGACATTTCTGTACGCACCACGGAATGTGGATATAGAGACTTAACGGCGGCAGATTAGGCATTACGCATCGCTTCCAGCAACAGCGTCAATGCTTTACCCCGGTGAGAAACTGCACCTTTTTCCGCTTTACTCAGTTCGGCCGCGGTTTTACCCAGCGCCGGGACAAAGAAAATCGGGTCGTAACCAAAACCACCGGCACCAGCGGCGGCGCGGGTGATCTCACCCTGCCAGCTGCCGTGGAACACCAGCGGGGTCGGATCTTCCGCATGACGCAGATAGACCAGCACGCAGTGAAATTGTGCCTGGCGCTGACCGTCCGGCACGTTTTCCAGCGCCTGCAGCAGCTTCTCCAGGTTCTGTTGATCGCTGGCCTCTTCACCGGCGTAGCGCGCCGAGTAGATGCCGGGCGCGCCGCCCAGCGCATCCACGGCCAGGCCGGAATCATCGGCAATGGCCGGTAATCCGGTGATCTGTGCCGCGTGACGCGCCTTGAGAATCGCGTTCTCAATAAAGGTCAGGCCGGTCTCTTCCGCTGATTCAACACCAAGGTCGGTCTGTGCGACGATATCCAGACCAAAGGCGGAGAGTAACTCCGCCAGTTCACGCACTTTGCCGGGATTGCCGGTTGCGAGGACAACTTTTTGCATAACAGTTCCAGTTTGATTCATTTACAGCAGATACCAGAGACCCGGGAACAGGTCCATGCCGAGAAAGTTCAGGGCATACAGCACCAGGATGACGATCATCGCTGAGAAATCGATGCCGCCCATCGCAGGCAGAATACGGCGAACAGGTGCCATCATCGGCTCGGTTAACTGCACCAGCAGATAGTCGACAGGACCCCGGCCCTGGCTGATCCAGCTCATCAGGGAGCGAATAATAATCACCCAGAAGACCAGATAGCCGGCGGATTTAACCAGCGACAGCAGGCCGACCAGCAGATTGGTTGGGTCGACCGAGAAGACGCCCACCTGAATCAGCAATAAAATCGGGTATTTCAGCGTAGTCAGCACAAATGCCAGCAGCAGCGAGGCGGTATCTATCGGTCCCAGTGCCGGCAGTATACGGCGCAGCGGCTTAACAATCGGCTGTGTCACCTTTACGACAAACTGCGCCACTGGATTGTAAAAATCGCAGCGGGACCACTGCATCCAGATGCGTAACAGCAGCACCATGACGTAGAGATCGATCAGCGTTTTTACTAAAAACGTCAGTGTTAACATGAAGTTCCTCTGTTATTGTTGTGAGTTGTGCGCATAATCTCGTGCGCCAAAAATGGCGGTGCCGATACGCACCATCGTACTGCCTGCGGCGATTGCCGCCTCCATGTCATCGCTCATTCCCAGCGAAAGCGTGTCTGCATGCGGATAGTGTTGTTGCAGCTGCCGGAAGGCTTCCGCCATCTGCTGACACACCGCCAGCTGCCGCGCGTAATCACTCTCTGCTGCCGGAATCGCCATTAATCCGCGCAGCCGCAGTTGCGGCAGGGCAGCGATCTGTTCCGCCAGCCCGGAAACGGCCTCCAGCATGATGCCAGATTTGCTGTTCTCGTCACTGATATTTACCTGAATTAACACATTCAGCGGTGGCAGCGAAGCAGGCCGCTGATCGTTGAGCCGCTGCGCGATGCGCTGACGGTCAATGGTGTGACACCAGGCGAAATGTTCCGCCACCAGACGGCTTTTATTGGACTGCAGCGGGCCGATGAAGTGCCACTCCAGCTCAGGATGTGCGGCCAGTGCCTGGACCTTTTCAACCCCTTCCTGAACGTAATTTTCACCAAAGGCAATCTGGCCAGCGGCAAAGGCTTCTTCGACCGCGCTCGCAGGTTTGGTTTTACTGACTGCAAGCAGGGTAATTTCTTCTGGTGCGCGGCCGCAACTCGCGGCAGCAGCAGCGATTCGCTGCCGCACTTGCTGTAGGTTCTGCTGGATTGAGGTCATAGTCAGGAGAAATTATGAATCTGGATGAAATGGTGGGGCTTAGTGTAAAGCATAATGCCGCCGATCTGCACCTTTGCAGCGGACATTTGCCCTACTGGCGGCGTCAGGGAAGGCTGGAGGCGATGCCGCAGCAGTGCCCGCTTTCTGGCGCATGGATGGCGCAGTTTATGGCCCGCTGGCTAAGTGACCCGCAGCGTCAGGAGCTGGAGCGCGCAGGGCAGCTCGATTTCGCCCTGAGCCTGGCCGATGGTCAGCGTCTGCGCGCGAATCTCTTTATGCAGCGCAACGGCCTGTCACTGGCACTGCGCATCATCGCCACGGCATGCCCGACGCTGGAAAGCCTGCAACTGCCCGCCATTGTCCCGACGCTGCTGGAGCAGCAGGATGGGCTGATTCTGGTGACGGGTGCGACCGGCAGCGGTAAATCAACCACGCTGGCGGCGCTGGTCGATGCGCTGAACCGCCAGCAGGCGCGGCATATCATCACGCTGGAAGATCCGATTGAATTTATCCATCACAGCCAGCGGTCGCTGATACAGCAGCGGGAAATCGGCCTGCACTGCGGTTCGTTCTCGCTGGGAGTAAAGGCAGCACTGCGTGAAGATCCCGACGTTATACTGCTGGGCGAACTGCGTGACAGCGACACTATTCGTCAGGCACTGACAGCTGCGGAGACCGGCCATCTGGTGCTGGCGACGCTACACACGCGTGGCGCAGCGCAGGCGGTGGATCGGCTGGTTGATGTCTTTCCGGCAGAGGAGAAACAGCTGGTGCGTACTCAGCTGGCGGGAAGCCTGAAAGCGGTAATTGCACAGCGGCTGGTGCCGTCAGTTGCCGGTTCGCGCATCGGACTGTTTGAGGTACTGATCGCCACACCGGGCATCACCAATCTGATCAGAGAAGGCAAGATGCACCAGATCCCTGCGCTGTTACAAACCGGCGCACAGGCCGGTATGCAGACGTTTGAGCAGAGCAGGCTGGCGCGTCAGGCTGCCGGACTGATTGAGTGAGGATGTCAGTAATGGTTTTCGAACCAGTCCTGCAAAATGATGGCAGCAGACTGTGAGTCGACCGATCCTTTATTGAGCGCGCGATAGCCGCCGCGTTCAAACAGGCCAGCACGCGCTTCTACCGTGCTGAGTCGTTCATCCTGCAGCTCCACGCGGATGCCAAAGCGCCCGTGCAGGCGGTTGGCAAATTTACGTGCGCGATCGGTCAGCGGCTGCTCGGTGCCATCCATATTCAGCGGTAATCCCACCACCACGAAATCGGGCTGCCACTCTTTCAGCAGTTTTTCAATTACCAGCCAGTCCGGGATGCCATCCTGCGCTTTCAGGGCGGTCAGCGGACGGGCGCTGCCAGTGAGTTGCTGACCTACGGCGACACCAATACTTTTGGTGCCGAAGTCGAATCCTAACAGAGTTTGAGTTGACATCAGGCGTGTCCGGCGTCGCTGGCCATGTTGTGAATATCGACGCCAATACTGCGCGCCGCTTCGCGCCAGCGCTCTGAAATCGGCGTCTGGAACAGGATGTTGCTGTTAGCGGGCGTGGTCAGCCAGGCGTTTTCCATCAGCTCATTCTCCAGCTGATCTTTTTCCCAGGCGCAGTAACCCAGCGCTACCAGCACGTTAGTGGGCTGAGACGCCGTACCGATCGACTCCAGCACGTCACGGGACGTGGTGATGATCGTGTTATCGGAAACACGAATACTGGAGGTAAAGGTGCGTTGCGCGGAGTGCAGGATAAAGCCACGATCTTCCGCCAGCGGACCGCCGGTAAACACCGGTTTATCCAGCTTGATCGCCGGATCGCGATCGTCAGCAGAGATTTTGAGCTTCTTCAGAATGCCTTCAACCGTCAGGTTTTCCATGGGTTTATTGATGATCAGTCCCATTGCACCCTCTTCGTTATGTTCGCAGAGATAGACTACGGAACGTTTGAAGAAAGGATCCTGCAATGAAGGCATGGCAATCAAAAAGTGATGTTGTAAATTCATTCTCACACGATGTACCAAAAAAATAACCGGCACGCGACGGCCGCACCGGTATTGGGTTGATCACGGAGCTTCGCCCCGGCGTCATGCTCAGCCCAGGCGCTTCTCAATGGCATCCATCAACATGCCGGTGATGGAGATCGGGAACGCAGCCTCAATTTCACGAATGCAGGTTGGGCTGGTCACGTTAACTTCAGTCAGTTTATCACCGATGATGTCCAGACCGACAAAAATCAGCCCTTTTGCTTTCAGCGTCGGACCAACACGGCGCGCGATTTCCCAGTCGCTTTCGCTCAGCGGACGCGCTTCACCGCGACCACCGGCGGCGAGGTTACCACGCGTTTCACCGCCCTGAGGGATACGCGCCAGGCAGTAAGGCACCGGCTCGCCATCGACGACCAGCACGCGTTTGTCACCCTCGGTGATCGCCGCAATATAATTCTGCGCCATGCAGAAACGGCTCTCATGCTCGGTCAGGGTTTCGGTAATCACGCCAAAGTTAGGATCATCTTTCTTCACGCGGAAAATCGACGCACCACCCATGCCATCCAGCGGCTTCATGATGATGTCGCCATGCTCCTGCCAGAAAGCGCGCAGCTGCGCTTTGCTGCGGGTCACCAGAGTGTCAGGCGTAAACTCGGCAAACCAGGCGGTGTAGAGCTTTTCGTTACAGTCACGCAGGCTCTGCGGTTTGTTCACGATCAGCGTACCCAGCTCTTCAGCGCGCTCCAGAATATAGGTCGCATAGATGAACTCGGTATCGAATGGCGGATCTTTGCGCATCAGCACCACATTCAGGTCAGCCAGCGGGATCACCTGCTCGCTGCCGAACTGATACCAGTTCTCAGGGTTCTGCTCGACGGTCAGCAGGCGGGTGCGGGCCGAGGCCACGCCACCGCGCAGTGAGAGATCGTGCATCTCCATGTAGTGAATTTCATAACCACGGCGCTGTGCTTCCAGCAGCATAGCGAAGCTGGAGTCTTTTTTAATATTGATGGACGAAATAGGGTCCATCACGATGCCAAGTTTAATCATTATTATCTCCTCGGTGAGGCGGCATTTACCGCCTCGTCTGGTTCGGTCTGCAGTGGGCCGATCGGTCAGGACATCATGCCTGCTCTCTTTCCGCTGAAAGTATCGCTTAACCCAGGTCGCCAAACCTCACCTGAAGTGCCGTAATGGCCGTCAGCGCGGTAGTTTCGGTACGCAATACCCGTGGGCCAAGCAGAATGTCAGTAAAATCGTGCTGCGCCGTCATCGCAATCTCGTCCGCAGACAAACCGCCTTCAGGGCCAATCAGCAACCTTACCCGCTCAACAGGCTGTGGCAGCGTGTTGATGCTGTGGCTGGCGCGCGGATGCAGATTAAGCTTCAGACCGCTATCCGCTTCTGCACACCAGGCTTCCAGCGTCATCGCTTCACGAATCTCCGGCACGCGATTACGGCCGCACTGCTCGCAGGCGGCAATAGCAATTTTCTGCCACTGCTGGATCTTCTTCGCCAGACGCTCAGCATCAAGCTTTACGCCACAGCGCTCGGAAAACAAGGGTGTAATGACATTCACGCCCAGTTCGATCGATTTCTGGATAGTGAATTCCATTTTTTCACCGCGCGACATCACCTGACCTAAATGCAGATGTAACGGTGACTCGCGATCGTCCGGCTGGCTCTCTGTGACCGATACTTTTACACGCTTTTTATCTACATGCGTGATCTCTGCTGCAAAAGTCAGATTAGTGCCATCAAAGAGTTCCAGACGCTGACCTGCCGTCATCCGGAGCACCCGGCCCACATGATTGGATGCATCTTCATCCAGGGTAATTTCACTGCCGATGCTTAATGGACCGGCGTGATAGATGCGAGGTATGCGCATAAGGTTCCTGAGACCGGACGCCGCGCTGCAGCGGCGTCATTGGAAAAAGAGCTAGTGTAGGGCAGGGATTTTAGCGCTGGCAAGCCTGCTGCACATAAGGATTGTGATTGCCCTGAACCTTTGCAATGCGCTGGTCGCGTTCGCACTCCCAAACTGATACGGGATAGAGCTTGTTCCAGGCGGTAAACAGCTGCGTCTGCTGGCGCGAAATACGCAGATGATACTGGTCGCGCATATAGAAATAGGTGCGGGCAATGGCACCACGCGCCCGCGCAGGTGGCTCCGCCTGTTTGAGTTTAAAGTCGATCTTCATCTCACACTGGCCGTACTGCTGCTCGCTGCCGTTCCATTGACTGTAGGCGAAGTTGCCACGGTCGCCATTCACTTCACCCACCGCAGGCTGCAGGTTGTGCAGGTCGGTTTCGATGCGACGGTAGTCGGGATCTTTGCTGCAGTTTTTACGACCGCCATCCTGCCAGCACTGGCGCTGATGACCAAACTCCCAGGCCGGCATCACATGTTCCCACTCAATGCGTGCGGCGCGATTGGCGTTTTTGCGCACCTGATAGCCACAGCTGTTGAGATCGGGAATCCCCTTTTTTCCCTGCCACTGAATCTTACAGCCACAGTAAAAAGAACCCGGTGCATCGGCGTTGATCGCCGCCGCAAAGGTTTTGGCCTGCTGAAAGTTATTTTGATGATAGTTATTCAGGTTGAGGGCGTCAGCGGCGGGCGCAAACAGCAGCGCAACCGCCAGACTTAGTATGCGAGACATATTCCAGATTTCTACTCAGTACGAAAAAGGGCGGCAGGGTAACAGAATGTGGAATAGGGCGGAATGGGGATTCTTCTCAGGACGCGACAAATTCACCCGCGGTCAGCAGGCTGCCACAGTGCACGCAGCGATATTCACTCTCTTTGCGCAGTATACGATTGTGGCGGCGCACGGTCAGCTGATGCTGCTGGCACTGACAGCGGTAAGCAAAGGTGTTGCTGCGCACGGATGCGATCTCAAACTGGTGAGTACGCCGTGCCGGAACGCCCAGCACCTGCTCCATCATCCACTTCCACTCTTTGCCGTGCGGCGCAACGCGACCAAATTGCTTCCAGACCAGCAGATGCGCCAGCTCATGCGGCACTACTTCATCGATAAATGCCTGCTGGTTTTCCAGCAGCAGCACAGGATTGATGCGAATTTCCCAGGACGCCAGCCAGGCGGTGCCCGCCGCCGTACCACGCTGCTGGTAGAGCAGCTTCGGTTCCGGATAACGGGTTTTCAGCGCCTGATTCGCACGTTCAAGCGACTGGCGCAGCGAGCGCATTACGGCCTGCTGCAGGGCAATGGGGAGACGAGGCGTTTTCATGGCGCTCAGAATAATCGCCGCCGCGCAGGAACTCAACGTCGCCAGCGACAAGTGTGGTTCTGGCTGGGGGAAAATTTCTGGTTTAAATATTGTTATGGGCTTTTTTAGAATATTCTATTAATGACATTCACCGCAGAGTGGATGGATGAAAAGCGAACGGCACAGGGCATGGATAAACCAATGAAAAATAATGATAACGTCAGGAAACAACGGATTGTGCTGGTGACGGATCTGATGGCCGGTCGTGGTGGGATGGAAAATGTGACTGGTCAGTTGATTAAGGCCCTGAATGCGGAACCCGGTACTGAAGCAGGGCTGTTTATTATCAACAGCGGAGAGGAGAGCCACTCCCGCGCCTGGACCGCCAATGCTGTTCTGGCTGAGAGCGTCTGCACGCTGCGGAATAAGAAAATAAAAAATCTTATTCATACGCTGAGAATGGCCGCCTTCTTTCGTCGTTATCAGCCCGATCATGTCCTGACCCTCAACACCATTCCCTGCCTGATGACGCGCCGGGCAATCACGCTTTCAGGACGTAAAATCGTATTGTCGAGCTGGATGCACCTGCCTCCGCGTGAACGTTATCGTCCCCATTATCTGCTGCGGGCCGATCACCATTTTGCGATCAGTAATCAGATTAAAGAGCAGCTGGTGGAACTGGGCGCACGCGCCACTGACGTTGACGTGATCTATAACCCGATCAAACGCAATGACACGGTAATCGGCAGACCCCAGGCGCTGAAGTTTCTCTATATTGGTCGCGTCCATTATCAGCGGCAGAAACAGCTTAAAGATCTGTTTGATGCCCTGCAGCAGCTGGATGCGCCCTGGACGCTGGAGATAGTGGGTGACGGGGAAGATCTGACGCAATGTCAGCACTACGTGACGCAACTCGGCATTCAGGATCGCATCACCTGGCATGGCTGGCAGGAGAATGCCTGGGAGTATGTCATCCGCCATATCAGACAGGTCACCTGCCTGGTCATGACCTCTAACTTCGAAGGCTTCCCGCTGATCCTGCTGGAGGCGATGTCACGCGGCGTCTACTGTGTTTCATCCGACTGCATCAGCGGCCCGGCGGAAATTATTCAGAACGGTATTAATGGTCAGCTCTATCCCACCCATGACAGCATGGCGCTGGCCGCGATTCTCAACGCCATGAGCGGGGATTTCTACTTCCCCGATCATCAGGCTATTAAAGCGAGCATCACCGGTTTTTATGAGGAAAATTATATGAAGCACCTGATGAGTGTGTTTAACCGCCTTACTGAGGTTAAGCATGACGAATAAAATCAGTCGCAATGGATTAACGTTAATGGTTAATTTTTCAGTTATTGCGCTCTGCCTGGCGCTGTCACTGAATATGTTTGTTACCGGCCTGCCGCAAAAAATATTTTATCTGGTCTCTTATCTCTCTATCGCGTCCGTGCTGTATGGCCTGGTGCGCAGGCGGGTGGACTTTAAAGAGAACGGTTTTTATATCGCCCTGTTTGCTGTGCTGATTATCTTTGCCTTGATTCGACTGTTCTGGGCGATTCACGTGAAGGGGATCGAAACCGCGCCCTCAGGCGATGCCATCACTAATATGGGCAACTATCTGCTGGGCGCGAAGCGGCTGTTGATGGGTGCCTTTGTGCTGCTCAGTCTGGCTGTTTATGGGGATCGTGTCTCCCTGACTACGCTACGCGTCGGAAAAGGGCTCATCCTTCTTGGCCTGCTGATTACGCTGGGCTTTGGTATCCACGAGCATTTCTACACTGAGAATATCCGCATCAAGCTCACCACCGAAGCCGCCTCCATGTCCTCCTACATGATTCTGTTTATCTATTGTGCCTGGCTGTGGCTAAGCCGCTATGAGACGCACGCTTACTGGAAGGTGGCCGATATCGCTGTGCTGGCAGTGACCTTTGCCTTGCTCTACCTGTGCGGCACCCGTGTGACTCTGATTGCGCTGATTGCCGTGGGGCTGCTGTTCCTGGTGCAGACCTACCGGCTGTCGCTGCTGACTAACTGGCGGATTAGCGCTCTGATGGTGGGCGTAATGGCGGTGCTGATTCTGATGACCAGCAACCGCTGGGTAGAGGGAGTGCAGGATATTGAGAACTTTGGTTCAAACAGTTCGACCTCGCTGGGCGCACGTGTCGCCATCTGGGGCGGGGCGGTCAACTTTATTGAGCACCATGGCGGTTTTGCGACGCCGGATGCGCGCACCACTGAGGCGCGTCAGTTCATCACTGCGCACTATCCTCTCAATGTTGAAGGCTTCACCAACGTTAAATACAACATGCACAACGAGTTCCTCGAGGTGACGTCATTGCAGGGCTGGCTGGGTACGGCGTCGCTGGCGCTGCTCTATCTGACTGTGCTGGCGGGCTGGCTGAAGAAGTGTGATCTGCGCGGCGTGGCGCTGCCGATGGTGGCGCTATTTACCACCGGACTGACCGATTCGGTGCTGCCCTATAATCAGACCGCGACCATTTTCATTATGGCGCTGGCGCTCTGCTGCATACGGCGGCCCCTGCCGGTAACGCGGGTAACCACAGCGTAGTGGGGCGTTGAACAAATAAAAACGGCTGGGTTTCCAGAGAAACCCCGCCGTTTTTTTTACCGCGTTTTTTACCGGGTAAAATTAATCGCGTGAACCGATGTCGCGCAGTTTTTTACCTGCCATCAGGTTACGTTCGATGTGTTCCAGCGAGACGTTTTTGGTCTCAGGGATCAGCATCACCGTCAGCAGAATGAAGAACAGGTTAAGCAGTGCGTAGACCCAGAAGGTGTTCGCATTGCCCAGCGTATTCAGCATCGTCAGGAAGGTCGCACCTACGATCATGTTCGCGATCCAGTTGGTGGTGGTGGAGACAGTGATACCGAAATCGCGGCCTTTCAGCGGCTGAATTTCGGAACAGAGTACCCAGATCAACGGACCGGCTGACATCGCAAAACCGATGATGAACATCAGCAGCATACCTACCGCAAAGTACTGTGCGCCCGGCGAGTGAATGCCGAAGTGCAGCATCGTACCCAGAACGCCCATACCGGCTGCCATCACCATAAAGCCCAGAATCAGGGTAGGTTTACGACCCCAGCGATCCACCAGGCCAATGGCAATAAAGGTCGCCAGTACGTTAACCAGACCCACAATCACCGTGCCCCACATCTGCTGGGTGGTGTTGGTGAAGCCCGCGATTTCAAAGATTTTTGGCGCGTAGTACATGATGACGTTCATGCCGGTAAACTGCTGCATCACCTGCAGCAGGATGCCGAGATAGACCGCACGACGGAAGTGGCTGCTGCTGGTGAACAGACCCCAGCCAGACTGTTTGATCTTCAGACTTTCACGGATCTCTTCCAGCTCACGTTTTGCCTGCTCGCTGGTGTCACGCAGACGATCCAGTACGCGTTGTGCATCGCGGAAGTTGCCTCGCGCCGCCAGCCAGCGTGGGCTGTTTGGCAGGAAGAAAACGCCGACCAGCAGCAACAGTGCCGGAATAGTGATGATGCCCAGCATCCAGCGCCAGTTGCCGGTAAAGCTGAACGCCGTATCGGACAGGTAAGCACCAAGAATACCGATGGTAATCATCAGCTGATAAAGCGAAATCATACTGCCGCGAATTTTTTCCGGAGCGATCTCAGAAAGATAAAGCGGGGCAGTATAAGAGGCGATACCGACTGCCAGACCCAGCAGAACGCGGGCGCTGATCAGCATTTCCGGGTTTGGCGACATCGCCGACCAGAGTGAACCGATAACGAACAGAATCGCACCGGCCATCAGGCTTTTTTTACGGCCCAGGCGGGATGACATCCAGCCGCTGCCGATAGCACCGACCGCCGCACCAAACATCATGGAACTGACGATCCACTCCTGCTGATGAGGGGTGACGTTAAAGTCCTTTGCGATAAACGGCAGAGCACCGGCGATAACGCCGATATCCAGACCGAACAGCAGACCCGCAAGGGCCGCCAGAAAGCAGACAAATAAGGTCATCGCCTTATTTGAAGTTCTGCTTTTGTGTGTATTGCCAGGCATTTTAGCCTCCAGGTTTATCCATCATTGTTTTTATCAATGTTAAAAAACCTTTTGCGGGAAAAAAGTGAGCTTGATCACATCAGTGTAATCGCTTACACACGCTGAAACCCTGAAATTCAGCATATTTTTCCCGGAAAGATTAATTAACCAGTGAGGTATAGCACTCATTAAGTTTCTGACAATGCTCTATTTACTGGCTATCAGACGACGCTGAAAATAACGCATTTTCAGCAGAATAACTACGTGCGTTAATTCCTAAATATCGGATAAACAAAGCATTTCAATTTGTAATCGTTAACATTTAATCGTCAGAAAAAGCGAAAAGAAGTGTAGCTGAAAACTGAAAATTTGCTGCAGAGAGAAGAAGATGTCGGGCAGATGCGTTTTTTTTGTCGTCACGCGCTCACCAGAAATTGCGCTGGGCTGTCGTTCAGAAGGGTAGCGGGAGCAAAATTGCTCCGGTTAGCAATGGGGCTGAAAAGGCAATAAAAAACCCTGCCGTAGTGGCAGGGTTTTTATCTGCAGTCGTTAACCTTACAGGCCAGCCGCTTCACGCAGCAGGGCAGCTTTGTCGGTTTTTTCCCATGGGAAATGTTCACGACCAAAGTGGCCGTAAGCTGCGGTCTCTTTATAGATTGGGTGCAGCAGATCCAGCATCTGGATCAGACCATATGGACGCAGGTCGAAGAACTCGCGCACCAGCAGCGTCAGCTGTTCGGTAGAGATTTTCTCGGTACCGAAGGTTTCCACCATGATAGAAGTGGGTTCAGCCACGCCGATAGCGTAGGAGACCTGGATTTCACAACGGTCAGCAAGGCCGGCCGCTACGATGTTTTTCGCCACGTAACGTGCCGCATAGGCTGCAGAGCGGTCAACTTTAGATGGATCTTTACCCGAGAACGCACCGCCACCGTGACGTGCCATACCGCCGTAGGTGTCTACGATGATTTTACGACCGGTCAGACCGCAATCGCCCATCGGGCCGCCGATCACAAAGCGACCGGTTGGGTTGATGTGATATTTGGTCGAGGCGCTCAGCCACTCTGCGGGCAGAACCGGCTTGATGATCTCTTCCATCACCGCTTCCTGCAGATCTTTCTGGCTGATGGATTCAGCGTGCTGGGTAGAGAGCACAACTGCATCGATGCCCACGATTTTGCCATCGTCATACTGGAAAGTGACCTGGCTCTTGGCATCCGGACGCAGCCACGGCAGGGTGCCGTTTTTACGCACTTCAGCCTGACGCTGTACCAGACGGTGCGCATAGGTCACCGGCGCAGGCATCAGCACGTCTGTTTCGTTGGTGGCATAGCCGAACATCAGGCCCTGGTCGCCCGCGCCCTGTTCCAGCGGATCGGTACGGTCAACGCCCTGATTGATATCCTGAGACTGTTTACCAATCGCGCTTAATACCGCGCAGGAGTTGGCGTCAAAGCCCATATCGGAATGGACATAGCCGATTTCACGTACGGTTTTACGGGTGATCTCTTCGATATCAACCCAGGCGCTGGTGGTGATTTCACCGCCAACCAGCACCATACCTGTTTTAACGTAGGTTTCGCAGGCCACGCGCGCTTTAGGATCCTGTTCAAGGATCGCATCCAGCACAGCATCGGAGATCTGGTCGGCGATTTTATCGGGATGTCCTTCTGATACAGACTCGGACGTAAAAAGGTGTTTAGCCATTCTGTTCTTTACCTTAAATATGGTTTGAGTACGACTGCATAGCGCCAGTGAGGTGGTCTGACCTGACGCCCCTTCAGGCAAAGCCGCGAGCAGTGAGGTTGTGTCAGCACAGCAGGCCAACACCGCCTGGATAGTAACCTGTTTAGATGGAAAACCATCTGGACGGCTATTTTAGGATAGAGGGTAAACCAATTACCAGCCCTTTTTCTGTTTCAGCCTTTAACCTGTCTCTGTTATCGGCATAATTTGCTGACGCTACACGCAATTCCCCGATAATATTTTTGCATTTTAGGGCGGTAAACTGTATAAAACGCCGCTGCTTTGATAGCAGCAGCAAGGATGACGCCACTGTTTGCGTCGCGCCTGTCAGACTCTGGTCTGGCTTTCACCCAGGTTGTTTTCCATGTGCCCCTGGCATATGCGGAGGTGATACAAGTAATGAACCACGCTTTTTCTTCTTCCGGTTCTCTGCGCTGCGGCGCTGCGCTGGCTCTCTCCTGCCTCCCATCTGTTTCTCTTTCCTGCCGACGCGATGTCCGATGCGGTAATTTTACCGACACAGGCGCAGGCTAATCTTTATCTCTGCTCGATCGGTTTTGTCTCTTCTCTGCGCTCGCGCAGCGGAACGACGCAGGTTATCCATGGTCAATACAGATCAGTTAAATGTTCTCTGTTTAAACGGAGATGGCCCGGGTGTTTTACACTTAACTCTCATGCGTGAATCGCGCTGACGGCAACGTCAGGTGAACAGGACATTGCGTTTAATGTGGCAACAGGTTTTCAGATTAGCGGCCATAAAGCCGGTTAACAGTTTCATCTTTCAACGGAAAATTGAGGTTCGCGATGTCTGACGACATGAAGAATATCAAAGGTTCGTCAGCTGGCGAACAGGGTACACTCCGCTCCATGCAGGAGGTTGCAATGAACGATCAGGATGCGAGCAAAATGTTGCGTACGTACAACATCGCCTGGTGGGGCAACAACTATTACGACGTTAACGAACTGGGCCACATCAGTGTCTGTCCCGATCCGGATCGTCCTGACGTGCGCGTCGATTTAGCTCGTCTGGTCAAAGAGCGCGAAGCGCAGGGCCAGCGTCTGCCTGCTTTATTCTGCTTCCCGCAGATCCTGCAACACCGTCTGCGTTCCATTAACGCCGCCTTTAAACGTGCGCGTGAATCTTACGGTTACAAAGGCGACTACTTCCTGGTTTACCCGATTAAAGTTAACCAGCACAAACGCGTGATTGAGTCACTGATCCACTCCGGCGAACCGCTGGGACTGGAAGCGGGCTCAAAAGCCGAGCTGATGGCGGTGCTGGCGCACGCCGGTCAGACCCGTTCGGTGATCGTCTGTAACGGCTATAAAGATCGCGAATATATTCGTCTGGCGCTGATCGGCGAGAAGATGGGCCACAAGGTCTATCTGGTGCTGGAGAAGATGACCGAAGTGCGGCTGGTGCTGGAAGAAGCAGAGCGTCTGAATGTGGTGCCGCGTCTTGGTATCCGTGCGCGTCTGGCTTCGCAGGGCTCGGGTAAATGGCAGTCGAGCGGCGGCGAAAAGTCGAAGTTTGGCCTGTCAGCCACCCAGGTGCTGAAACTGGTTGAGATCATGCGCGAAGCGGGTCGCATCGACAGCCTGCAGCTGCTGCATTTCCATCTGGGCTCGCAGATGTCCAACATCCGCGACATCGCTACCGGCGTGCGTGAGTCGGCGCGCTTCTATGTCGAACTGGCCAAGCTGGGCGTCAACATCAAATGTTTCGACGTCGGCGGCGGTCTGGGCGTCGATTACGAAGGAACGCGCTCGCAGTCTGACTGCTCGGTCAACTACGGCCTGAATGAGTACGCCAACAACGTAATCTGGGCGATTGGTGCTGCCTGTGATGAGCACGGTCTGGAGCATCCGACGGTGATCACCGAGTCGGGCCGTGCGGTAACCGCGCACCACACGGTGCTGGTCTCCAACATCATTGGTGTGGAGCGCAACGAGTTCAGCGAACCTGAAACGCCGGATGCGGATGCGCCGCGCCCGATCCTCAGCATGTGGGAAACCTGGCAGGAGATGCACGAGCCAAGTACCCGCCGTTCGCTGCGTGAATGGCTGCATGACAGCCAGATGGATCTGTTTGATATCCATACCGGCTACTCGTCAGGCACCTACGATCTCAAGCAGCGTTCCTGGGCTGAGCAGCTCTATCTGAGCATCTGCCACTATATTCAGCAGCATCTCGATCCGAGCAACCGTGCACACCGTCCAATCATCGACGAACTGCAGGAGCGGATGGCGGATAAGATCTACGTTAACTTCTCGCTGTTCCAGTCAATGCCGGATGCGTGGGGTATCGATCAGCTGTTCCCGGTACTGCCGCTGGAAGGGCTGAACAAGAAGCCGGAGCGCCGTGCCGTGCTGCTCGACATCACCTGTGACTCCGATGGCACCATCGATCACTACGTGGATGGCGACGGTATCGCGACGACCATGCCGATGCCGGAATATGACCTTGATAACCCACCCATGCTGGGCTTCTTTATGGTGGGTGCTTACCAGGAAATTCTGGGCAACATGCATAACCTGTTTGGTGACACCGAAGCGGTGGATGTCTACGCACGCGAAAATGGCGATGTGGAAGTGCAGCTCTCCGATGAAGGCGACACCGTGGCGGACATGCTGCGTTACGTGCAGCTTGATCCCAACGAGCTGATGGCGCTGTTCCGCAATCAGGTTCAGGCATCCGATCTCGACGAAGAGCTGCGCGCGCAGTTCCTGGAAGAGTTCGAGAGCGGCCTCTACGGCTATACCTATTTAGAAGATGAATAATCGATTATGGCGACCGGTAATCGCATATTGCAGTTGCCGTTAACTATGTCGATAATCTGACTCACTCAATCCCTTCCTCGTCGGGCCTAACGACGCGGAGGGGATTTTTTTCATCTCAACCTTAATGGTTTGCGGGCTGGCCCGACTTACGCACATAGAGAGAGCAATTATGTATAACACGCTTGGCAATCAGTACGACAACTCCCTGGTTTCTAACGCCTTTGGTTTCATGCGTTTTCCGCTGAATTTTCAGCCTTACGACAGCGACGCCGAGTGGGTTATCACCGGCGTGCCGTTTGATGCCGCGACCTCGGGTCGTCCGGGCAGCCGCCTGGGTCCGGGCGCGATTCGCCAGATCTCCACCAATCTGGCCTGGGAAGGCTGCCGCTGGCCGTGGGATTTCGACCTGCGTCAGCGTCTGAACGTCGTCGATTGCGGCGATCTGGTTTACGCCTTCGGTGATTCGCAGGATCTCTCCGACAAATTGCAGGCCCATGCTGAAAAACTGCTGGCCAATGGCAAGCGCATGATGACCTTTGGCGGCGACCACTACGTCACACTGCCGCTGCTGCGTGCCCATGCAAAACACTTCGGCAAAATGGCGCTGGTGCACTTTGATGCGCATACCGACACCTACTCTAACGGCCCGACCTTCGACCACGGCACCATGTTCTTTACCGCGCCGAAAGAGGGTCTGATCGATCCGCAGCACTCAGTGCAGATTGGTATCCGTACCGAATTCGACAAGAGCCTGGGCTTCAACGTGCTGGATGCGGCGCAGGTCAATGACCGCAGCGTTGACGATATCCTCGCCGAAGTGAAACGCACCGTCGGCGATCTGCCGGTCTATCTGACCTTCGATATCGACTGTCTGGATCCGGCGCATGCACCTGGCACCGGCACGCCGGTGATTGGCGGGCTGACCACCGATAAAGCGACCAAGCTGATCCGTGGCCTGCAGGGCATGAACATTGTCGGCATGGATCTGGTGGAAGTCGCACCGGGTTACGATCATGCTGATCTGACGGCACTGGCAGCGGCTACGCTGGCGCTGGATATGCTGCATGTTCAGGCTGTAAACAAAGGCTGATGCCTGCTGCCTGTCGGCTTCAGTCCGGCAGGCGCTGAACGCGGCGTCCTGTCCATCGGGCGGACGCCGCTGCTGTGATCTTCCTCTCTTTGCCATGATCCGATCGATTCCCTTCTGACCCCGACGGGTAACCGTCAGGCGCGAACCCCTATCTGCAACTAAACTTACAGCGTAAAAATGGCGTAGTGGAGATAATCATGGGCTTTCTTGATGAACTGGCTGGCGCACTGGATGGCAACCAGAGTGAGGGGCATCCGCCGGGACAGTTACAGGCTGTCTGGCATTGGGTGCAGGAGCAGGGCGGTATTGAAGTACTGCTGCAAAAATTCCAGCAGGGCGGGCTGGGTGAGGTGTTTGGTTCCTGGATCGGCACCGGCGATAACCATCCGGTTGGCCACAGTGAGATTCAGTCTGCTTTTGGTCAGGATGAACTGCAGTCACTGGCCGACAAACTCGGCACCGATGTGAAAGGGGCATCGGGTACGCTGGCTGCGCTATTGCCGCAGCTGATTGATAAAATGTCGCCGCAGGGACACATGGATGAACAGGCGCTGCATGACAATAAGCTGGATCTGGGCTCGATGGTGGATCAGATATTTAAGCGCTAGCGGACTTCGCACGGCTAAGCGCGCACGCCGGATGCATGCGCGCTCAGCGGCGGAATTACTTGCCGTCGGCAGCAATTCGCTCACGAATATGCGCTGCGCGCGCTTCAGAGGCGGGATGCGAGTCAAACATCGAACTCTGACGTCCCTGTTCCATCTTCGCCAGCTTTTCAAAGCTGGTGGCCAGGCCCATTGGATCGATATTGCGCTTCTTCATCAGGTCGTAGGAGTAGTCATCCGCCTGTGATTCCTGCGTCTGGGAGAACTGCGCATTCACCAGTTTTTCACCCATTTCACCCAGCTGCGACTGCGACAGTGAACCAATCACGCCGCCAACCGAGGCGGCTGCAGTGCGGGCCGCGGTTGTGGCATACGCCAGCTGCATCGCCTTGCGCGTATGACCTAACGCGACGTGGCCCATCTCATGACCCAGCACGCCTTCCACTTCATTGTCAGTCATCATATCCATCAGACCGCTGTAAACACGAATACAGCCATTTGCCATCGCCCAGGCGTTGACATCTTTGGTCTGATAAACCTTGTAGTTAGCCGGTACGCCGTTGATGTTATCGCCCAGCGCCGCGGCGATCTTGTTCAGACGCTGCTGATAATCACTGTTAGCAGGCGCAATCTGATTATCTTTGTCCATCTGCTCACAGGATTTATCGCTCAGCTGTTTTACCTGATCGTCGCTGAGGGTATAAGCCTGATACGCCTGCGCGCCCGACTGCATCAGCGCATTATTGTCTAAACCCTGACAGCCACTGAGCAGCGTCGTCAGTCCAAGCGCTAACACCATTTTTTTGATTTTCATGCTGTATCCCATTCATAACAAGGTAAGAAAAACAAACACCTGAAACTCAGACAGGTGAATAAACGATTTGGTTATAGCGTGCCAGTCTGCACTTTGCTAGCAGATATGGCTGGAAAAGCCATACGAAGCGGCTGCATTTAGCGTTTTACAGCATGTACTTTTGCCCCGTTTCTCATGTACATTGATGGGCAACTTTTTCCTTGTTTTGCCCGGTAACTCATTAATAACAATAAGTTAAGGTGCGAAGCATTAATCCGACCTGGAGTAGAAAATGCCCTCTCGTAAAGAGCTTGCCAACGCCATTCGTGCGTTAAGTATGGATGCAGTACAGAAAGCGAAATCGGGACATCCGGGTGCCCCAATGGGCATGGCGGACATCGCTGAAGTACTCTGGCGCGGCTACCTGAACCACAACCCAACCAACCCGCTGTGGGCGGACCGCGACCGTTTCGTGCTCTCTAACGGTCACGGCTCAATGCTGATCTATAGCCTGTTGCACCTGACCGGTTACGATCTGCCCCTGAGCGAACTGGAAAACTTCCGTCAGCTGCACTCAAAAACTCCAGGTCACCCGGAATATGGCTACACCGTGGGCGTTGAAACCACCACCGGTCCGCTGGGGCAGGGCATCGCTAACGCAGTAGGTTTTGCCATTGCTGAGCGCACGCTGGCAGCACAGTTCAACCGTCCGGGTCATGACATCGTAGACCACAACACCTATGTCTTCATGGGTGATGGCTGCATGATGGAAGGTATCTCGCACGAAGTCTGCTCACTGGCCGGTACCCTGAAGCTGGGCAAACTGGTGGCGTTTTATGATGACAACGGTATCTCTATCGATGGTCACATTGATGGCTGGTTCACCGACGACACCGCTAAGCGCTTTGAAGCTTATGGCTGGCACGTGGTGCGCGGCGTCGATGGTCACGATGCGGATGCGATTGCGAAAGCGATCGAGGAAGCGAAAAGCGTCAGCGACAAGCCTTCACTACTGATGTGCAAAACCGTTATCGGTTTTGGTTCACCGAACAAAGCTGGTACCCATGATTCACATGGCGCACCGCTGGGTGATGATGAAGTGGCACTGACCCGCAAACAGCTGGGCTGGACCCACGCGCCGTTCGTAATTCCTTCTGATATCTACGCTGAGTGGGACGCGAAAGAAGCGGGCCAGGCGAAAGAGTCTGCATGGAATGAGAAATTCGCCGCTTACGCACAGGCTCATCCTGAACTGGCTGCCGAGTTTAAACGCCGCGTCAGCAACGAACTGCCAGCTAACTGGCAGGAAGAGTCGCAGAAGTTCGTTGAGCAGCTGCAGGCGAACCCGGCGAAGATCGCCAGCCGTAAAGCCTCACAGAATGCTATCGAAGCTTTCGGTAAAATTCTGCCGGAATACCTGGGCGGCTCAGCCGATCTGGCACCCAGCAACCTGACAATCTGGTCTGGCTCTAAGCCGATCAACGAAGATGCTGCGGGTAACTACATCCACTACGGCGTGCGTGAGTTCGGTATGACCGCAATCGCCAATGGCCTGGCGCTGCACGGCGGCTTCCTGCCTTACACCGCGACCTTCCTGATGTTTGTTGAATATGCGCGTAACGCAGCGCGTATGGCGGCACTGATGAAGATCCGTCAGATCATGGTCTACACCCACGACTCTATCGGTCTGGGCGAAGATGGCCCGACGCACCAGCCGGTTGAACAGATGGCGAGCCTGCGCACCACGCCAAACATGAGCCTGTGGCGTCCATGTGACCAGGTTGAATCCGCGGTGGCGTGGAAATATGCCATTGAGCGTAAAGATGGCCCGACTGCGCTGATCTTCTCCCGTCAGAACCTGGCGCAGCAGGAGCGTGACACTGCACAGCTGGCTAACGTAGCGCGCGGCGGTTACGTGCTGAAAGATTGCGATGGCACGCCTGAGCTGATCCTGATCGCCACCGGTTCCGAAGTTGAGCTGGCTGTCGGTGCCTGGGACAAACTCACCAGCGAAGGCCGCAAAGTGCGCGTGGTCTCTATGCCATCAACGGATGCCTTCGACAAGCAGAGTGATGAGTACCGTGAATCCGTGCTGCCAAAAGCGGTCAGCGCCCGCGTCGCAATCGAAGCGGGCATCGCTGATTACTGGTTCAAATACACCGGCCTGAACGGCGCTATCGTGGGCATGACCAGCTTCGGCGAATCTGCACCTGCCGATCAGCTGTTCGAACTGTTTGGCTTTACCGTCGACAACGTCGTCGCGAAAGCGAAAGCGCTGCTGGCGTAAAACCGGTCAGGCGGGCCTGTTCCCGCCCGGCTGTAAAAACAGAGGGACGAGATTTTCGTCCCTTTTATTTTTTTATTCCTGCAGTAATAACCGCCTTTTGCCTTAATTTGTGACACAGATCCAAATTTAAGCAGCCAGATTGATCACAATCATTCCTGTTATTCCTTCCTTCTATTATTGTAGCTGAACCGTTTCAGTCGCCAGGCAAATAGCCCTGGTTTCGGACAATGCCGGGTAAGAATCTCCTGTACAAAATGCAGTGAAACGCTCAGGCTAACGGCACGTTTTTTTCAGTCTGACGTGGCAGGAGAGAAATGACGGTACGGGTAGCGATAAATGGTTTTGGCCGGATTGGACGCAACGTCCTGCGCGCGCTGTATGAAACGGGCCGACGTGCAGAGATCACCGTGGTCGCGATTAACGAGCTGGCAGAAGCCACCGGTATGGCGCATCTGCTGAAATACGATACCAGCCATGGCCGTTTTGCTTTCGATGTCCGCCAGGAGCGCGATGTAATGTGGGTGGGTGGCGATACCCTGCGCATTTTGCACCGTGCAGCCATTGCCGATCTGCCGTGGCGTGAACTCGACGTGGATGTGGTGCTGGACTGCACCGGCGTCTATGGCTCACGCGCTGATGGCGAAGCGCATCTTCAGGCTGGCGCCAAAAAAGTGCTGTTCTCTCATCCCGGCGGAAACGATCTCGACGCCACAGTGGTGTATGGCGTTAACCAGCAGTTACTCACCGCCAGTGACCGCATCGTCTCCAACGCTTCCTGTACCACTAACTGCATTATCCCGGTGATTAAACTGCTGGATGATGCGTTTGGTATCGAATCCGGCACCGTCACCACGATCCACTCGGCGATGCACGATCAGCAGGTGATCGACGCCTATCACAGCGATCTGCGCCGTACGCGTGCAGCCAGTCAGTCGATCATTCCGGTGGACACTCGCCTGGCGGCAGGCATTACCCGTATTTTTCCGAAATTCAACGATCGCTTCGAGGCGATAGCCGTTCGCGTCCCGACGATTAACGTGACGGCCATTGATCTCAGCGTTTCTGTGCATCAGGCGGTGACGGCGTGTGAAGTTAACACCCTGTTGCGAAGCGCGGCAGAAGGGACATTTCGTGGTATAGTTGACTATACGGAATTACCGTTAGTCTCAGTAGATTTTAACCATGATCCGCACAGTGCCATTGTGGACGGAACACAAACGCGGGTCAGCGGTCAACACCTTATCAAGACCCTGGTCTGGTGTGACAACGAATGGGGCTTTGCTAACCGAATGCTCGACACGACGTTAGCGATGGCCGCAAGCGGTTTCAGGTAAGACGCGGTATGCGTCTGGCAAAACTTATGAGAATCAACGAGAGGATTCACCATGTCTGTAATTAAGATGACCGATCTGGATCTGGCTGGTAAACGCGTTCTGATCCGTGCCGATCTGAACGTACCGGTTAAAGAAGGTAAAGTGACGTCTGATGCACGTATCCGTGCTTCTCTGCCAACCATTGAAGCGGCGTTGAAACAGGGCGCGAAAGTAATGGTTACCTCTCACCTGGGTCGTCCGACCGAAGGTGAATACAATGAAGAGTTCTCGCTGCTGCCGGTAGTTAACTACCTGAAAGACAAGCTTAGCGGCACCACCGTGACCCTGGCAAAAGATTACCTCGATGGCGTTGAAGTCGGCGCTGGCGAACTGGTTGTGCTGGAAAACGTTCGCTTTAACAAAGGCGAAAAGAAAGATGACGAAGCGCTGTCTAAAAAATATGCTGCTCTGTGCGACGTCTTTGTGATGGACGCCTTTGGTACTGCGCACCGCGCACAGGCTTCTACCCACGGCGTCGGCAAATTTGCCCCTATCGCCTGTGCTGGCCCGCTGCTCTCTGCAGAACTGGAAGCGCTGGGTAAAGTCATGAGCAACCCGGAGCGTCCGCTGGTGGCTGTGGTAGGGGGCTCTAAAGTCTCTACCAAATTTGATGTGCTGCAATCTCTGGTCAAAATCGCGGACACCGTGATTGTGGGCGGCGGCATTGCCAACACCTTCGTCGCTATCGACAACAACGTCGGCAAATCCCTGTATGAGCCAGATTTTGTTGAAGCGGCTAAAGGCCTGCGCGATCAGCACGGTATTCCGGTTCCAACTGACTCACGTGTCGGCACAGAATTCTCTGAAACTGCGACCGCTACCGTGAAAAAGGTTTCGGAAGTTGCGGATAACGAAGAGATTATGGACTTTGGTGATGAAACCGCACAGGCGATGGCTGCCATCCTGAAGGATGCTAAAACCATCCTGTGGAACGGCCCGGTGGGCGTGTTTGAGTTCCCTAATTTCCGTAAAGGCACCGAGATCGTGGCTAACGCCATTGCAGACAGCGATGCCTTCTCTGTTGCAGGCGGCGGCGATACCTTAGCGGCTATCGACCTGTTCGGCATCGAAGACAAAATTTCCTACATCTCTACCGGCGGCGGCGCGTTCCTTGAGTTCGTGGAAGGCAAAAAATTGCCTGCAGTTGCCATGCTGGAAGAGCGTGCGAAGCAGTAATCCTTTGGGGGCGATGCCTGGCGGCATCGCCTGAAGTCTTGCCCGTCTGGGCGTTTAAATCGACGTTCCTCAAGGGGAACAACGGTCACGAAACAGGACACAATCATGTCTAAAATTTTTGATTTCGTAAAACCCGGCGTTGTCACTGGTGATGACGTACAGAAGATCTTCAAAGTTGCGAAAGAGAACAAATTCGCACTGCCAGCCGTAAACTGCGTCGGCACTGACTCCATCAATGCGGCACTGGAAGCAGCGGCGAAAGTTAAAGCGCCAATCATCATCCAGTTCTCTAACGGCGGTGCTGCATTTATCGCGGGTAAAGGCTTCAAGACTGACAAACCACAGGGCGCGGCAATTTTCGGCGCTATCGCGGGTGCGCACCATGTTCACCTGATGGCTGAGCAGTATGGCGTGCCGGTTATCCTGCACACTGACCACTGTGCCAAGAAACTGCTGCCATGGATCGACGGTCTGCTGGACGCAGGTGAAGAGTACTTCCAGAAAAACGGTAAGCCACTCTTCTCTTCTCACATGATCGACCTGTCAGAAGAGTCACTGGAAGAGAACATCGAGATCAGCAGCAAATATCTGGCGCGCATGGCGAAACTCGACATGACGCTGGAAATCGAACTGGGCTGCACCGGTGGTGAAGAAGATGGCGTTGATAACAGCCATATGGACGCATCTGCACTCTACACCCAGCCAGAAGATGTGAACTACGCGTACGAAAAACTGAATGCTATCAGCCCGCGCTTCACCATTGCGGCATCATTCGGTAATGTACACGGCGTTTACAAGCCAGGTAACGTGAAACTGACCCCAACCATTCTGCGCGATTCGCAGAAATATGTGTGTGAAAAACATGGCCTGCCGCACAACGCGCTGGACTTCGTTTTCCACGGCGGTTCAGGTTCTTCTGCTGCAGAAATCGAAGAGTCTATCAGCTACGGCGTGATCAAGATGAACATCGATACCGATACCCAATGGGCAACCTGGGACGGCATCCTGCAGTACTACAAAAAGAACGAAGGCTATCTGCAGTCGCAGCTGGGTAACCCGGAAGGCGCTGACAAGCCAAACAAAAAATACTACGACCCACGCGTCTGGCTGCGTTCAGCCCAGGCCTCTATGGTGGTGCGTCTGGAGCAGGCTTTCAAAGAGCTTAACGCTGTCGACGTGCTGTAACTGACGAGTCGTTACCGTACAAAAAAGGCCCGAAAGGGCCTTTTTTTATGCACAATTTCTGGAAAAGCAGGGTTAAACGCCGGTCGGTTTGGCGCTTAAGGAGATAATTGATTACCCTTGATGGCAGGGTGTCGGATGTCATCTGGCAGTTTTTTCATTCCCGGTGGGAATCTAACAACAGGGCTTATTAATGGAAGAGTTACACGTCGTCGACGGCTTAAACAACGCAGGTAACTGGCTGGTTCGCAATCAGGCGCTGATCATCAGCTATGCCGTAAATATCGTTGCAGCTATTGCCATCATTATTATCGGGATGATTATCGCCCGTATCATTTCTAATGCCGTAAATCGCCTGCTGCGCGCCCGTCACATAGACGCTACCGTGGCGGACTTCCTCTCCGCATTGGTGCGCTATGGGGTTATCGCCTTCACCGTTATCGCAGCGCTGGGACGCATCGGTGTGCAGACCGCCTCGGTGATTGCCGTGCTGGGTGCTGCGGGTCTGGCTGTGGGTCTGGCACTGCAGGGATCACTCTCTAACCTTGCTGCAGGCGTTCTGCTGGTCACCTTCCGTCCGTTTCGCACCGGCGAGTTCGTCGATCTGGGCGGCGTTATGGGAACCGTGCTGCATGTGCAGATTTTCTCCACCACGCTGAGAACGGCAGACGGCAAAATCGTGGTGGTGCCAAACGGCAAGATCATCAGCGGGAACATCGTCAACTTCTCGCGTGAACCGGTTCGCCGTAATGAATTTATCATTGGCGTGGCTTACGAGGCGGATGTGGATGAAGTGATCGCCTTACTGCAACAGGTTGTAGAAGCGGATAGCCGCGTGCTGAAAGATAAAGGTATTCAGATCGGTCTTAACGAACTGGCAGCCTCCTCTATGAACTTTGTGGTGCGTTGCTGGAGCAACAGCGGCGACCTGCAGGACGTTTACTGGGATCTGCTGAAGAACTTTAAGCGTGCGCTGGATGGAAAAGGGATTGGTATTCCTTATCCGCAGATGGATGTGCATCTGCATCAGAAGCAGGCGCCTGAAGCAGAAGCAACCCAGGTTCAGCCACAGTAATCTTTCAGTGGGCGGCGTCTGTCGCCCATTCATTTTGCTAATCGCAGATTAATTCTTTCAATTTCCGCTAATCATCCTCTCTCTTTATACTTCTGCTCCTCTAACGATGTGAGGAAATAATCCTGTGTTATCTCTCTATTTTCAGGGGCTTGCCCTGGGCGCCGCGCTGATTCTGCCGCTGGGACCGCAGAACGCTTTTGTGATGAATCAGGGCGTGAAGCGTCAGTATCATCTGATGACGGCGGCCCTCTGCTCGCTGAGTGATATTCTGCTGATTTGCGGTGGGATCTTTGGCGGCAGTGCCTTGCTGAGCCAGTCTCCACTGCTGCTGATGGTGATCACCTGGGCGGGTGTAGCCTTTCTGTTGTGGTATGGCTGGGGCGCACTGCGTAGCGCTTTTCGCGGCGACGCCGATCTGGCGGACGGTGAGCCATTAAAGCAGAGCAGGGGACGCATTATCGCGACACTGCTGGCAGTGACCTGGCTCAATCCGCACGTCTATCTCGATACCTTTGTGGTGCTGGGCAGTCTTGGCGGTCAGTTGCCGACCACCACCGCGCGTCAGTGGTTTGCGCTGGGCACCATTAGTGCGTCGATCCTGTGGTTCTTTGGTCTGGCGCTGCTGGCCGCCTGGCTGTCACCACGCCTGCGCACCGCCAAAGCCCAGCGCATCATTAACCTGCTGGTAGGCGCGGTGATGTGGTTTATCGCCCTGCAACTGGCGCGCCAGGGCATTGCCGGATTTTGATCCCAACGTCGATCCGGTGCGGTTATTGCCGCGCGGAGGCCGAACTTTTGCCATAATGACCACTCAAAGCATGGCGCATACCGATGCGCTGTTGGGCTTCGCCGGTTGGAAGCCGTCATAGTACCTTTTCAAGGAGGACTTTCATGAAACTGAAAGCATTGGCTCTGGCCGCAATCATGAGCGCCGGGGCATTGCCTGGCGTACACGCTGATGAGTTACCGAACGGGCCACACGTGGTGACCTCAGGCAAGGCAACGGTCGATGCCCGTCCCGATATCGCCACGCTCTCTATCGTGGTGAACGTGTCGTCAAAAGATGCCGCAGATGCGAAAAAGCAGGCGGATAGCCGGGTTGCACAATATTTCGATTTTCTGCAGAAAAACGGCATTGAGAAGAAAGATATTGATGCGGCAAACCTGAGCACCCAGCCTGAGTACGATTACACCAAAGAGGGTAAATCCGTCCTGAAAGGCTACCGTGCGGTGCGTCAGGTGCAGGTAACCCTGCGTCAGCTGGACAAGCTGAATGATCTGCTGGACGGGGCGCTGAAGTCCGGTCTGAATGAGGTGCGTAGCGTCGAGTTAGGCGTGGCAAATCCGGAGAGTTACAAAGAGCAGGCGCGTAAAGCAGCGATTAAAAATGCGACTCAGCAGGCATCACAGCTGGCTGAAGGCTTTAACGCGAAACTGGGATCAATCTACAGCATTCGTTATCAGGTCGCTAACTATCAGCCGATGCCGATGAACCGTATGTATAAAGCGGCTGCAGCGGCAGATACCTCGGCGCAGGAGACCTACGATCAGCAGAGCATTAACTTTGACGATCAGGTTGATGTGGTGTTTGAGATCAAGCCCAATACGCCATAGTGCAAAACGGGGCTGATGCCCCGTTAAGACTGCCGATGAATCTCAGGATCTGACCGCAATGAATAAATTCAAAGCGAAGGAAACATGGTCAGAGGAGGAAAGCGTCCCGCGCCATGGACGGCGCGGGCCGAGCGGCCAGGGATTGGCTTAAGCGCCTTTCCGATCTGACCTTGTTCCCTGAGCCAATCCATCCTTACAGCCGTTCGGGGCATAATTTGTCAGCAGTAAAAACGGGGCTTTCGCCCCGTTTTTGTTTTCAGGCTGCGACGTCATCCTGACGCAGTACCCGATGTCCATGCGCAATCAGCGCATCGGTCACCCGACGCATTAACCGGCTTTCCGGCGCAAAACGATGCCAGTAGAGCATCCGGCGCTGACACAAGCCTGGCGTCAGATCTATTAACTCACCGCTCGCCAGCTCACGCTCAATCTGCAGATGCGGGATCATACAGCAGGTTGAACCCTGTCGCGCCATCTGCACAAAGGCTTCAGAGGAGTTCACGATGTGGCAGGGCACACTGCCAGGTGAAAGATCAAAGTTCTGTTGCAGGAAGGCCTGATGCATATCATCAAGATGGTCAAACGCCACCGCAGGCGCTTTCAGCAGGGCAGAGCGGGTGACGCCGTTGGGAAAGAAGCGATCGGCAAAGTCGCGCGATGCCACAAACAGGTAGTCGAGCGCACCGAGCTGATCCACCAGGCAACTAGGCAGCGGCTGCGGCTGAATACTCACCGCACCCACCACTTCACCACGACGCAGACGCTCCTGGGTGCGGGTTTCATCTTCGACCTGCAGATTCAGGCGTACGGGTGAATCTGCCAGCACATCCTTCAGCGCAGGCAGCAGCCAGGTCGCCAGACTGTCGGCATTGACCGCCAGCGACAGCAGCAGCGGCGTGGTGCCACTGTTCTCATCGCCCAGCCACTCCTCTTCCAGCAGTTCCACCTGGTGCAGCAACGCCAGCAGTTTCTGACCCTGTTCGGTCGGACGTGGTGGCACGGTTCGCACCAGCAGCGGCTGACCAAACAGATTCTCCAGCTGCTTGATACGCTGTGAAACCGCTGACTGGGTGATACATAATTTTTGAGCGGCACGCTCAAATCCGCGTTCGCGGATCACTGAATCCAGCGCCTGAAGCGTTCGATAATCCGGGCGTTTCATTATTCTTCTCTCTCCTTCAGGATGGATGTCACTATGCCACAAAAGTGTCACCTGTGATGGCTCTCTTGTTTTTTGTGGGCTGGCTTCCAAAGCGATAAATCCGCGTCGGTCAGCCGAGCATTTTCAGCAAGCCTTGTTTTATACTACGCGCACTTCGTTGTCGCACAGGTTTTAAACATACCATGACCCAGGATGAACTGAAAAAAGCCGTTGGCTGGGCTGCACTTGAGTACGTGCAGCCGGGCACCGTTGTTGGTGTGGGCACCGGATCCACCGCTGCCCACTTTATCGATGCGCTTGCCACGGTCAGGCATCAGATTGAAGGTGCCGTCTCCAGCTCGGATGCCTCAACCCAGAAGCTGAAGAGCCTGGGTATTCAGGTGTTCGACCTGAACGAGATTGACCTGCTGTCGGTGTACGTAGATGGCGCGGATGAGATCAACCCACAGATGCAGATGATCAAAGGCGGCGGCGCGGCGCTGACGCGCGAAAAGATCGTGGCCGCCGTGGCTGAAACCTTTATCTGTATCGCTGACGCTTCAAAAGAGGTCGATGTGCTGGGCCGTTTCCCGCTGCCGGTCGAGGTGATCCCGATGGCGCGCAGTTATGTGGCGCGTCAGCTGGTGAAAATGGGCGGCTTGCCTGAGTATCGTCAGAACGTGGTCACCGATAACGGCAACATTATTCTCGATGTGCATAATCTGCGCATTCTCGATCCCATTGAGCTGGAAAAAACCATCAACGCCTTGCCTGGCGTCGTTACCGTGGGCCTTTTTGCCGCGCGTGGTGCCGATATTGCACTGATTGGCGGGCCTGATGGCGTGAAAACCATCAAAAAATGATCTGTCCGGCGTCGATGCGGCGTCGGTTATTTCTGCCTGCAAATCATCTTTTCTCGCTGCGGTGAAATTTGGTGACTTATGTCACATAACCGTCATCGGCAGCGGGTTCGTTCTCTCTTCCAGTCCGACCTCCTTATTTTGTCCGGCAATGTGCTGCCGTCAGCCGCTGCCGTGCTGGCGGCCGGGCAATCGTTTGTATTGCCCGACGCGATTTTTTTGATATTTTGACAGAAGGCTGGCTTATGGTAGTCCTCATTGAATGCTGAATAGGATCGGGAAATGGCAAAGGTATCACTGGAAAAAGATAAGATTAAGTTCCTGCTGGTGGAAGGTGTCCATCAGAGCGCGCTGGAGAACCTGCGGGCTGCAGGCTATACCAACATCGAATTCCATAAGGGCGCACTGGACTCCGACGCGTTAAAAGCATCGATCCGTGATGCACACTTTATTGGTATCCGTTCCCGCTCCCAGCTCACTGAAGAGATTTTTGCGGCGGCTGAAAAGCTGGTCGCCGTTGGCTGTTTCTGTATCGGCACCAACCAGGTTGATCTGCAGGCGGCTGCCAGCCGGGGTATTCCCGTGTTCAATGCGCCGTTCTCAAATACCCGCTCGGTTGCGGAGCTGGTGATTGGTGAGATGCTGCTGATGCTGCGTGGCATCCCGGAAGCGAATGCGAAAGCACACCGTGGCATCTGGAATAAGATTGCCAAAGGCTCATTTGAAGCGCGTGGCAAAAAACTGGGTATTATCGGTTACGGCCACATCGGAATGCAGCTGGGCGTGCTGGCAGAAAGCCTGGGTATGCATGTTTTCTTCTACGACATTGAAAACAAGCTGCCGCTGGGTAATGCCACGCAGGTACGCCATCTGGCCGATCTCCTCAACATGAGCGATGTGGTCAGCCTGCACGTGCCGGAAACCGTCTCTACACAGGATATGATTGGTGCAGAGCAGCTGGCGCAGATGAAGCCTGGCGCGCTGCTGATTAACGCCTCACGCGGCACGGTGGTGGATATCCCGGCGCTGTGCGATGCGCTGGCCAGCAAGCATGTGGGTGGCGCAGCCATCGACGTCTTCCCGAGCGAGCCAGCTACCAACAGCGAGCCGTTTATCTCTCCACTGAGTGAGTTCGACAACGTGATCCTGACGCCGCACATTGGCGGCTCGACGGAAGAAGCGCAGGAGAACATCGGCATTGAAGTGGCGGGCAAGCTGGCGAAATACTCCGATAACGGCTCGACTCTCTCGGCTGTTAACTTCCCCGAAGTGTCACTGCCGATTCACGGTATCAGCGCCAGTCGTCTGCTGCATATCCATGAGAACCGCCCTGGCGTGCTGACGGCTATCAACCAGATTTTTGCCGAGCAGGGCATCAACATCGCCGCCCAGTATCTGCAAACCTCGCCGTTTATGGGCTATGTGGTGATCGACATTGATGCAGAGCCGGAAGTGGCTGAGAACGCGCTGCAACTGATGAAGGCGATTCCGGGTACCATCCGCGCCCGTCTGCTTTACTAAGCGCTACCAACCTGAACAGGCGCTTAGTCGCGTCTCTTCAGGTAGTTAATACAGGCTCTCCCGATTTGCTGTAAGACCGAGACTGCGAAGAGAACACGGTCAGATCGGAAAGATGCAAAAGCCGCCATCCATGGCATGCCCGGCCCGCGCGATTACGCACCTCATCCCTGAGGTGCGCCCGTAACCGGGCCAACGCGTTGCGTTGTTTAAAAACGCTCCCGGCGTTTTTATCCGGGCGGCGGGACGCTTTCCTCTTCTGACCATGTTCCCTGCGCGTTAAGCTATTTTATTGCTGCCAGATGCGCCCAGGTATGGGTTTTCACTTGTCTGCAAAAGCGACTCTTCTACTCCCACTGCCAGAGTTTTGATGGCGTCATTACCGCCGGCAACGGCACATCCCATTCTGCCACCGGCAGGCTATCGACCTGCTGACAATCGTGTGCCAGGCCCACCGGCAAAAAACCGTGCTGCCGCCAGTTCTGCAGGGTGCGATCATAAAAGCCGCCGCCCATCCCCAGACGCTGTCCATGCTGATCAAACGCCACCAGCGGCACCATCATCAGATCCAGTTGATCAAGGGTGATCACCTGCCGGATATCCAGCGGCGGTTCAGGAATGCGCAGCTTATTTTTGAGCAATGGGGTATCGGGCGAATAGCGCAGAAACAACAAATTACCGGGGGAGAAGGGGTGTAAAACCGGCAGACAGACCGTTTTCTTCAGATGCCAGAGGCGGGCAATCAGCGGACGGGTATTCAGTTCGCCATCCACCGACAGAAACAGGGCGATATTGCGCGCTTCAGTCACCGGGGCGTAGTTGAGCGCATGTTCAGCAAGCTGCTCAGCGGCCTGCGTTTGCTGCTCATCGGTAAGTGCCCGTCGCAGATGTCGCACATGCTGGCGAATCGCCTGACGCTGGGTCATTGAAGGTTCAGACATGGAAGGTTCAGACATGATTTCCCCGCCGGATAAGTCGCTGTTGAGCGACTATAACATGTCAGTCAGGGGAAAAAAGCAGGACTACAGGAAGAGAGATCTCCGAGATGCCGCCGTAGGCTGTAACCCTTGAACCCTTGGTTCAAGGTGAACATGCCGTCATAACCATCAGGCTTCTCGGACGAACCGAGCATGCACACAGGTTACGAGCGTCACATTCTGTTTTTTCGAAATATCGGCTCAGGGGACTGGCCCACATGCAAACATCTCAGAGAAAATTTACCTCACCGTTACTTAAGTATAGCAACCATGAAGTTTTATTCGAACTTCGCACCCTCACGCTCAGAGATGCGACCCTGCTCAACTAATGCCTGTTCAATCGTCTGCTGCAACATACGGATACGCTGTTCCATATTAGCAGCATAATCGCGCGTTTTCACTTTCTCTTGCGCCAGCTCGTGGCAGACGTTTAACGCGGCGATGAACACCAGTTGTTCTGTATTGGTGACTCTAGTGCGAACTTTTAGATCTTGCAACCGTTGATTGAGATCTTCAGCCGCGCTATTGAGCGCATCTTGCTGCTCTGGCGGACAATTTACTCTCAACGAACGACCAAAAATTTGTAAATCTACCGGTTGTGCAGACATGCCACCTTCCTGACTGATTACTTCGCTCGCAACTCCCTTAGCAGTCAATGGCTTGGGAGGCGGGCAACTATATAGACCCACGAAATAAGATACAACCCCTTTTCTGGAAACCTTGAGGCAGCTAGTGGTAGCATAACACGAACTTATTCTGCCAACGACGATGAAAACTTATGTCCTTACAGAACGCAACCCCCGATTACAACGCGCTCGCGGCGGTGCTCTCACAGCAGGGCGTTGGAATGACGCCCGCGGAAATGCATGGCCTGCTGAGCGGGATCCTCTGCGGTGGTAACCAGGACACCAGCTGGAAGACGCTGGTACACGATCTGGCTAACGAAGGCATGGCGTTTTCACACACTCTTGCCGTGCCGCTGGCGGAACTACACGAGCATACGGCGACTACGCTGGAAGATGAAGGCTTCCTGTTTCAGCTGCTGCTGCCTGCTGACGACGACATCACTGTATTTGACCGTGCCGACGCGCTGGCGGGCTGGGTTAACCATTTTCTGCTCGGCCTGGGCGTAACACAGCCTAAACTGGATAAAGTCACCGGCGAAACCGGCGAAGCAATCGATGATCTGCGCACCATCGCACAGCTCGGTTACGAAGAAGATGAAGACCAGGAGGAGCTGGAGCAGTCGCTGGAGGAGGTGATTGAGTATGTACGTGTCGCCGCGCTGCTGTGCCACGATACGTTCACCCGCCCGCAGCCAACCGCGCCAGAAGTGCAAAAACCGACGCTACACTAATTTCAGGTCAACGAGTTTAACCGGTCAGTTTACAGGGAGTGCAGAGATGATTTCACTGGAACGATTCCTGCAGCGTCGTCAGGCGCTGCTGGCGAAGATGGTGCCTGGCAGCGCAGCGTTAATCTTTGCTGCGCCAGAAGTGATGCGCAGTAATGACACCGAATATCCGTTCCGCCAGAGCAGCGACTTCTGGTATTTCACCGGTTTTAACGAGCCGCAGGCGTTGCTGGTGCTGATCAAAAGCGATGAGAATCATAACCACAGCGTGTTGTTTAATCGCGTGCGCGATCCTGCGGCGGAAACCTGGTCTGGCCGTCGTCTGGGTCAGGAGGCCGCACCCGACAAACTGGGCGTCGATCGCGCTTTACCCTGGAATGATATTGGTGACCAGCTGCACCTGCTGCTGAATGGCCTGGATGTGGTTTACCATGCGCAGGGCGAATATGCCCACGCGGACACACTGGTGTTCAGCGCGCTGGATAAGCTGCGTCGCGGCTTCCGCCAGCATCTCAGTGCGCCCGATACCCTCACTGACTGGCGTCCCTGGGTGCATGAGATGCGCCTGTTTAAAGATGCGGATGAGATTGAACTGTTACGTCGCGCCGGGAAAATCAGTGCACTGGCGCATACCCGCGCCATGCAAGCCTGTCGGCCAGGCCTGTTCGAGTATCAGCTCGAAGGGGAAATTCAGCACGAATTTAACCGTCACGGCGCGCGTTTTCCCTCCTATAACACCATTGTGGGTGCCGGAGTTAACGGCTGCATTCTGCACTACACCGAAAACGAAAGCGAAATGCGCGACGGCGATCTGGTGCTGATCGATGCAGGCTGTGAGTTCCACGGCTATGCAGGCGATATCACCCGCACCTTCCCGGTTAACGGCAAATTCAGCCCGGCGCAGCGCGCGATTTATGACATCGTGCTGGCTTGCCTCAACCGCTCGCTTGAACTGTTCCGGCCGGGCATCAGCATTCGTGAAGTGAATGATGAAGTGGTGCGTATCATGGTCACCGGGCTGGTGGAACTGGGCATCCTGGAGGGCGACGTCGATACATTGATCGCCGAGGAAGTCCATCGTCAGTTCTATATGCATGGCCTGGGCCACTGGCTGGGGCTGGATGTGCATGATGTCGGCCACTACGGCACCCCGAGCCGCGACCGCGTACTGGAACCGGGCATGGTGTTAACCGTCGAGCCGGGTCTTTATATCGCACCGGATGCCGACGTGCCCGCGCAGTATCGCGGCATTGGTATCCGAATCGAAGATGACATTGTGATCACTGAAGATGGCATTGAAAATCTCACCGACAGCGTCGTGAAAGAGGCGGATGACATTGAAGCACTGATGGCGGCGGCAAAACAGGCATGACGATTCTGATTGCCGGTGGCGGCATGACCGGGGCGACGCTGGCGCTGGCGATCTCCCATCTGACCCAGGGCACACTGCCGGTAACGCTGATTGAAAGCAGCGAGCCCGGCAGCCGGGCGCATCCCGGTTTCGACGGCCGCGCTATTGCGCTCTCTGCCGGTACCTGCCAGCAGCTTGCGGACATCAATCTGTGGCAGCACATCGCCCGTTGTGCCACGCCGATTACCGACATTCATGTCTCCGATCGCGGTCACGCCGGTTTTGTGTCGCTGGCGGCGGCTGACTACGCTATTCCGGCGCTGGGACAGGTTGTCGAGCTGTTTGACGTCGGTCAGCGTCTGTTTGCTGAGCTGAAAAAAGCACCCGGCGTAACGCTGCGCTGTCCGGCTCGTGTTACCCAGGCTAACCGCCGTGAGCAGCAGGTTGAGGTGATGCTGGACAGTGGCGAACAACTCAGCGGCAAACTGCTGGTGGCGGCGGATGGCACGCGCTCTGCGCTGGCGGCTTCGTGCGGCATTCAGTGGCAAAGAGACGACTATGAACAGCTTGCCGTGATTGCCAATGTTTCCACCGCGCTGCCCCATCAGGGCCGGGCATTTGAACGTTTTACCGAACATGGCCCGCTGGCGCTGTTGCCGATGTCCGGCAATCGCCTGTCGCTGGTCTGGTGTCATCCGGTTTCACAGCGTGAACGCATTGAGCAGTGGAGCGAGGCTGAATTCCTCAGCCAGCTGCAGCGTGCCTTTGGCTGGCGGCTGGGTAAATTCACCCATACCGGTCAGCGTGAGTATTACCCGCTGGCGCTGCACCGGGCGATGTCGCCGGTGACGCATCGCGTGGCGGTGGTGGGCAATGCGGCGCAGACGCTGCATCCGATTGCCGGGCAGGGCTTCAACCTGGGCCTGCGCGATGTGATGTCGCTGGCTGAAACGCTGGCAGCCGCCCATCGACAACAGCAGGACCCCGGCAGCTATGCGGTGCTGCATCATTACCAGCAGCGTCGTCAGCCCGACCGCGCTGCCACCATCGGTATCACCGACGGACTGGTTCGCGTCTTTGCGAATCGCTATGGCCCGCTGGTGGCAGGACGTAACCTGGGCCTGCTGGCGATGGATCATCTGCCGTGGTTAAGAAATCAACTGGCTGAGCGCACGCTTGGCTGGGTTAAGCGTTAATAAAGAGGCTCAGATGCAAACTTTTGATGTGGTGATTGCCGGTGGCGGTATGGTGGGACTGGCGGTGGCCTGCGGCTTGCAGGGCAGCGGACTGCGCATCGCCGTACTGGAAAAATCACCGGAGCCACCGCTGGCGCTGAGTGCGTCACCGTCAGTTCGCGTGTCGGCAATCAATGCCGCCAGCGAACGGCTGCTGCAGAAGCTGGATGTCTGGTCGACCATTCTCTCGCTGCGCGCCAGCGCTTATCACGGTATGGAAGTGTGGGATAAGGACAGTTTCGGCTCCATCGCCTTTGATGATGAGCAGCAGGGCCTGTCGCATCTGGGACATATCATCGAAAACCCGGTGATCCACAATGCGCTCTGGCAACGTGCCAGCGCCTGCAGCGACGTGACGATAATGGCACCTTCGCAGTTACAGCAGGTCGCGTTTGGTGACAACGAAGCCTTTGTTACTCTGCAGGATGGCAGCATGTTAAGTGCGCGATTAATGATTGCCGCTGACGGCGCTAACTCCTGGCTACGCAACAAAGCCGATATCCCGCTGACCTTCTGGGATTACGATCACCATGCGTTAGTGGCAAACGTCCGCACTGAGAAGCCGCACGACGCAGTAGCGCGCCAGGTGTTCCACGGCGACGGCATTCTGGCTTTCCTGCCGATGCAGGATCCGCATCTCAGTTCCATCGTCTGGTCGCTCTCGCCGCAGGAAGCGAGCCGTCTGGAAACCATGCCGGAAGCGCTGTTCAATCAGCAGCTCTCGGTGGCGTTTGATATGCGGCTCGGCCTGTGCCAGCTGGAAAGCGAGCGCAAATCGTTTCCGCTGGTGGCGCGCTATGCCCGCAACTTCGCGGCACACCGTCTGGCGCTGGTGGGCGATGCGGCTCACACCATTCATCCGCTGGCGGGTCAGGGCGTTAACCTTGGGTTTATGGATGCCGCCGAGCTGATCGGTGAGATTCGCCGTCTGCATCAGCAGGGCAAAGATATTGGTCAGCACCTCTATCTGCGACGCTATGAGCGCAGCCGTAAGCACAGCGCCGCAATGATGCTGGCGGGAATGCAGGGCTTCCGCGAGATGTTCGCAGGCAATAATCCGGCGAAAAAATTGCTGCGCGACGTGGGTCTGAAACTGGCTGACCGCCTGCCGGGTGTTAAACCCATGATGCTGAAGCAGGCGATGGGGCTAAATGATCTGCCCGCCTGGCTACGCTAAATTCGCCCTTCTGATAAGCCAGCTTCTGCTGGCTTTTTTTACGCCTGACACCGCTCTGCACCACAAAAAGGCAACGCTGCACCAGCACAGGTCTTCGTTTGATTTATTCTAATTTTGCGGGCGAATTCGCATTACTTTTTCTCATTCTTCTGTCCGCTGGGCGCGGGATTTTTTTAACATCCTGAATGCCATCCCGCATAAATTTGCTGCGTATATTTAAATCCCCTGCATTTATTGCGCGATTAATCACAAAATTGCAGTTTTATATCCTGTTGGCAGCCGTTCCTGGTTAGGCTGTGCCTCTGCTTTCGACCCCGGTTTGCTTATGGTTAATCGTCAGATTCGGTGGTAACGTCAGCCCTAAGAGAACGTTTGCGTCGGCACTGAATTCCGGCGCACTTTTGCACTCACTCGCTTCTGCACAGGATGGTTATGACTCAGCAAACACCTCTGTTTGAACAGCATCAGGCCTGCGGTGCCCGCATGGTGGATTTTCATGGCTGGATGATGCCGCTGCACTATGGCTCCCAGATGGATGAACATCATGTGGTGCGCACCGACGCCGGTATGTTTGATGTCTCTCACATGACCATCGTCGACCTGACAGGCCCGCGTACCCGTGAATTCCTGCGCTACCTGCTGGCAAATGATGTGGCAAAACTGACCCAGCCAGGCAAAGCGCTCTACACCGGGATGCTGAATGCCTCGGGTGGCGTCATTGACGATTTGATTGTTTACTTTATGAGCGAAGAGTTCTTCCGCCTGGTGGTGAACTCTGCCACCCGTGAAAACGATCTCGCCTGGATCACGCAACACGCGCAGGGCTATGGCATTACGCTGACGGAACGCGACGACCTGGCGCTGATTGCCGTGCAGGGTCCGCAGGCGCAGCAGAAGGCACAGACGCTGTTCAGCGAGGAGCAGCGTCAGGCTGTTGCCGGCATGAAGCCATTTTTCGGCGTGCAGTCAGGCGACCTGTTTATCGCCACCACCGGCTATACCGGCGAAGCGGGATATGAGATTGCTATGCCTGCAGAGGAGGCAGCCGATTTCTGGCAGCGTCTGCTGGCTGCTGGCGTTAAACCTGCCGGACTGGGCGCACGTGACACGCTGCGTCTGGAAGCGGGTATGAATCTGTATGGTCAGGAGATGGATGAAGGCGTTTCACCGCTGGCTGCCAACATGGGCTGGACGGTCTGCTGGGAACCTGCTGACCGCGATTTCATCGGCCGGGAAGCGCTGGAACTGCAGCGTGAACGCGGTACCGAAAAGCTGGTAGGACTCATCCTCACAGAAAAAGGGGTGCTGCGTAACGGCTTGCCGGTGCGTTTCACCGATGACCAGGGGCAGCCGCAGGAGGGGATCATCACCAGTGGCTCTTTCTCTCCGACGCTGGGTTGCAGCATCGCCCTCGCGCGCGTACCGGCCTCAGTCGGCAGCACCGCCATCGTTGAGATCCGTAACCGCCAGATGCCGGTCCAGGTTACCCGTCCCGTTTTTGTCCGCGCCGGTAAACCGGTCGCTCAGTAAATTTTATTCAGGAGAAATGGCCAATGAGCAATGTGCCGAATACGTTGAAGTACCGCGACAGCCACGAGTGGGTGCGCAAAGAAGAAGATGGCAGCTACACCGTGGGTATCACTGAACACGCGCAGGAGCTACTGGGCGACATGGTGTTTGTCGATCTGCCGGAAGTGGGCGCGACGTTTGCCGCTGGTGAAGAGTGCGCGGTCGCGGAATCCGTTAAAGCGGCTTCAGATATCTATGCGCCGATCAGCGGTGAGATTGTGGCGGTCAACGAAGCACTGACTGACTCACCGGAGCAGGTCAACAGCGAGCCTTATGAAGGCGGCTGGTTATTCAAAATCAAAGCCAGCGACGCGTCTGAAATCGACACGCTGCTGGATGCGGATGCTTACAAAGCCTCCATCGACGAGTAGTCGTCAGGCGGCCTCACACTGAGGCCGCAGATTTATGTTTGCTCTCCGGTTCCCCCAGCCCGATTCAGGATTTACTGCTAATGACTCAGACTCTCAGCCAGCTTGAACACAACGGTGCATTCATTGAGCGCCATATCGGTCCTTCACCTGAGCAGCAGGCGCAGATGCTTGACGCTATTGGTGCCCGTTCGCTGGAAGCGTTAATCAGCACGATTGTGCCGGCAGACATTCAGCTGCCTGGCCCGCCAGCGGTTGGCGAAGCCGCCACTGAACAGCAGGCTCTGGCCGAACTGAAAGCGATTGCCAGCCAGAATCTGCGTTACAAATCCTGGATCGGTATGGGATACAGCGCGGTGATCACCCCGCCGGTCATCCTGCGTAATATGCTGGAGAATCCGGGCTGGTATACCGCCTATACCCCGTATCAGCCCGAGGTCTCCCAGGGCCGTCTGGAAGCGCTGCTCAACTTCCAGCAACTGACGCTGGATCTCACCGGCATGGATATCGCGTCTGCCTCACTGCTGGACGAAGCGACCGCTGCCGCTGAAGCGATGGCGATGGCAAAACGCGTCAGTAAGCTCAAAAATGCCAATAAATTCTTCATTGCCGATGATATCCATCCGCAGACGCTGGATGTGGTCCGCACCCGTGCGGAGACGTTCGGTTTCGAACTGATTATTGATAGCGCGGACAAAGCGCCCGATCATGACGACCTCTTTGGTGTGCTGCTGCAACAGGTGGGCACCACCGGCGAAGCGCACGATTACAGCGCGCTGATTGCCGGACTGAAAGCCCGCAAAGTAGTGGTCAGCGTAGCGGCGGACTTTATGTCGCTGGTGTTACTGGAAGCGCCAGGCAAACAGGGTGCAGACATTGTCTTTGGTTCAGCTCAGCGCTTCGGCGTGCCAATGGGCTACGGCGGCCCTCACGCGGCCTTTTTCGCCAGCCGCGACGAGCATAAGCGCTCTATGCCAGGCCGTATCATTGGTGTTTCACGTGATGCGGCGGGCAACACGGCGCTGCGTATGGCGATGCAGACCCGCGAACAACATATCCGCCGTGAAAAGGCCAACTCCAACATCTGTACGTCGCAGGTGCTGCTGGCAAACATCGCCGGTCTCTATGCGGTGTTCCACGGCCCGGCGGGCCTGAAACGCATTGCCTCACGCATTCATCGCTTCACCAACATTCTGGCGGCGGGACTGCAACAGGGCGGCCTGAAGCTGCGCCATCAGCACTGGTTCGATACGCTGACGGTGGAAGTGGCGGATAAAGCCGCCGTGCTGAACCGCGCCCTGAGCTTTGGCGTTAACCTGCGTAGCGACATCCATAACGCCGTGGGCATCACGCTGGATGAAACCACCTGCCGCGAAGATATTCTGGCGCTGTTTGCCATTCTGCTGGGTGATGAACACGGTCAGGACCTGGAAAAGCTCGACAGCGAAGTGGCCAGCGAGAGCCACGCGATTCCTGCTGGCCTGCAACGCCACAGCGAGATCCTGACCCATCCGGTGTTCAACCGTCATCACAGCGAAACCGAGATGATGCGCTACATGCACAGCCTGGAGAAAAAGGATCTGGCGCTGAATCAGGCGATGATCCCGCTGGGCTCCTGCACCATGAAGCTCAATGCCGCGGCAGAGATGATCCCGATCACCTGGCCGGAATTTGCGGAGCTGCATCCATTCTGCCCGGCTGAACAGGCTTCCGGCTATCTGCAGATGATCGGCCAGCTTTCACAGTGGCTGGTGCAGCTCACCGGCTATGATGCACTCTGTATGCAGCCAAACTCCGGCGCGCAGGGTGAATATGCCGGACTGCTGGCGATTCGCCGCTATCACGAAAGCCGTGGCGAGGGCGATCGTCATCTCTGCCTGATCCCGAGCTCGGCGCACGGGACTAACCCGGCCTCAGCCCAGATGGCGGGCATGGACGTGGTGGTGGTGGCCTGCGATAAACAGGGCAACATCGACCTTGGCGACCTGCGTGAGAAAGCGGCTCAGGCGGGCGACAGGCTCTCCTGCATCATGGTGACTTACCCGTCAACTCATGGCGTTTATGAAGAGACCATCCGCGAAGTGTGCCAGATCGTGCATCAGTATGGCGGTCAGGTCTATCTGGATGGCGCGAACATGAATGCGCAGGTCGGCATCACCACGCCTGGCTATATCGGCGCGGATGTCTCGCACCTGAATCTGCATAAAACCTTCTGCATTCCGCACGGCGGCGGTGGTCCGGGTATGGGACCGATTGGCGTCAAAGCGCACCTGGCCCCGTTTGTGCCAGGACACAGCGTGGTGCAGATTGACGGTGTGCTGACGCAGCAGGGCGCCGTATCCGCAGCGCCGTTTGGCAGTGCATCCATTCTGCCAATCAGCTGGATGTACATTCGCATGATGGGCGCGGAAGGGCTGAAACAGGCCAGCTCGGTTGCGATTCTGAATGCCAACTACATTGCCCGCCGCCTGCAGTCGGCCTATCCGGTGCTCTACACTGGCCGTGACGGTCGGGTGGCGCACGAATGTATTCTCGACATCCGTCCGCTGAAAGAGCAGACCGGCATCAGTGAGCTGGATATTGCTAAGCGCCTGATCGATTATGGATTCCACGCACCAACGATGTCCTTCCCGGTGGCGGGCACCCTGATGGTGGAGCCGACTGAATCGGAGAGCAAAATCGAACTGGATCGCTTTATCGACGCGATGCTGGCGATCCGCATGGAGATTGATCGGGTGACGTCAGGTGAATGGCCGCTGGATGACAATCCACTGGTTAATGCGCCGCATACTCAGCTGGAAATCGTCAGTGAGTGGTCACATCCTTATAGCCGCGAACTGGCAGTCTTCCCGGCGGGCAGCCACAACAAATACTGGCCGACGGTAAAACGTCTGGATGATGTGTTTGGCGACCGTAATCTCTTCTGCTCCTGCGTGCCGATGAGCGACTATCAGTAATTTCCCCGCAGGCAAACGTTAATCATAAAGGGCCGATTCGTCGGCCCTTTGTACTGGAGAATCAGCATGAAACTGGCACTGGTTACGGGGGGCAGCCGCGGTATCGGGCGGGCCACAGCGCTGTTACTGGCCGCCCGGGGTTATCGGGTTGCGGTGAACTACCGTCAGCGCGAAGCGGAAGCTCAACAGGTGGTGGCGCAGATCCGGCAGCAGGGCGGTGAAGCCTTTGCTGTTCAGGCAGATATCAGTGATGAAGCCCAGGTGATGGCGATGTTTGCGCAGCTCGACCAGCAGTCCGAACCGCTGGCGTTGCTGGTGAACAACGCCGGGATTTTGTTTCAGCAGTGTCGCACCGAGCAGCTGGATGCGGCACGCCTGCATAAGGTCTTTGCCACCAACGTGATTGGGTCTTTTCTCTGCTGTCGTGAGGCGGTTAAGCGGATGGGCACACATCACGGCGGCCAGGGCGGAGCCATCGTCAACGTCTCATCAGCAGCGTCGCGTACCGGTGCGCCTGGCGAATATGTCGATTACGCCGCTTCAAAAGGGGCGATGGACACGCTGACCAGAGGATTGTCGCTGGAAGTGGCGCAGCAGGGGATTCGGGTCAACGGCGTACGTCCGGGATTTATCTATACAGAGATGCATGCCGATGGCGGAGAGCCAGGCAGAGTAGACAGGCTTGCCAGCGTGATCCCGATGGGACGCGGCGGTGAAGCAGAAGAGGTGGCGGAAGCGATCGTCTGGCTTGCCAGCGACGCGGCCTCTTACGTCACCGGCAGCATCATTGACGCTGCCGGTGGGCGTTAACTCACTTCGCCGCTGATGCGGCGTGATGACTTACAGGTTTTCGCCGTTACTGGCGATAACCTGCTGATACCAGCTGAAACTCTTTTTCTTCCCACGAGAAAAATCGCCGCTGCCATCATCATTTTTATTCACATGAATAAAACCGTAACGTTTGTCGTACTGGCCGGTGGTAAACGAGACGCAATCGAGGCAGCCCCACGGCGTATAGCCCATTAATTCAACACCATCGTACGCCACGGCTTTCTTCATCTCTTCGATATGCGCACGCAGATAGTCGATGCGGTAATCATCTTCAATCACGCCATTGGCGTTTGGCTTATCGATAGCACCAAAGCCGTTTTCAACAATAAACAGTGGCTTCTGGTAACGCTCATACAGCTCGTTCATCGCATAGCGCAGGCCAACCGGATCGATCTGCCAGCCCCAGTCGGACGCTTTCACATGCGGGTTTTTCACCACACCTTCAAAGCCGGTGATCGGATCGTCAACGCCGCTGGCATCGGTTTTCACCGCGTTGCTCATGTAGTAGCTGAAACCGACATAGTCTGCACAGCCCTGGCGCAGCGTCTCGGCATCATCCGCTTCCATCTGAATGTCGTAACCCTTGCGCGCCCACTCTTTCAGGGTGTAGGCCGGATAGTAGCCGCGCATCTGCACGTCACTGAACACATAGCGCTGATGCATCGATTCCTGCGCCAGCACCACATCGTCCGGGTGGCAGGAGAAGGGATAGACCGGCACCATGGCGATCATGCAGCCAATCTGAAAGTCAGGATTGATGTCGTGGCCGAGTTTCACCACTTTTGCACTGGCAACAAACTGGTGGTGCATCACCTGATACATCGCCTGTTCAGGTTTCTCATGTTCGGTAAAGATCACGCCTGAACAGCAGTAACCAAACAGCGGATACTGCCAGTTACGCTGGTTGTTGATCTCATTGAAGGTCATCCAGTATTTCACTTTGCTTTTATAACGGTTCAGCACCACTTCGCTGAAGCGCACAAAGAAGTCGACCACTTTGCGGTTGTGCCAGCCGCCATACTCTTTGACCAGGTGATAAGGCATTTCGAAGTGCGAAAGGGTGATGACCGGTTCAATGCCATACTTCAGCAGTTCATCAAACAGGTCGTCATAGAATTGCAGGCCCGCTTCGTTGGGCTGTTGCTCGTCACCGTTAGGGAAGATACGGGTCCAGGCAATCGAGGTGCGGAAACATTTGAAGCCCATCTCGGCAAACAGCGCGACATCCTGTTTGTAGTGGGAGTAAAACTCCACACCCTTGTGGTTCGGGTAGAAATGACCCGGCTGCACGCCGTCGGTGATCACCCGGTCAACGCCGTGTGAACCGCCGGTCATCACGTCAGCAATGCTGACGCCTTTGCCGCCCTGATCCCAGCCGCCTTCAACCTGATGCGCTGCCACCGCTCCGCCCCAAAGAAAGCCTTTTGGTAACTGCAATTCTGCACTCATGCTTCACCCCATTACGGATATTGAAATTGAGCTGAGTGTAGCAAGGCAATAATGAAAGTCACGATATAACAGCGCGGCAATAATTGCGTTTGTTACATCCAAAAAACAGGCTGTTTTATTTCCCCAGCTGGCGGCCGATTGCTTCAATAATATAGGTCACTGGCACCTGAGTCGTAATGTCGGAATTGTCCGCCATACGGATGATGGGCACATGGTAGCAGAGGTTGAAATCACCGATCTTCGCCAGCGAGCAGCTTTCCGTGTTGGTTATCGCAATGATTTTGCACTTATTCAGGCTGAACTGGCTGGCAATGCGCAGGATCTCTTCCGTTTCGCCGGAGACCGATAAAATAAGGGCAATGGCGTTTTCATAGAGATCGGGACTGACCGGATAATAGGGATCGTCAATCGCGTGGCTGAATTTACCGAGGTTAGAGAAAAAGCGTGCGCCATATTTTGCCAGGCTGCCGGAGGTGCCGACGCCAATAAAGAAGACCCGCTCAGCCTGATTAATCTTCTGCGCGGCCTCAGCGATGAGCTGTTCAAACTCCGGATTATTGATGCTCTTAAAAAAGCTCAGCATTTCACTGACGCCCGCCGTGTTGAGCATTGGCGCACTCTGCTGTTCGTTTAAACGCAGGCGGATGCGGAATTCCGACCAGCCTTCACAGCCCATCTTGCGACAGAAACGCAGCACGGTGGTGGTGGAGACACCAGCCTGCTCAGCCAGCTCGCGGATCGTCATGTAGCTGACGCCTTCGCGGTGCTTAATGATGAACTGATAGACCTGCATTTCCAGATCGTTAAGGTGGACGAGATCGCTATGCGAAAACATGAATGGCTCATTGAACAGTTGACTGGCGGCCAGTTTACCAGATTCATCACCCGGTTTAAGGGATAGTGAATTTCACCAGGATAATTTTAGCGTACAAGTGTACACTGAAAAAATTGTTGGCTACGCTGGATAACGATATCACTGCTATGGAGCTGATCAGGAATCTGTTATGACCCCCACACTCTCTCACAAACATCAACACGCTGCGGGCTATTCGTTTGTCGAGGAAATTGCCAACAGTATCAGTCACGGTCTTGGCTGCCTGTTCGGCATCGTCGGACTGATACTGATGCTCAATCAGGCAACGGAGAGGCAGGCCGACACCATCACTTTTATCAGTTACAGCCTCTATGGTGGCAGCATGATCCTGCTGTTTCTGGCCTCGACGCTCTATCACGCTATTCCGGCTGGCCCGGCCAGACCCTGGCTGAAAAAGTTCGATCATTGCGCCATCTATCTGCTGATTGCCGGCACCTATACGCCGTTTCTGCTGGTCGCGCTGAGGACGCCGCTGGCGTATGGATTAATGGCGGTGATCTGGGGGCTGGCGCTGGCCGGTATCCTGTTCAAGCTCACGATTGCGCATCGCTTTAAAGCGCTGTCGCTGGTGACCTATCTCTGTATGGGGTGGCTGTCGCTGATTGTGGTTTATCAGCTGGCGATGATCCTGCCGCCGGGCTGCATCTGGCTGCTTGCCGCAGGCGGGATTATCTATTCGCTGGGGGTGATTTTCTATGTGGCGCGCCGCATTCCGTTTAATCACGCCATCTGGCATTTGTTCGTGCTGGGCGGCAGTCTCTGTCACTTCTGCGCTATCTACTTTTATGTGCGCTGAATTGAGCCTGCTCTGAATTGTGGCACTGGCCCTTCCCTTAGCGGAAGGGCCATACGCTCAATCAGCTTTCATCCAGCGAGTAGGGCAGTGGCTGAATGGTCAGATGTCCGCCTTCATCACCTTCCACCCGCAGCACGCTGTCCGGCTCCAGATCGTTATTCATCACGACCTGAATCCAGCTAATCCCGTCATCTAACTGCACCGCAGCCAGCACGCTGCCGGTTCGACGCCAGCGTTCACCCATCTGCAACTCCAGCGGGGCATTGGCTTCGGGCAAATGACTTGCCTGACCCGCCAGCCAGTAGAGCGCGCGTTTATTGGCGCCGCGATATTTCGCCCGTGCCACCATCTCCTGACCGGCATAACACCCTTTTTTAAAGCTGATAGCATCCAGCGCCTGCAGGTTGGTGGCCTGCGGAATAAACTGCACGCTGGTGGCGGGATCGATCACCGGAATGCCCGCTTCAATATCCAGCGCCAGCCACTGCGGACTGTCATTGAACTGTGCATCGTCATTGAGCTTCTGCTTCAGCGCTTCTGCCTGGGCCAGCGAAGTGACAATCAGAAAACGTTCGGCCGGATGGGCAAACCACAGCAGCGTGGTTTCTCCCTGCTGCACCACCGGTTTTTCGCTGTCGGGCAGGCTATCAAACAGATTTTCCAGCGCGGCGCGCGCCTGGAAACCGGCCACGCCCAGCAATACTGACTCATCATCAGCCACCATCGTTACTTTCGAAAACACGGCGTATTTCTTTAACTCGGGCAGCTGGGTGTCGCGCAGCTCACGACGGATCAGATAAGCATAGCCTTCACCGCGATGGAACAGGCGCATAGTGCTCCACATTTTGCCTTTAGCATCGCAGTGTGCGGCGAGCGAATGGTGGTCGGCATCCAGCGCGGCGACATCCAGCGTTAACTGACCCTGCAGGTAAGAGGTGCTGTCGGCACCAGTAATAGAAACCAGCGCCCAGCTATCCAGTGACATCAGGGTTAACGGCAGACGAGACGACGCGGCAGGCTGGCGCGGCGGTAAAGTAAATGTGGGCATGGAGATATCCTGTATAAGAAGGTTCATCCGGAATAATATCTTCAATGTTAAAAGAGCCGACTGGCAATGCAACCTGTTTACGGAAAACGGCGCACAAAAGGCGTGATAACCCTGAAAAGATCCAGCCTGAAATGTGGCAGGTTGCACAGCATGCGACGCTGCGCCTGCGAGCCGCATTAAACCAGGTTACACTAGGCGCCACGTTGTGAATTGTGGAAATTGATGCATGGATATTAATGATAAATCACGCATTCAGTGGGCCTGCCGTCGCGGCATGCTGGAACTGGATGTGGCTATTATGCCGTTCTTCAAATTTGAGTATGAGACGCTGAGCGACACCGATAAGCAGGTCTTTGTGGATTTGCTAAAGAGTGACGATCCCGATCTGTTTAACTGGCTGATGAATCACGGTGAGCCAAAGGATCCGGAGCTTAAGCGGATGGTGAACCTGATCCAGCAGCGTAACCATGCTCGCGGCCCGGTGGCAATGTAAGCTACGCCCCTCTCGTCTGGCGTGCGGGTTAGTCTGCGCCTGGCTGATAGCAGCCGTGACTGGCGTGGTGCTGATGACGCTGCCTGCAGGCGGCTGGCTGGTTAAAGCGCCGATTATTCTGCTGTTGCTGGCTGAGGGCTGGCGCAGCGTTTGGCGATTGATTCAACGGCACGGTACGTTACAGCGGGAAAGCGTCCATTGCTGGATCTGGCAGGGAAAACGCTGGCGGCCAACTCAGCCACTTCGCTGGTTACCCGTTGGCGTGCTGCTGGTGGCGAAGAGCGAACAGGGTGCCACGCTGCGCTGGTGGCTGATGCAGGACAATATGCAGCCTGGCGAATGGCGGGCGTTACGCGCCTGCTGCTTCAGCCCGGCGCGGCATTAATGGCAGCAGTGCAGGCAAGAGCGTCTGAAGCCGTTCATCTGCCTGCACTGCGGTTCAATAATGACAGGCAAGAGCGATTAAAGCCGCTCACCTGTTCATGCCAGGGTTCGACACCGGCAGAAGGGCCGTCAGAGCAGTCCTGCGGTTTCGGTTAACACCTGTTCGCACCACTGCTCAACGCGCTCATCGGTGACCTCGAACTGATTCACATCATCAAGCGCCAGACCCACAAACTGCGAGCCATCGGCACTCAGCGGTTTCGGGCTGGTGAACTCATAGCCTTCAAGCGGCCAGTAGCCAACAAAACGTACCCCCATCGGCTGCAGCAAATCGTGCAGCATGCCGAGCGCATCTAAAAACCACTCGCCATAGCCAATCTGATCGCCCATGCCATACAGTGCGACAATCTTGTTTTGCAGATTCAGCGCGGGCAACTGCGGCCAGATCGCCTCCCAGTCCTCCTGCAACTCACCGAAATCCCAGGTCGGGATGCCCATGATCAGCAAGTCGTACTGCTCCATCAGGCGCGGGTCGTCATCTTTCACGTTATGCAGCGTCACTAACTCTTCGCCAATAAAATCGCGAATTTTCTCCGCTACGATTTCGGTGTAACAGGTACTGGAACCGTAAAAAAGACCGATTTTCATGCAGATAACACTCTGTAAATACTGACTTTGGCGCAATTGTACCAGAAGCGCTGCTGAATCAGGCATAATGAGCATGATTTTACACCAGACGGCGGAGATAACGTGCAGGACAGCGATCTGACAGAACAGTTTCTTGATGCGCTCTGGATTGAACGCAATCTGGCGCAGAACACTCTCTCCTCTTATCGCCAGGACCTCCAGACGCTGACCGGATGGCTGGCGCATCATCAGCTGACGCTGCTTAGCGTGGCGCCGCTGGATCTGCAGCAGTTTCTGGCTGAACGGCTGGAGGGAGGCTACAAGGCGACCAGCTCAGCGCGGCTGCTCAGCGCCATGCGTCGCCTGTTCCAGTATCTTTACCGCGAAAAGCTGCGCCCGGACGATCCCAGCGCGCTGCTGTCAGCCCCAAAACTGCCGCAGCGTTTACCGAAAGATCTCAGTGAGGCACAGGTCGAGCGGCTGTTGCAGGCACCGAATATCGATATCCCGCTGGAGTTGCGCGATAAAGCGATGCTGGAGCTGCTCTACGCCACGGGCCTGCGCGTCTCCGAACTGATTGGCCTGACGCTCAGCGACATCAGCCTGCGCCAGGGCGTTGTCCGGGTTATCGGTAAAGGGGATAAAGAGCGGCTGGTGCCTTTAGGTGAAGAAGCGGTTTACTGGCTGGAGCAATATATGGAACATGGTCGTCCGTGGCTGCTCAACGGTCAGACGCTGGACGTGATGTTTCCCAGTAATCGGGCGCAGCAGATGACGCGCCAGACCTTCTGGCATCGCATCAAGCATTACGCCACGCTGGCGGGGATCGACAGCGAAAAGTTATCACCGCATGTGATGCGCCATGCCTTTGCGACTCATCTGCTGAACCACGGTGCCGATCTGCGTGTCGTACAGATGCTGCTGGGACACAGCGATCTCTCCACCACCCAAATTTATACGCACGTCGCCACTGAGCGCCTGCGTCAGTTGCATCAACAACACCATCCGCGGGCCTGACCGCGGCGATAAGGACAAAAATGAACAAGCATTTTGCCATGCTGGCTCTTTTAGCCAGCGCCTTTTCCGGTCTCGCACAGGCCGATGACAGCGCCATTCAGCAATCACTTAAAAAGCTCGGTCTGAACCAGACGGAGATCAGCCCGTCACCGCTGCCGGGTTTTAAAACCGTGCTGTCAGAAAGCGGCGTGCTCTACGTGACCGACGACGGCAAACATATGATCCAGGGGCCGCTCTATGACGTCAGCGGCAAACAGCCGGTCAACGTCACCAACCAGCTGCTGGACAAAAAAGTCGAGGCGCTGGTGCCGGAGATGATCGTCTACAAAGCGCCTAAAGAGCAGCACGTGATCACGGTCTTTACCGACATCACCTGTGGCTACTGTCACAAGCTGCACGAGCAGATGGCGGACTACAATGCGCTGGGCATCACCGTGCGCTACCTGGCGTTTCCGCGTGAAGGGCTGAATGGTCAGATTGAACCAGCGATGAAAGCGATCTGGTGCAGCGCCGACCGCAATAAAGCGTTTGATGAGGCGATGAAAGGCAATGCGCCGAAGATGGCCGCACCAGACAGTTGCAAAATCGATATTGCCCAGCACTATAAGCTTGGCGTGCTGTTCGGCATTCAGGGCACGCCCGCGATGCTGACTGACAGCGGCATGATGATCCCAGGTTATCAGTCGCCGCAGGAGCTGAAGCAGGTGCTGGACAATCAGAAGCGTGGTGGTTAATCGGTGGTAAAACAGGATGTGGAACTCCGTCGCCGTGAGGTGACGGTTGATGATGCGCTTCCGGCGACGCTGCCGCCGCTGCTGAAACGACTCTATCTGCAACGCGGCGTGCGCGACGCGGCAGAGCTGGAGCGCGGGGCGAAAAACCTGCTTCCGTACCAGTCCTTAAGCGGGATTGAGAGCGCAGTGGAACTGCTGCATCAGGCGCTGCTGGATGGGCGTCGCATTATGGTGGTGGGCGACTTTGATGCCGATGGCGCGACCAGTACCGCGCTGACGGTCATGGCGCTGCGCAGCATGGGCGGCGGCAACGTGCAGTATCTGGTGCCTAACCGCTTTGAAGATGGTTATGGCCTCAGCCCTGAAGTGGTTGAGCAGGCGCGGGCGCGCGGCGCGGCGATGATCCTGACCGTCGACAACGGCATCTCCTCCCACGCCGGCGTTGAATGTGCCCATCAGCACGGGATTCCGGTGCTGATTACCGACCACCACCTGCCGGGCGAGACCTTACCGGCCGCTGAGGCGATCGTTAATCCCAATCTGCCGGACTGCAACTTTCCCTCACGTGCACTGGCGGGCGTGGGCGTTGCGTTCTATCTGATGCTGGCGCTGCGCGCCCATCTGCGTGCCCAGGGCTGGTTTGGTGCCACCCGCACTGAACCCAATCTTGCGGAGATGCTGGATCTGGTGGCGCTCGGCACGGTTGCCGACGTGGTGCCGCTCGACGTCAACAACCGCATTCTGGTGTGGCAGGGACTCAGCCGCATTCGGGCCGGAAAATGCCGGCCAGGCATCCGGGCGCTGCTGGAGATTGCTAATCGCGATGCGCGTCAGATGGCGGCCAGCGATCTCGGCTTTGCGCTGGGGCCACGGCTCAATGCCGCAGGCCGGCTCGACGATATGTCGGTGGGCGTGGCGCTGTTAATGACTGAGGATCTCAGTCAGGCACGGATGTTAGCCAGTGAGCTGGACGCGCTGAACCAGACGCGCAAAGAGATAGAGCAGGGCATGCAGAGCGAAGCGCTGGCGCTGTGTCAGGCGCTGGAGCGTGAGCAGCGCGATCTGCCGCTGGGGCTGGCCTTTTATCATCCCGAATGGCATCAGGGGGTGGTGGGGATCCTCGCCTCCCGTCTGAAAGAGCGTTTCCATCGTCCGGTGATTGCCTTTGCTCCGGCGGGCGACGGCACGCTGAAAGGCTCTGGCCGCTCAATTGCCGGTCTGCATCTGCGCGACGCGCTGGAGCGTCTGGATACGCTGAATCCCGGCCTGATGCTGAAGTTCGGCGGTCATGCCATGGCGGCAGGCTTATCACTGGAAACCGCACGCTACGAGGAGTTTCGTCAGCGCTTTGCCGATCTGGTCGGTGAGTGGCTGGATGGCGAATCTCTGCAGGGCATCATCTGGTCAGATGGCGCGTTGCAGCCGCAGGAGTTTTCGCTGCAGACCGCTGAGATGCTGCGCGAAGCGGGGCCCTGGGGCCAGGCGTTCCCGGAACCCGCCTTTGACGGCAAATTTAAGCTGCTGCAACAGCGGCTGGTGGGCGAGCGACATCTGAAAGTGATGGTCGAACCGCTGGACGGCGGTCCGCTGATCGACGGGATCGCCTTTAATGTCGATACCACCCTGTGGCCCGACAGCAGCATTCGTCAGGTCGAGCTGGCCTATAAGCTGGATATCAATGAGTATCGCGGTAACCGCTCGGTACAGCTAATCATTGACCATATCTGGCCGCTTTGATTTTTCTAAGGCGCGCGCGTCTCCGGTCACGGCAGAGGCGCGTCAGCCTGTTTTTCCCCTGCGTTAACCTGCTGTGCGAGCGGTTGTCGTCGCAGCCCGATAAGCAAATGCAACGCGTCACGCCGCCCCGGCATCAGCCCGCTGTCTCAGCGCTACAATCTGCCGCCAGTTTCGGGTAAACTTGTGCGTTAAATTTCCTGTCCCATCGAACATAAGAAAGACGCTAAAGCCATGTTTGAAATCAACCCGGTCAAAAACCGTATTCAGGACCTCAGTGAGCGCAGCGACGTTCTTCGGGGGTATCTTTGACTACGATGCCAAGAAAGAACGCCTCGAAGAAGTAAACGCCGAGCTGGAACAGCCCGATGTCTGGAACGAACCTGAGCGTGCTCAGGCGCTGGGCAAAGAGCGCTCCTCGCTGGAAGCGATCGTGCAGACGCTGGATCAGATGTCGCAGGGCCTGGAAGATGTGCAGGGTCTGCTTGAACTGGCGGTAGAAGCGGAAGACGAAGAGACTTTCGACGAAGCGGTTGCCGAGCTGGATGTCCTTGAGGGCAAGCTGGGCGAGCTGGAATTCCGCCGCATGTTCTCTGGCGAGTATGACAGCGCCGACTGCTACATCGATCTGCAGGCGGGTTCCGGCGGCACCGAAGCGCAGGACTGGGCCAGCATGCTGATGCGTATGTATCTGCGTTGGGCTGAAGCCAAAGGCTTCAAAACCGAAATTATCGAAGAGTCTGAAGGTGAAGTTGCAGGCATTAAATCTGTGACCATTCGCGTGTCAGGCGACTACGCCTTTGGCTGGTTGCGCACCGAAACGGGCGTGCATCGCCTGGTGCGTAAGAGCCCGTTTGACTCCGGCGGCCGTCGTCACACCTCCTTCAGCTCCGCCTTTATCTATCCGGAAGTGGATGACGATATTGATATCGACATCAACCCAGCCGATCTGCGCATTGACGTCTATCGTGCGTCAGGGGCGGGCGGCCAGCACGTTAACCGGACGGAATCTGCGGTACGTATTACCCATATTCCAACCGGTACCGTCACCCAGTGTCAGAATGACCGTTCTCAGCACAAGAACAAAGATCAGGCGATGAAGCAGATGAAAGCGAAGCTGTACGAGCTTGAGATGCAGAAGAAAAACGCTGAGAAACAGGCGCTGGAGGACAACAAGTCCGACATCGGCTGGGGAAGTCAGATCCGTTCTTACGTTCTCGATGATGCACGCATCAAAGATCTGCGCACCGGCGTAGAGACGCGTAACACCCAGGCGGTGCTGGACGGCGACCTGGATCGATTCATTGAAGCTAGTTTAAAAGCAGGGTTATAAGGAACCGACATGTCTGAACAACAACCGCAGAGCGCTGATGCCGCCGTTGAGTTAAATAACGAACTGAAAGCGCGTCGCGAAAAGCTGAGCGTGCTGCGTGCAAATGGCGTGGCGTTTCCTAACGATTTTCGTCGTGACAGCCTCTCAAACCAGCTGCATGAGAGCTATGGCGAGAAGAGCAACGAAGAGCTTGAAGATCTCGGCATCGAAGTCAGCGTCGCCGGACGTATGATGACCCGTCGTATTATGGGTAAAGCCTCTTTCGTGACCCTGCAGGATGTGGGTGGCCGGATTCAGCTTTACGTCTCGCGTGACGATCTGGCTGAAGGCATCTACAACGAGCAGTTCAAAAAGTGGGATCTCGGCGATATTCTGGGCGCGCGCGGCAAACTGTTCAAAACCAAAACCGGCGAACTGTCGATTCACTGTTCTGAACTGCGCCTGCTGACCAAAGCACTGCGTCCGCTGCCGGACAAGTTCCACGGCCTGGCCGATCAGGAAACGCGCTACCGTCAGCGTTACCTTGATCTCATCGCCAACGAGGAGTCGCGTAACACCTTCAGAATTCGTTCGCAGATCATGGCCGGCATTCGCCAGTTCATGGTGGGCCGCGACTTTATGGAAGTGGAAACCCCGATGATGCAGGTGATCCCTGGCGGCGCGTCTGCGCGTCCGTTCATCACCCATCACAATGCGCTGGATATCGACATGTATCTGCGTATCGCTCCAGAGCTTTATCTGAAGCGTCTGGTAGTGGGCGGATTCGATCGCGTGTTCGAGATCAACCGTAACTTCCGTAACGAAGGTATTTCGCCACGTCATAACCCAGAGTTCACCATGATGGAACTCTATATGGCTTATGCGGATTACAAAGATCTGATCGAGCTGACCGAAAGCCTGTTCCGTACGCTGGCGCAGGATGTGCTGGGCAGCACCGTGGTGCCTTACGGCGAGCAGGAGTTTGATTTCGGTAAGCCGTTTGAAAAACTGACCATGCGTGAAGCGATCAAGAAATACCGTCCGGAAACGGATCTGGCCGATCTGGAAGACTTTGATAAAGCGGTGGCGATTGCTCAATCACTGCACATCAAGGTTGAGAAAAGCTGGGGTCTGGGCCGTGTCGTAACCGAAATCTTCGAAGAGACCGCAGAAGCGCATCTGATTCAGCCGACCTTCATCACTGAATATCCGGCTGAAGTCTCTCCGCTGGCCCGTCGTAACGACGAGAACCCGGAAATCACCGATCGCTTTGAGTTCTTCATTGGCGGTCGTGAAATCGGTAACGGCTTCTCCGAGCTGAACGATGCGGAAGATCAGGCTGAGCGTTTCCTGCAGCAGGTGAATGCCAAAGATGCTGGCGACGACGAAGCGATGTTCTACGACGAAGACTATGTCACCGCACTGGAGCACGGTCTGCCGCCAACAGCCGGTCTGGGTATCGGTATTGACCGTATGGTGATGCTGTTTACCAACAGCCACACTATCCGCGATGTGATTCTGTTCCCGGCACTGCGCCCAGGCAGCAAGTAATCGTTATGAGTCGCTGTCAGGCCTGATCTTCAGGCCTGACAGCGTGATGACAAAGCCGAATCAGAGTGAATTTGGCAGCAACTGATAAACTCACGGCACAGGGAACACGGTCAGAAGAGGAAAGCGTCCCGCGCCATGGATGGCGTGGGCCGAGCGGTCATGGATGACAGTTTTTGCGTCTTTCCGATCTGACCGTGTTACCTGTGCAGGCTTGGTCTTACAGCGAACCAGGCCCGACTTTGTCACCAAGCTTAAGGCCGGAAATTCCGGCCTTTTTTACATCTGTTCGTTCAGCAGATATCAGGATTTAATCGCCTGATCCAGCCATGTCTGAAATCGCGAGTAAGGCACATAGAGCGCAACGTTCTTATAGAGTGTCTTACCGCTGACATTGTCGTTGATGTTATTGCTGTAGCCAATAATCACGCCCGCCAGCGTATCGTCAGAGGCGTTATAGACTGCGCCGCCCGACATCCCTTTAACCACCCCCGCATTCGCCGCCACCACGACGCAGTCTGATTTGTTCCAGCTGTTCGCCAGCGTGGTATTGATCAGGTTCTGCCCGCTGGAACTGACCGGCATGGCCGAAATAAAACTGTAGCCGTAGAGATTGACCTGATCGCCGATGTGGCTGTTACGAAAGTTGGGTGGCAGGTTCATTTCGCTGTTTTTGTGGTAGACCACGGCCAGATCGCATTGCGGATGCCAGGCTTTGACCCGGTAAAGCGAAAACTTTGCCACATGTGCGGCGGTCAGGCTGTACTCCGGCGTCAGTGGGATGGTGGTACCGAGCGTGCCTAAACCCAGCACGGTGGGAATGCCGGTCACGGTCATATCCACCCGTTTTTCAGCTTCTTTACTGTACTCATAATGACCCACCGAGCAACCGGTTAAGCCAAACACCATTAAGGCTATGAGTCGTTGCATTCTCTCTCCCTGCGTCAGAAGTTGATCACATCACCTGGCAATTGATTAGGGATATATCGGCAACGTTAAGGATTTATTAATTAAATACGCACTAAAAAGCGTAACGGGTTCGCGGGAAATGACAACCTGACCCTGGGTCATGTGCGCTTTAACGGGCTTAGCCAGCAGGCTGACAAAGCCATTTTTTCCGGCAAAGCGGCAGGATTATTGCGGCCCCGGCAATAATCCTTTGCTGCGCGCAGGCTATGTCGCGCATCAGCACTGTGCTGTAATGCTCACCGTGACGCAGATCAAATTTTAATAAGCGTCGAGGGGCTGCGCGTCTGTGCAGTTCACCTGCAAATGATATTGGGAGAGTGTTATGCCTGTAGCATTAATGGCGCTGGCGTTGAGTGCGTTCGCCATCGGAACCACTGAGTTTGTCATTATGGGATTGCTGCCGGAGGTGGCGCGTGACCTTCAGGTGTCGATTCCGTCGGCGGGCTGGCTGATCAGCGGCTACGCGCTGGGCGTGGCGATAGGTGCGCCGATTATGGCGCTGCTCACCGCCAGGCTGCCGCGTAAAAAAACGCTGATTCTGCTGATGGTGATATTTATTGTCGGCAACCTGCTGTGTGCGCTGGCTTACAACTATAACCTGCTGATGCTGGCACGCATCGTCACCGCGCTTTGTCACGGTGCCTTCTTCGGTATTGGCGCGGTGGTCGCCGCTAGTCTGGTACCAGCCGGTCGTCAGGCTTCCGCTGTCGCACTGATGTTCACCGGACTGACCTTAGCCAACGTGCTGGGCGTTCCGCTGGGAACCAGTTTCGGACAGATGTTTGGCTGGCGAGCCACCTTCTGGGGCGTGGCAGTGATTGGCGTGCTGGCGTTTATCGCCCTGATCGTGAGTCTGCCCAACAATAAACAGGAAAAGCCGGTTCACCTGGCGAGTGAAATTGGTGCACTGGCCAACGGGAAACTGTGGCTGTCGCTGCTGATGACGGTGTTCTTTGCCGCGGCGATGTTTGCGCTGTTCAGCTACATTGCGCCGCTGCTGCTAGAGGTGACGGGCATCAGCGATCGCGGCGTCAGCTGGACGCTGTTCCTGATTGGCGCAGGCCTGACGGTCGGTAATATTCTTGGCGGCAAACTGGCCGACTGGAAAGTCTCCTTTAGCCTGATCCTCAGCTTCTCACTGATCGCCATCTTCTCGCTGCTGTTCAGCTGGACCAGCCATGCGCTGTGGCTGGCGGAGATCACCCTGTTCCTGTGGGCGATGGCGACCTTTGCGACGGTGCCGGGTCTGCAGATCAACGTGGTACGGCACGGCAAAGAGGCGCCTAACCTGGTCTCAACCCTGAACATTTCGGCGTTTAACGTGGGCAATGCGCTGGGTGCCTGGGTCGGCGGTGCGGTGATTGGCCGTGGATATGGCCTGACGGCGGTGCCGGTTGCTGCCGCTGCGCTGGCGGCAATCGGCCTGCTGATCTGTCTGATCACCTTCCGCAAATCGGGCCGCGCAGCCGCCAGGGTTCGCGCTTAAGCCAGGCGGGCGGCGATGCGTGCCGGAAAGTCAGCCACCTGCCGTTGCAGATGGCTGACAAAGGCATCGACCAGCGCCGATGCAGGGCGGTGCTGCGGCCTCACCAGGCTGACGGTAAACGGAACCGCCACGCTGAACTTACGCATCACCACACCGCTGTCGGCGTAATCCAGCGCCGTCAGCGGATTCACAATTGAAATGCCCACGCCCGCTCTGACCATGGCGCACACCGAAGCGGCACTGTGCGTCTCCATCACCAGCCGCCGCTCGACGCCCTGCTCATGAAACAGCGCATCCAGCAACTGACGATAGCTGTCACTGCGCGACAGGCTCACATACTGTTCGCCCGCAAAATCGTGCGGCGTCAGCTCTGAACGCTGACTCAGAGGGTGATGCTGAGGCAATACGCATACTTCATCGCAGGTCAGCAGGGCGAGACGGTCAGTGCCGGCCGGAGCGTGCTGGGTTTCGGTTAAGCCGATATCGTAGCGCTGTGCTGACAGCCACTCCTCCAGCAGCGGCGACTCCTGTGGAATCACATTCAGGCTCACATCCGGGTAGCGCTGTAAAAAGGGCTGACACAGTGGTGGCAGCAGCGACTGCGAAAAAACGGGCAGGCAGGCGATCGACAGCTCACCCTGACGGAACTGGCGCAGTCCTTCAGCCGCTTCCATGATGCGATCCAGTCCGTACCAGGATCGCTGCACCTCTTCGAAAAGACGCAATCCCTGCACCGTCGGTTGCAGGCGACCACGAACCCGTCCGAACAACTCTAATCCCAGCTGCTGCTCCAGGCGTGCCAGCTCCCGGCTCACCGTCGGCTGTGAGGTGTGCAGCAGTGTCGCGGCCTGAGTCAGATTGCCGCTGGTCATCACCGCATGAAAAATCTCGATATGCCGCCAGTTAATGTTCGCCACGCACCCTTCCTATATCCATTCTGCATAGATGCTATTAAAACAGATATTTTTCGCTATGACACGATTCTGGCTTAATGCAGCTATTGCCACAGGAGAATTGCCATGCCACGTTCCTTACAGAGTACCGAAACCGCACTCAGCGCCGCTAACCTGCTGCCGCTGGCACGCCGCTACACCGGGCCATTCTGGGCTTATGATGCGCAGATTATTCAGGCGCGTATTGCCCAGCTGCAGGCATTTGATGTGGTGCGCTTTGCGCAGAAGGCCTGCTCGAATACGCATATCCTGCGCCTGATGCGCGCAGCAGGCGTGAAAGTGGACTCGGTATCGCTGGGTGAGATCGAACGTGCGCTGGCCGCGGGTTACCAGCCTGGCGGTGATGAGATCGTCTTTACCGCGGATCTGTTCGATCAGCCGACGCTGGAGCGGGTGACCGCGTTAAAGGTGCCGGTTAATGCCGGATCGATCGATATGCTGCATCAGCTCGGCGCGGTCTCACCGGGACATGCGGTGTGGCTGCGGGTCAATCCTGGTTTTGGTCACGGCCACAGTCAGAAAACCAATACCGGTGGCGAAAACAGCAAGCACGGGATCTGGCATGCCGATTTAGCCGGGGCGCTGGCGGCGATTAAACAGCACGGCTTGCAGCTGGTGGGCATTCATATGCATATCGGCTCTGGCGTCGATTATGCGCATCTGCAGCAGGTCTGTGATGCGATGGTTGAACTGGTGATGGCGTCGGGTCAGGATCTGACCGCGATCTCTGCGGGCGGCGGCCTCTCTGTGCCTTATCGCTATGGCGAAGAGGCGATCGATACCGATCACTATTTCGGCCTGTGGGATGCAGCGCGGCAGCGTATCGCTCAGCATCTGGGTCACGCGATAAAGCTGGAGATCGAACCGGGCCGTTTCCTGGTGGCCGAGGCCGGTGTGCTGGTCTCTCAGGTACGGGCGGTTAAGTCGATGGGCAGCCGTCACTTCGTGCTGGTCGATGCCGGTTTCAGTGACCTCATGCGTCCCTCCATGTATGGCAGCTATCACCATATCTCGCTGATGGCGGGCGATGAGCGGGCCATTGATGAGCAGCAGACTATCGACACCGTGGTCGCTGGCCCGCTGTGCGAATCGGGTGATGTCTTTACCCAGCTGGAGGGCGGCATGGTCGAACCACGCGCGATTCCGGCGGCAAAGGTTGGCGATTACCTGGTGTTTCACGACACCGGAGCTTACGGTGCATCCATGTCTTCTAACTACAACAGCCGTCCGCTGATCCCGGAAGTGCTGTTTGAGCAGGGCCAGCCGCGCGAGATCCGCCGCGCGCAGACTATTGAGTCGCTACTGGCACTGGAAAACAGCTAATCACCTCACCCGGGCGGCCAGCGCGCCGCCTGTCAGCCATAGATCTCTTTGCGCAGCATGACCAGCTCCTCTGCCAGCTCGCGGCACAGCATTGCATTCATCAGATGATCCTGCGCATGCACCAGAATCAGCGTGACCGGCAATTTTCCGCTTCCCTCGTCTGCACCAATCAACGCGGTCTGAATTTTATGTGCCGCTTTTGCCGCGGTATCTGAAGCTGCCAGCGCCGCGTCAGCCCCGGTCCAGTCGCGTTTGCGCGCACACTGAATCGCCATCATCGCCGACGAACGGGCTTCCCCTGCATTGATCAGCAATTCCATCATGGTCTGTTCGTAATCCATAACGCCTCCGCTATTGGTATGCCAAATTGGCCGTTTTAATCATACTGGAATGCCAATAAACGTTTCCGGGAGGTTCGTCACAGAAAAAACCGAGGAGATTCGTCATTTTGGTATGCCACTAACAGGGAAGACCACGACGATTACAGGAATACCGATCTTACATCTCTGAGGGTTGATCATGTCTCTACAGGACCGCCTTATCGATTCCCTGGGCAGCTTTGCCACCCGCTTTAACAGTTATCGCTACATCATGGCGATTAAAGCCTCGTTCATTACCCTGATGCCGGTGATCATTGTTGGCGCCTTCTCGGTATTGATCTCTAACATGGTGCTGGACAGCAAAAATGGCCTTGCCAGCTTTGCCGCCCTGGCTTTTTTAGCTGACCTCAAGCCCATCACCAGCAGTATCAATTACGCCACGCTCAGCTTTCTCAACATTGGTGCGGTGTTCCTGATTGGTATTGAGCTTGGGCGCATCAACGGTATAAAAACGCTGTTTCCCGGCCTGCTGGCGATCATCTGCTTTGTATCCGTGACGCCGACCACCTTACAGATGATGGTCGATGGGCAGATGCACCTGGTCACCGACGTGCTGGCCAAACAATTCTCCGATACCAAAAGCCTGTTTCTCGGCATGTTTATCGCCATTCTGTCGGTAGAGATCTACTGCCGCCTCGAACAGGTTGAGCGGCTGAAAATCAAAATGCCCGACACCGTGCCGCCCAACGTGGCCGCCTCTTTCTCCGCGCTCATCCCCTCAATCATCACCGTGACGCTGATAGCGACCTTTGGCTTTATCTTCCATCGCGTCACCGGCATGTACCTTTACGACGCGGTATACCAGGTGGTGCAGCAGCCGCTGGAGTCGGTGGTGCAGAGCCTGTGGGGCATTCTGATTCTGATGTTCGTCGCCCAGCTGTTCTGGGTGATTGGTATTCACGGCAACCAGATGGTGAAGCCGATCCGTGAGCCGCTGTTGCTGGGCGCGATTATGGTCAACATGACCGCTTTTGAGCAGGGAAAAGAGGCACCGAACATTATCACCATGCCGTTCTGGGATGTTTATATGAGCATCGGCGGCTCCGGCCTGACCATCGGGCTGCTCACCGCCGTGATGCTGGCAACGCGACGCAAAGAGATGCGTGAAATCGCCAAACTGTCGTTCGGGCCAGGCATTTTCAATATCAACGAGCCGGTTATATTTGGTATGCCGATTATGCTTAACCCGATACTGGCTATCCCTTTCATTATCACACCGCTAGTGACAGGTTCTATCGGTTACTTTGCTACGGTGATGGGATTTGCCGGGAAAGCCGTAGTGATGGTGCCCTGGACCACGCCTCCGATTATCAATGCCTGGCTCTCAACGGCCGGATCGATGGGTGCGGTGGTGACGCAGATCGTCTGCATTCTGGTGTCAGTACTTATCTATCTGCCATTTGTGAAAGTCGCAGCCCGCCGCGCGGATGCAGCAGAAGCAGCGGAAGCAAAGAGCCTGCAACCTGAGCTGAACCCCAACCGAACGGAGGTGTTATGAGTCGTCAGACTGTCCACATACCTGAGAATTTCATTCTGGGGGCTGCTGCCTCCGCCTGGCAGACGGAAGGCTGGAGCGGAAAAAAAGCGGGGCAGGACTCCTGGCCTGACGCCTGGTATCAGCAGGATCGTCACGTCTGGCACAACGGTTATGGCCCGGCGGTTGCCACCGACTTTATCAACAGGTTTAGTGAGGATGTGGCGCTAATGAAGGCCAGCGGGCTGACCCACTACCGCACTTCAATCAACTGGTCGCGTTTCCTGATCGATTACGAAACCGCTACGGTCGATGAGGAATACGCGGCTTACTATGACCGGCTGATTGATGAAATGCAGCGCCAGGGCATTGAACTGATGCTCTGTCTGGAGCATTACGAGCTGCCCGCTACGCTGCTGGAGCAGTATGGCGGCTGGCAGTCAAAGCATGTGGTTGAACTGTTTATCCGTTATGTCGAACAGGTGTTTAAACGCTATGCCGGTCGGGTCACGCGCTGGTTTGTGTTTAACGAGCCGATTGTGGTGCAGACCCGCGTCTATCTCGACGCGCTGCGCTGGCCTTATGAGCAGAACACCCATAAATGGATGCAGTGGAACCACCACAAGAATCTCGCGACCGCCCGGGTAGTGCAGCTGTTCCGCGCGGCAGGCTATGCTGGTCGCATTGGTACCATACTCAATCCGGAAGTCACCTATCCGCGATCATCAGCCCCGCACGACCAGAAGGCGGCGCATATTTATGACCTGTTCTACAACCGGGTGTTTCTCGATCCCGCCATTAAAGGCGAGTATCCGGCGGAGCTGCTGGCGCTGCTTGATAAGCATCAGATTGAGTGGGAAACCACCCCGGAAGAGCTGGCGATTATTGCCGCCACTACCGTCGATGAAGTCGGGCTTAATCTCTACTATCCGCATCGCGTGAAGGCACCATCCCGCGCCTGGCATCCCGAGACACCCTTTCATCCCGCCTGGTATTACGAACACTTTGAACTGCCGGGGCGACGGATGAACCCTTCGCGCGGCTGGGAAATTCAGCCTGAAATTATCTGGGATATGGCGCAGCGGATGCGCGATGAGTACGGCAATATCCCGTGGTTTGTGGCTGAAAGCGGTATGGGAATTGAGAACGAAGCGCAGTTCAAAAATGCCGACGGGGAGATTCAGGACGATTACCGCATCGCGTTTATCAGCGAGCACCTGCATCAGGCGATACGCGCCAGTCAGGCGGGTATTAACTGTCAGGGCTACATGCTGTGGGCGTTTACCGACAATGTCTCGCCCATGAATGCCTTTAAAAATCGCTATGGTCTTATCGAAATCGATTTAGATAAGCAGCGTCAGCGCCGTATGAAGAAATCTGCCCACTGGTTCCGTACGCTGCGCGACACGCAGCAATTTACCCTGTGGCTTGATGATGAGCCGAAATAACGCGAGGAAACGAGCATGAAACGAATTGTTCTGGCCTGTGCTGCGGGCATGTCGACCTCAATGGTGGTGACGCGGATGGAAAAGGAGGCTGCCGCTCGCGGACTGGCATTTCAGATCTACGCCATTCCGGAGCAAAATCTGCGTGAAGAGCTGCAAAACTACGGCAACGAGGTGGTGGTCGTGCTGCTGGGGCCACAGGTGCGCTTCAAACTGGAGGAGAACCGAAAACTCACCGACAGCTATCAGTTGCCCATCGCGGTGATCGATACGGTTGCTTACGGCACGCTGAATGGTGCAAAGGTACTCGATCAGGCGCTGGCTTTGATACACTGAGCCCCAGTTTGCGAGCCAGCCTCTCCGGTTCGCGGGCATTGTCGCGCAGGGAACCGCGGCAATGCCGTTAGCGCATTGATTGCAAAGGGTGACAGTGTGGACAAAGCCGAAGCGCCGCAAGAAAAAAAGCAGTATCAGGAAATTGGTCAGCACCTGCGTCAGCAGATCTGTGACGGGCACTATCCGGTGGGATCGCGCCTGCCGCCTGAACGTCAGCTGGCTGAAACCTGGGGCGTCAGCCGGACCATCGTGCGCGAGGCATTATTGATGCTGGAGCTGGAAGGTACGGTGGATATCCGCCAGAGCTCCGGCGTCTATGTGATGCGTATTCCTTCCGCCAGTGATGATGAAGAAGAGGCCTTCTTCCGCAGCGACGTTGGCCCGTTTGAAATGCTACAGGCACGTCAGTTGCTGGAGAGCAATATTGCAGCCTTTGCCGCAAAAATGGCGACCAAAGCGGACATTGAAAATCTGCGCCGAACGCTGGAACAGGAGCAGCGTGCTATCGCCGCCAACGACAGCAGTCAGGACAACGACAAGTTGTTTCATCTGCTGCTGGCGGGTGCCAGTCAGAATCAGATGCTGCTCGATACCGTCACCAGCATCTGGCGACATCATGACAGTAGCCCGCTCTGGCAGCAGCTGCGCCCGCAGTTTGAAACCCGCGCCTATCGCCTGAAGTGGCTTGGCGATCACCAGACTATCCTGGCCGCTCTGCGTCGGCGTGATGTGATGGGGGCCTGGCAATCTACCTGGCAGCACCTTGAGAACGTCAAGAATACGCTGCTGGAGCTTTCCGACGCTGATGCGCCTGACTTTGATGGCTACCTGTTTGATTCAGTCCCGATCTTTCAGGGGAAACTGATGTGATTGAGATTGTATCGCTCAGCGATGCCCCCCAATTTGCCGATCAGATCATCGACTGGCAGTGGCGCGCATTTGGTGAAGCCACCAGCCGGGCGTTCTTTGCCAGTGTGGTGAACAGCAGCCTTATCGGTGCTGATTTTCCGGTGACTTTCGTTGCCGTGGAGGCGGGCAGGGCAGTCGGCACGGTGGGATTCTGGCGCTGCGACCTGATCAGCCGTCAGGATCTTTTCCCCTGGCTGGCGGCGCTCTATATTGATGAGTCGGTGCGCGGCAAAGGTGTCAGTGAAGCACTGCAGCAGCATGTCATCGCCTATGCGCAGGCACAGGGCTATCCACGGCTGTGGTTATGGTCAACGTTTGGGGGCTACTACGAACGTTATGGCTGGCTGCCACAGGGCGAAGCGCTGGAGTATCCCGCTAAGCCGGTAAAACTCTATTATCGCGACCTGTAAGTGATGCCAGCCGCCACGCGGCAGCTGGCAACAGAACGCTCAGGGAGCCGGATAAGTATAACGACGGTGGATCGCCTCAATGCCTTCCAGGATCTCTGCATTTAAGGTCAGATTGAAGCTGTCGATATTGATCTGCAACTGTTCAGGCGTAGTGGCGCCCAGCAGCGTGCTGGCCACAAACGGCTGCTGACGCACATAGGCCAGGGCCATCTGCGACGGGTCGATCTGATGCTGCTGAGCCAGTGCCACATATTCGGCAATCGCCTTTTGTGACTGCTCGCCGCTGTAGCGGGTAAAGCGGCTGAACAACGTGTTGCGTGCGCCCGCAGGCTGCGCGCCATTCAGGTATTTGCCGCTCAGCGTTCCAAACGCCAGGCTGGAATACGCCAGCAGCTCTACGCCTTCATGCTGGCTGATTTCGGCCAGACCCACTTCAAAGCTGCGGTTCAGCAGGCTGTAGGGATTCTGAATGCTGATAATGCGGGGCAGTTCATGCTTCTCCGCCAGCTGCAGATAGCGCATCACGCCCCACGCGGTTTCGTTCGACACCCCGATATAGCGGATCTTACCGGCTCGCACCTGTTCGGTCAGCGCTTCCAGCGTCTCCAGCAGCGTCACCTGAGCAGTGGTTTCGCTGTACTGATAGCCGAGCTTGCCAAAATAGTTGGTCTGACGCTGTGGCCAGTGCAGCTGGTAGAGGTCAAGGTAGTCAGTATTCAGGCGTTTCAGGCTGGCATCGAGTGCTGCGCGGATGTTTTTACGGTCCAGCGCCATATCCGGGCGAATCGACGCATCATTGCCACGTGAAGGCCCGGCCACTTTACTGGCCAGAATGATTTTGTCGCGGCTGCCGCGCTGTTTAAGCCAGCTGCCAATATATTGTTCGGTCAGACCCTGGGTTTCCGGACGCGGGGGCACCGGATACATCTCGGCAGTATCAATAAAGTTGATGCCGGAACGGATAGCTAAATCCAGTTGAGCATGGGCGTCGGCTTCGCTGTTCTGTTCGCCAAACGTCATGGTGCCCAACCCCAGCTGACTCACTTCCAGCGTGCTGTGGGGAATACGATGATAGTGCATTGCCAGCTTCCTTTTCTTTATGGAATGGAATGTTGTGTCCTCAGGGACTATAGCGCGAGCAATGGCGGGGAAGGAAGGGGGAAAAGTCGGGGAAATCACCTGCCAGCCGGGAATCGGTGGCAGGTGATTAAATCGGGCACTTAACGTTCAATGATCGTAGAAACCTCATCGCTGTTAATCTGCACCATATGACCCGTCTGGTCAGTGTACTCCACCAGGCCGGTCTCTTTATCAATGCTCGGCTTGCCTTCGGTCATGATCATCCGGCCATCTTTGGTCGCCATGACATAATCAGAACTGCATCCACTTAAGAATGCGGCGGTTACCATCACCAGTGCTACTCCTGCCAACCCTTTCATCACGCCTAATCCTCACAAATGGTCAAGTGCAAACAGTGTAGTAATAAATGGTTTTGCCGGCAGGGTTAATCGTATGAATCTGAAAATAACCGGGCGAGCAGGCTCGCCCTTGACTTTATCAGGCGTGCTTTTTCTTACTGCGCATCAGGTTAAGACACTCAACCGCCATTGAGAAGAACATAGCGAAATAAATGTAACCTTTTGGTACGTGGACCGCAAAACTCTCCAGGATCAGGGTGAAACCGACCAGAATCAGGAAAGAGAGAGCCAGCATTTTCACTGACGGATGGCGGTCAACAAACTCACCGATCGCGCGCGCAGCGAACATCATCATCAGCACGGCAATAACCACCGCCGCCATCATAATGAACAGATGATCGGAGAGGCCGATGGCCGTGATCACCGAGTCGAGGCTGAAAATAATGTCGAGCATCATGATCTGTACAATCGCACCCAGGAAGGAATGGACGCGGGTGTTGTGTTCGCCTTCGCTGCCTTCGATCGTTTCATGGATCTCCATGCTCGATTTCCACAGCAGGAACAGTCCGCCAAACAGCAGAATCAGATCGCGCGCCGAGAACGCATGATCCATCAGCGTAAAGAGCGGGTTAGTCAGACGGGCTACCCACGCGATAGAAGCCAGCAGGCCAAGACGCATCAGCATCGCGCCCATCAGACCAATGCGACGTGCGCTGGCTTGCTGGTGTTTTGGCAGTTTAGCGACCACCAGCGACAGGAAAATGATGTTATCAATACCCAGCACCACCTCAAGGATGGTCAGGGTGCCCAGCGCCAGCCAGGCGTTGGGATCGGAAATCCACTCAAACATACCGACATTTAATCCTAAACGAAAAGTAAACGGCGATTATACGCATTCATTTCGCCGATCTCCCACAAAATTGCGACACATCAACGCGGGTGGCGACGTTCAGAGGAGAAAATGACGCGCCAGCAGGGGCCCGGTGAAGCTTTTCTTCAGGTAGAAACCGCGCGGCAGCGTCATGATTGGCTGGCCCTGATCGCCGATTCCTTCTGTCAGCGCTTTGCTATTGGCGGCTTTGGGCCGTATTTGCAGCCAGGCACCATGTCGCGCGGTAATCTGCTCTACGCGACCCAGCACAATCATATCCATCAGCTCTTCCCAGTCCTGCCGCAGCATCTCATCTTCTTCCGCATCGGGGCTCCATAACAGCGGCGCGCCGACACGGCGTTCCCGCAGCGGAATCTCACGTCCGCCTTCAACCGGGATCCACAATACCCGCGCCAGCTTGTGGCGCACATGGCTGGTGAGCCAGGTCACGCCGCTGTTGCCGGTCAGAGGTGCCACGCAGACAAAGGTGGTTTCCAGCGGCTTACCCTGCGCATCAATCGGGATAGTTTTCAGTTCGATACCCAGATGGGCAAAGTCCTGCTCCGCTTTGCTGCCTGCGCTGGCACCAAGATGCCACTCCAGCAGCATGCCGACCCAGCCCTTGTCGCGTTTGAGATCCGCAGGCATGGGCAGACCGGCGCGCGCGGCCAGGGTTTCCAGGGTTAAACCGGCTAAATCCTGCGCGCGTGCCAGCAGGCTGGCTTCATCTTCAGGTGGTCCTGGCTGGTAACTCATGGTGAACACTCGCAATGATTAAAATTTGTACAGTAGCGGGTGAGTCACGTTTCTCACATAAATAATCCGCGTCAGGGATCGATAATAACATGATAGATCGTGCTTTTTTTAGCGGATTGCACGCTCGCCGCCCCAGGTGCTTCAGGGTTATCCCAGCTTACCCGCAACAATGAACAGGATCTCCAGCCCGGTTATCCACAGAAAAATGGGATAACCACCGTCTGAGTGCGGTACTGGTTCCATTTACAGCCTTGACTTTTCACGATCTGGCCATAATTTCGCCGCTCTGGCCTAACCCTGAGCGATTATCTGTGGATAAAAAGCAGTGTGCTTATATTTTAAGCAATTGTCAGTTACCATGAAAATATTCACTGTTTATAAAAGATTTACCGGTAAGGTTTTTGATTTAATATCATTAAAAATCATACGGATGTGTTGTTGGTTCTTTCTGGCTCTTCAGCGTGCACGGAAAAGGTTATTCAGATAACTCCCGCGTTCTGCACAAAGCTATCCACAGAAAAGGTGAATAAGATCGATCTTTTTCTCGGTCATTGTTTATAACTTTGCCATTTTCTGTGAGTTATCCCGGCGATGATGGCTTAACCCCCCATGAATCCAGTGGTTTACCGCCTGTAAGGAGTGTGAAACAATCAGCTCATTCAAATTTTGCTTTGAGGTAGTCCGGTGATCGATGATGATGGCTACCGCCCGAATGTTGGTATCGTAATCTGTAACCGGCAGGGACAAGTGTTATGGGCCAGGCGCTTTGGACAGCACTCCTGGCAATTTCCTCAGGGAGGCATCAATCCCGGTGAAACCGCAGAACAGGCGATGTATCGCGAACTGTTCGAAGAAGTCGGATTACACCGGAAAGATGTTCGAATACTTGCTTCTACCCGTAACTGGTTACGTTACAAGTTGCCAAAACGTTTGGTGCGTTGGGACACAAAGCCGGTATGTATCGGCCAGAAACAAAAGTGGTTTCTTCTGCAGTTAATGTGTAATGACGCGGATATCAATGTGCAGCACAGCAGCACGCCCGAGTTCGATGGCTGGCGCTGGGTCAGTTTCTGGTATCCGGTGCGTCAGGTTGTCTCCTTTAAGCGCGACGTTTATCGTCGGGTGATGAAGGAATTCGCTGGCGTGGTGATGTCTATGCAGGAGAGTGCGGGGCAGCGAAATAATCCTGCCCATCGACGTAAGAGAGGATAGGCCACGCCCTTTATGCTCACTCAGTTGCGCGAAATTGTAGAAAAAGTGGCGAGTGCGCCGCGTCTCAATGAAGCACTCGACATCCTGGTTAATGAGATCTGTCTGGCGATGGATACGGAAGTCTGTTCCGTTTACCTCGCCGACCACGATCGTCACTGCTACTACCTGATGGCGACGCGCGGACTTAAAAAACCGCGTGGCCGCACCGTGACCCTGGCGTTTGACGAGGGGATCGTCGGTTTAGTGGGCCGTCTGGCCGAACCGATTAACCTTGCTGACGCCCAGAGTCATCCCAGCTTTAAATATATCCCCGCAGTGAAAGAGGAGCGCTACCGCTCCTTCCTCGGCGTGCCGATTATCAGCCGTCGCCAGTTACTGGGCGTGCTGGTGGTACAGCAGCGCGAGCACCGTCAGTTTGATGAAAGCGAAGAGTCGTTTCTGGTCACCCTTGCCACCCAGATGGCGGCATTGCTGTCGCAGTCGCAGATGGCCCAGCTGTTTGGTCAGTTCCGGCAGACGCGGGTGCGCGCGATTGCAGCTGCGCCTGGCGTGGCGGTGGCACCGGGCTGGGTAGATGAGACGCAGCCACTGCTCGATCAGGTTTCGGCTGCCTCAACGCTGGATGTTCATCGCGAACGTGAGCGTCTGTCGCTCGCCATGAGTGAAGCCACCAGTGAATTTCGTCGCTTCAGTAAACGCTTCAGCGCCAGCGCTCAGAAAGAGAGTGCGGCCATTTTCGACCTTTACTCTCACCTGTTAACCGATGCCCGACTGAAAAAAGATCTGTTCGATGAGATCGAACGCGGATCGGTCGCCGAATGGGCAGTGAAACAGGTGATCGAGAAGTTTGCTGAACAGTTTGCCAGCCTGACGGACACCTACCTGCGTGAACGCGCAGGCGATCTGCGGGTGCTGGGTCAGCGCCTGCTGTTTCACCTTGACGATACGCTGGTCGGCACCAATGCCTGGCCGGAACGCTTTGTGCTGGTGGCCGATGAGCTGACCGCCACCACCTTAGCTGAGCTGCCGCATGAGCGGCTGGCGGGCGTGGTGGTGCGTGACGGCGCAGCCAACTCCCATGCGGCGATTCTGACCCGCGCGATGGGGATCCCGACGGTCATGGGCGCTGACATCCAGCCTCATCAGCTCAACAAACGTTTGCTGATCGTCGATGGGTATCGCGGTGAGCTGTTGATCGATCCCGAGCCGGTGCTGGTGCAGGAGTACCAGCGTTTGATCAGCGAAGAGAATGCGCTGAGCAAAATGGCGGAGGGCGTGGTCGATCAGCCCGGTGAGCTGAAAAGCGGTGAGCGCGTGCAGGTGATGCTGAATGCCGGCTTAAGCCCGGAGCATGAGCAGACGCTGGGCAACTGGGTGGATGGCATCGGTCTCTACCGCACCGAAATTCCGTTTATGCTGCAGAACGGCTTCCCGTCGGAAGAGGAGCAGGTGGCACAGTATCAGGGCATGTTACAGCTGTTTCACAACAAGCCTGTGACGCTGCGTACCCTGGATGTGGGGGCAGATAAACAGCTACCCTACATGCCTATCAGTGAAGAGAATCCCTGTCTGGGCTGGCGCGGCATCCGCCTGACGCTTGACCAGCCGGAAATTTTCCTGGTGCAGGTGCGCGCGATGCTGCGTGCCAACGCCGCATCCGGCAACCTCAGTATTCTGCTGCCGATGATCAGCCATATCGATGAGATCGACGAAGCGAAAAAGCTGATCGATCGCGCAGGACGCGAAGTCGAAGAGATGCTGGGCTATACGATCCCCGCGCCGCGCATCGGCATCATGATTGAAGTGCCGTCGATGCTGTTTATGATCCCGCATCTGGCGTCGCGGGTCGATTTTGTCTCGGTTGGCACCAACGATCTGACCCAGTATCTGCTGGCGGTGGATCGCAACAACACCCGCGTGGCCAATCTCTACGACTCGCTGCATCCGGCGATGCTGCGTGCACTGAATACGATTGCGCAGGAAGCCCGTCTGGCCAATCTGGAATTGTGCCTGTGTGGTGAAATGGCCGGCGATCCAATGTGCGTGGCGCTGCTGGTCGGGCTGGGGTATCACCATCTCAGCATGAACGGCAAAAACGTACCACGGGTGAAATACCTGCTGCGCCATCTGGATCACGAAGAAGCACAGCAGCTCAGCGAGCAGGGGATGAATGCTCATACCGCCACTGAGGTTCGTCATCTGGTCTCGACCTTTATGGAGCGTCGCGGGCTGGGTGGATTAATCCGCGGCGGTCGCTAAGCGCTACTTCAGGCTATTTTATTTGCCATTCTGGCCCTGGGCAGTGCTCACACAGGCTGCTTTAGCAACCTGAACGCCCGTCAGGGCGGCCCTGAAGGGGCGAGCACAGCGAGTAATCCTCACGTACTACGTGTACGCTCCGGTTGTTGCGCGCTGTCCGTGACCAGTCTGGCTGCAACAATGTACGCCTGACGGGTCAGACTCTGGGCGTTATCCGCGTTTACATTTGCGGGACAATTCACAAAACCGGCTGTGCTATGATGCGCAGCCTTAATTTATGTGCCTGACAACGCCCCTTTTCAGGGTTGAAAAATAGACGGTGAATGATGAATAACGGCTATATTGCATTTCCGCAGTTCGATCCGGTGATCTTCTCGATTGGACCGGTTTCGCTTCACTGGTACGGTCTGATGTATCTGGTGGGCTTTGTTTTCGCCATGTGGCTGGCTGTCCGCCGCGCCAATCAGCCGGGCAGCGGCTGGAAAAAAGAGGAAGTGGAGAACCTGCTTTATGCCGGTTTCCTGGGGGTCTTCCTGGGTGGACGCATCGGCTATGTGCTGTTCTACAACTTACCGCTGTTCCTGGAAAATCCACTCTATCTGTTCAAAGTCTGGGATGGCGGCATGTCGTTCCACGGTGGCCTCATCGGGGTGATTGTCGTCATGCTGGTCTTTGCCCGCCGCACCCGACGTAATTTCTTCCAGGTGGCTGATTTCATCGCGCCGCTGATCCCGTTCGGTCTGGGTGCCGGTCGTCTCGGCAACTTCATTAACGGTGAGCTCTGGGGCCGTGTCGATCCGGGCTTCCGCTATGCCATGCTGTTCCCTGGCTCCCGCAGCGAAGATGTCGCGCTGGCCGCCACCAATCCGCAATACCAGGCGCTGCTCAACACCTACGGCGTGCTGCCGCGTCATGCTTCGCAGCTCTATGAACTGGTGCTGGAAGGGATAGTGCTGTTTATCATCCTGAATCTGTTTATTCGTAAGCCACGCCCGATGGGCAGCGTCTCTGGCCTGTTCCTGATTGGCTATGGCGCCTTCCGTATTATCGTTGAGTTCTTCCGCCAGCCGGATGCCCAGCTTGGCCTGTTTGAAGGCGGAATCAGTATGGGACAGATCCTCTCTGTGCCGATGATTATTGCCGGTATTATTATGATGATCTGGGCGTATCGTCGTCGCCCGCAGCCACAATTTCGCGAGGAAAAATGAAACAGTATCTGGATTTAATGCAACATGTGCTGCACGAAGGCACGCCAAAAGCTGACCGTACCGGCACCGGTACGCTTTCAATTTTTGGTCACCAGATGCGTTTCAATCTGCAGGATGGTTTTCCGCTGGTCACCACCAAGAAATGTCATATCCGCTCGATTATTCATGAGCTGCTGTGGTTTCTGAAAGGTGATACCAACATCGGTTATCTCAAAGATAACAACGTCTCCATCTGGGATGAGTGGGCGGATGAGAATGGCGATCTCGGCCCGGTGTATGGCAAACAGTGGCGCAGCTGGGGAACGGCCAGCGGCCAGGAGATTGACCAGCTAAGCCAGGTGATGGAGCAGCTGAAGCGCGATCCCGACTCACGCCGGATTATCGTTTCTGCCTGGAACGTCGGCGAGCTGAGCGAGATGGCGCTGGCCCCTTGCCACGCGTTCTTCCAGTTCTACGTGGCGGACGGCAAACTCTCCTGCCAGCTCTATCAGCGCTCGTGCGACATCTTCCTGGGCCTGCCGTTTAACATCGCCAGCTATGCGTTGCTGGTACATATGGTGGCGCAGCAGTGCGATCTGCAGGTGGGCGACTTTGTCTGGACCGGCGGTGATACCCACCTCTACAGTAACCATCTGGAGCAGGCGCGCCTGCAGCTGACCCGCGAACCGCGTCCGCTGCCATCACTTGTTATCAAACGCAAACCGGCGTCGCTGTTTGACTATCAGTTCGAAGATTTTGAGATTGAAGGCTACGATCCGCATCCCGCGATCAAAGCCCCTGTCGCCATCTGATTCGCGATAAAAGATAACGCCCTGGCACTTCGCCGGGGCTTTTTTTTGCCCGCAAACCGGTAAATCTGCGGCAACGCTCGCACGCTTCTGCCAATTCATGCTATTGGGGAAGATTCTCTGCGACGTGCTTTCCAGCCTGCCAAACCGCACCTTGTTTCATCTGTTCATCACCCGCACTCTGACACCATGAAAACAGCACACTTACGCGGTTTTACCCTGCCGGAACTGCTGCTGGTGATGGTGATTGCCGGCATGCTGAGCGTTGCCGCGCTGCATGGCTGGCAGCGCTGGCAACAGCGGCAGCAACTGCGCGACAGCGTCCAGCAACTGCAGGGATTCCTGCTTCGGCTGCGTGCCCAGGCCAACCGGCAAAATAGCGATCTGGTTTTATGGTCACGGCCTGGCGATCCCTGGTGCATCGGTGCCGGAAGTCCCCCCGTTGCAGGGTGTGATAGCCGAAAACGGCTGCAATTCGTGGCGCCGCACGCTGGCGTTTCGCTCTATGGCATCCGGGGTGAACCGGGCTTCTATGGCCGACGTAATGTGGCCCGGGCGGGCAGCATTGAGCTGGGTAACAGCGCCGGACGAATGCGGCTGATTATCTCGGCCAGAGCCCGTATTCGCCTCTGCATGACGGATGAGGAGACGTGTCGTTGAAAATGGCCGGATTCAGCCTGCTGGAGATGCTGATCGCCTTAGCAATCAGCGCCGTCGTGATGTTAAGTGCTGGCCGTTTTCTGCCGCTGCTGCTGGCAGAGAACGCCGGCGTGATGCAACGGGCGCAGCTGCGTCAGGAGTTACAGCAGATGATGGCGACACTGGAAAAAGCGGTGCGGCGTGCCGGTTATTGTCACGGTGAGTGTGGCAGTGGGGCGCTGCAAATCAGAGAGAACTGCCTGCTGCTGCGCTGGGATGAGAACAGCAACGGTAAATGGGAAGGGGTGAGCCATGCAGAGAGTGACTATTACGGTTATCGCCTGCGACAACAGCAGCTTGAGATGCAGCGAGGTGTTGACCAGTGTCAGTCAGCGGGCTGGGAGCGGCTCTCCGATCCCGCGTTTATGACGCTGGAGCAGTTCAGCGTCAGCCAGCAGGGCACGCAGGTCAGGATAGTGCTGCAGGCACGGGCCGGACGCTGGCTTGAAACGGTGGAGAGCTGGATTGAGGCAGAGAACCTGTGAAGCAGCGAGGCAGCAGCGCTCTGGGCATGGTGTTGATGATTATGGTCATCGGCAGCTTTACGCTGCATGCCAGCCGTAAGATGTCTGAGCAGGGAATGCGACTGCTGGCGGATGAGCAGCAGTTTATTCAGGGTTTCTGGCGGGCGCAGTCTGCGCTGCAATGGGGCTTCTCCCTGAGCTGGTCAGCCAGTGAGGCGGCCAGCTGTCAGCAGGATGATCGCCAGGGCTGGCGCAGCTGTTTACAACGAGGTGAAAAGGATGAAGGTCTGCTTAAAGGGGAGGCCAGCGGCAGTGGCATGGCAGTCTGGCAGTGGGTGCGGTTACGGGGCAATCAGATTACCGCGTTGCCGCACGGCTGGATTGACTACTGCCCGCTCACGCCGCCGGCCACCTGCCAGTAAGCGCGGTGGATTCAGCCTGCCGGAAGTGTTGTTTGCTCTGCTATTAATGGCATTAAGCAGCAGCACGCTGTTGCACTATCATCGCACACTGGCACTGGGATTCAGCCAGCAGTGGTATCAGCGTGAGGCATGGCGGGTGGCTGAGCAGCAACTGATGGGACATGAGAGTCCCGGCTGGACCTCAATACTGCAACAGCAGAGCGGTCCTTCAGGCTGCACCCTGGATCGGGCTGACGTGACGGGACCTTATCAGCGCCGTGCCACCCTGACGCGGCTGCGATGTTAACTCTCCCCGGTCGCCCTTTTGATGGGTTTCAACCGCGATACGCGGTAAAGTGACAGAGCCGCAATACCGCAGTCACGTTCTGAGTTATCACAGGAGTTTTCATGTTTCACGTTTATCACTCAAATCAGCTTGATGTGCTGAAGATTCTGGCGGCTGCGGTGATTAAACATGACCCTCTTGATGATCCTTTCGCCTCAGAAATGGTGCTGGTGCAGAGTCCGGGTATGGCGCAGTGGCTGCAGATGGAGCTGGCGCAAACCTTTGGTATTGCTGCCAATATCGAATTCCCGCTGCCTGCCAGTTTTATCTGGGAGATGTTCGTCCGCGTACTGCCCGATATCCCGGTAGAAAGTGCTTTCAGTAAGGCCAGCATGGGCTGGAAGCTGATGCACCGGCTGCCGGAGATGCTGAAGCATGAAGAGTTTACCTCTTTACGCCACTATCTCCATGACGACGGCGACAAGCGTAAACTGTTTCAGCTCAGCTCACGTGTGGCCGATCTGTTCGACCAGTATCTGGTCTATCGTGCCGACTGGCTCAACAGCTGGGAGCGCGGCGAAACCATTGAGGGGCTGGGCGAGGCGCAGCGCTGGCAGGCTGCCCTGTGGCGTGATCTGGTGAGTTATACCCAGGCCCTGCGCCAGCCTGAATGGCACCGCGCCAACCTCTATGCGCGATTTATCCAGACGCTGGATCAGGCGAAAAGCACGCCGGAAAATCTGCCCAAACGGGTCTTTATCTGTGGCATCTCTGCGCTGCCGCCGGTCTATCTGCAGGCGTTGCAGGCGCTGGGACGTCACATCGATATCCATCTGCTGTTCACCAATCCCTGCCGCGATTACTGGGGCGATATTCAGGATTATGCGTTTCTGGCGAAACTGCAAAGTCGTCAGCGCCGACGTCATGGTGCTGATGAATCACGCGGACTCTTCCGGGATGCAGAGCAGGCACCGGCGCTGTTTAACGACGCTGGTGAACAGCAACTGACCAACCCTTTGCTCGCCTCCTGGGGCAAGCTGGGGCGTGACAACCTGTTTCTGCTGAGCCAGATGGAGTCAAACGATGACATTGATGCTTTTGTCGATGTGGAGCCGGACAACCTGCTGCACTGTATGCAGCACGATCTTCTCAATCTGCAGGATAACGCCATCATCGGACTGAATGCGGCGGAACTGGCACACAGCGATCAGAAACGCTGCTTGGATCCGGAGGATCGATCAATTGCGGTGCAGGTCTGCCACAGTGCCCAGCGCGAAGTTGAAGTGTTGCAGGATCATCTGCTGGCAATGATGGAGGCCGATCCGACGCTGAAAGCACGTGACATCATCGTCATGGTGGCGGATATCGACGCCTACGCCCCTTTTATTCAGGCGGTGTTCGCCAATGCACCTGCCGATCGCTATCTGCCGTTTGCGATTTCAGATCGCCGTGCCAGTCAGGCTCATCCGGCCATTGTGGCGTTTTTGCATCTGCTGGCACTGCCGGACAGCCGTTTTGTCTCGGAGGATGTGCTGGCGCTGCTCGATGTCCCGGCGCTCGCTTCCCACTTCGCCATTGATGAAAGCGGCCTGCGTTTACTGCGGCGCTGGGTCAGCGAATCGGGGGTACGCTGGGGGCTGGATGATGCCAGCGTAGAAGCCCTGTCACTTCCGGTTACCGGCCAGCACACCTGGCGCTTTGGCCTGCAGCGTATGCTGCTGGGTTATGCGATGGAGAGCCACAACGGTGACTGGGAAGGAATTCTGCCTTATGACGAGTCGGGTGGTCTGGTGGGGGAGCTGGCGGGACATCTGGCTGAGCTGCTCTCCCGGCTTAATCACTGGCGGCAGCTGCTTGCCGAACCCCGGCCACTGGCGGCCTGGCTGCCCATGTGCCGGGAACTGCTCAATGCCTTTTTCAGCCCCGATGCAGAAACCGAGGCCGCCTTACTGCTGGTGGAAGAGCAGTGGCAGCAATTGATTGAATATGGCATGGATGCGCGGTTTGAAGAGGCGATTCCGGTGGCGCTGTTGCGCGATGATCTGCGCAGCCGGCTTGATCAACAGCGCATCAGTCAGCGTTTCCTGGCGGGGCAGATTAACTTCTGTACCCTGATGCCGATGCGCTCCATTCCTTTTCAGCTGGTCTGTTTGCTGGGCATGAACGACGGCGTCTATCCACGGACCTTAGCGCCGTTAGGTTTTGATCTGATGCAGCAGCAGTCCCGCAAAGGCGACCGCAGTCGCCGCGATGATGACCGCTATCTCTTCCTGGAGGCGATGATTTCGGCGCAGCAGCAGCTCTACATCAGTTATATCGGCCGGGCGATTCAGGATAATACGGAACGCTACCCCTCGGTGCTGGTCACAGAACTGCTGGATTACATTGGACAGAGTTTTTATCTGGAAGGTGATGGCCATCTTGAGCTGGATGAGAGTGCCGAACGGGTGCGGATGCACCTGCAGCACCTGCACAGCCGGATGCCGTTTGCCGCCGAAAACTTCCAGCCTGCTGCCAGACTGCAAAGTTTCGCCCGTGAGTGGTTGCCTGCCGCGCGGGGTGCGGGGCAGCCCCAGCCCGATTTTGTGCAGCCGCTGGAGGCGCCGTTAATTGATGCGCTCACGCTGGAGGCGTTCCTGCGCTTCTGGCGACATCCGGTCCGTGCCTGGTTCCACCAGCGGCTTGGCGTGAGTTTCTGGCTGGAGGAGAACGAACTGCCCGACAGCGAGCCGTTTGCGCTCGACAACCTTGAGCGTTATCAGATCAACGCGCAGTTGCTGAATGCGCTGGTCGAAGGCGAGGATACTCAGCGGCTCTATGCTCACCATCGTGCGGCCGGTAATCTGCCTTATGGCGCGTTCGGTGAGCTGTTCTGGCAGGCGCAGCGCGATGAGATGCAGGAAGTGGCGGCAGAAGTGGTCACCCAGCGCAGCGACGGCGAGAGCTGGGAAGTGAATCTGCAACTGGAGCAGGTCAGCTTAACCGGGTGGCTGACGCAGGTTCAGAGTGATGGATTGCTGCGCTGGCGGCCTGGCGTACTCAACATGAACGACGGACTGCTACTCTGGCTGGAACATCTGGTCTACTGCGCGCTGGGCGGCACCGGCAGCAGCCGGATGTTTGGCCGGCAGCAGAGCCGCTGGTGCTTCCTTGCCGTGCCGCAGGCAGAGGCGATTGCTGCGCTGAATGAGTATGTCACGGGGTATCTCGCGGGTATGCGTCAGCCGCTGATGCTGCTTAACAAAAGTGGCGGCGCATGGCTGACCGCCAGCTACGACAAAAAAAGTCAGCAGTTACTGACTGATGAGGCAACCCAGCTTAAGGCGCGTAATCGCCTGCTGACGGCCTGGTCAGGCAACTATCAGCTTGAGGGTGAAGGCAGCGATCCCTATCTGCAACGTCTTTGCCGGGTGCTGGATGAGCCACAACTACAGCAGATAACTGAGGCGGCACAGCGCTGGTATTTACCGGTGCTGGCTGCACATCAGGATGATGAATAGCCGATCAGAAGGCGTTTTTGCTGACTGACTCATTACACAGAAATTTTGCTCTGCTTTGAGCCGCCGCGTCCGACATTGGCGGTTTATCGGGAAACGAGAGGGGTTTACATGCGGGTACACGCACGCTGGATAGCGGCGCTAATGTTAAGCCTGGTGGCTTGCACAGCGCCGGCGCAGGCATCATCAGGCTGGCAGCCGGTTAACGACACTATTCGCAAAAGTGAACAGGATCCCCGCCACTATCAGGCTATCCGGCTTGATAATGGGATGACGGTATTACTGGTTTCCGATCCTGTGGCACCGAAATCGCTGGCGGCGCTGACGTTGCCGATAGGATCGCTGGACGATCCCGATCAGCAGGCGGGACTGGCGCACTACCTTGAGCATATGGTGCTCATGGGTTCAAAGCACTACCCGCAGCCCGACAACCTGGCCGAATTCCTGAAAAAGCATGGCGGCAGCCACAACGCCAGCACAGCCTCTTACCGCACCGCCTTTTATCTGGAAGTGGAAAATGACGCGCTGGAAACGGCGGTTGATCGCCTGGCGGATGCAGTGGCTGAGCCGCTGCTGGATCCGGTTAACGCTGACCGCGAGCGCCACGCCGTGAATGCCGAGCTGACCATGGCGCGCTCGCGCGATGGCCTGCGTATGGCCCAGGTCGGCGCGGAAACCCTGAACCCGGCGCATCCGGCGTCACGTTTCTCGGGCGGCAATCTTGAGACCCTGAAAGATAAGCCAGGCAGCAAACTGCATCAGGCGCTGCAGGACTTTTATCATACGCATTACTCCGCCAATCTGATGAAAGCGGTGATCTACAGCAACAAACCGCTGCCGGAGATGGCGTCGATTGCGGCTAAAACCTTTGGCCGGGTACAAAATCATGACGCCAGCGTGCCGGAGATTACGGTGCCGGTGGTGACCGATGCGCAGCAGGGCATCATCATCCATTACGTTCCGGCTCAGCCGCGCAAGCAGCTCAAAATTGAATTCCGCATTGCCAACAACAGCGATCGGTTCCGCAGTAAAACCGACACGCTGATCAGCTATTTAATCAGTAACCGCAGCAAAAACACGCTGACTGACTGGCTGCAAAAACAGGGACTGGCCGACGGGGTGAATGCGGGTGCTGACCCAATGACCGAGCGTAACAGCGGCGTGTTTGCGATTACCGCGTCACTGACTGATAAAGGGCTGGCGCAGCGCGACCAGGTCGTGGCGGCGATATTCAGGTACATCAATCTTCTGCGTCAGCAGGGGGATGATAAGCGCTATTTCGATGAAGTTTCGCATGTGCTGGCGCTCGACTTCCGCTATCCCTCAATTACCCGCGATATGGATTACATTGAATGGCTGGCCGACACCATGCTGCGCGTACCGGTTGAACATACGCTGGATGCACCCTATCTGGCGGATCAATACGATGCCGCCGCGATTAATGCCCGGCTGGAAGAGATGACCCCGCAGCATGCGCGTATCTGGTACATCAGCCCGCAGGAGCCGCACAACAAAAAAGCCTATTTTGTGGATGCGCCTTATCAGGTTGAGAAGATCACCCCACAAACCTTTGCAGACTGGCAGCAGCGCGCCAGCCAGATTACGCTGGCGATGCCCGTGCTAAACCCCTATATCCCGGACGACTTCACCCTGTTACCGTCAGACGGCAAGACGTATCAGCATCCGGTGAGACTGGATAACCAGGATGATATGCGTATTTACTGGATGCCCAGTCGTTATTACGCCAGCGAGCCAAAAGCGGCGATCACCCTGGCGTTACGCAATAAGCACACCATCAGTGATGCCCGTCAGCAGGTGCTGTTTGGCCTGAATGACTACCTTTCCAGCCTGGCGCTGGACGAGCTTAATTCACAGGCTTCAGTGGGCGGCATCAGCTTCTCAACGGGTGAAGATGAAGGGCTGGTATTCAGCGCCAACGGCTTCACTCAGCGTCTGCCGACCCTGCTGAAGAAACTGGTGGAAGGCTATGCCACTTTCCAGCCGACAGAACAGCAGCTGGAGCAGGCGAAATCCTGGTATCTGGAGCGGCTGGACGCGGCGGAAAAGGGCAAAGCGTTTGAACAGGCGATTCAGCCGATGCAACTGCTGTCGCAGCTGCCATATACCCAGCGCGAGGCTCGCCGCAAGCTGGTAAGCACACTCTCACTTAAGGATGTCACTGACTATCGCGATACGCTGTTCCGCGACGCGACGCCGGAGATGCTGGTAGTGGGCAACCTCAGTGCTGACAGCGTGACGCAGCTGGGGCATGAGCTCAAACAGCAGATGCAGAGTCATGCGACCCGCGACTGGCATAGTCAGTATGTCTCGATTAAAAAACCGCTGAAAGCCAACCTGCAACAAAAAGGCAGCAGCACCGACTCCGCCCTTGCCGCGCTCTATATTCCACTGGGATACAGTGAATATCAGAGCATGGCGCACAGCTCCATGCTGAGCCAGATTGTGCAGCCGTGGTTCTACAATCAGCTGCGGACCAAAGAGCAGCTCGGCTACGCGGTGTTTGCCTTCCAGATGCCTGTGGGTCGCCAGTGGGGGATCGGCTTCCTGCTGCAAAGTAACAGCAAGCAACCGGGCTGGTTGTTGCAGCGCTACCAGGCCTTCTACCCGCAGGCGGAAAAACGTCTGCGCAGTATGAGCCAGGCAGACTTTGCCCAGTATCAGCAGGCGATGATCAATGATTTGCAGCAGCGTCCTCAGACGCTCTTTGAGGAAGCGGATCGCTTTAGCCGCGACTTTGATCGGCAGAATGATCAATTTGATACCCGGCAAAAAATGACAGAGCAGGTTCAGCGGTTAACCCCGGCGAGCCTGGCAGACTTTTTCCGGCAGGCCGTGATCGAACATAAGGGCATGGTGATGACCTCGCAGATTGCAGGCACCGGCAATGGCAAAGTTGAGTTTGCCCGTCAGCCTGGCTGGAAAACCTGGAGTGAAGTGGCACAACTGCAGCAGTCGCTGCCGGTAAAGAGTGAGACCCAATGACGCAGTTACCTCCCGTATCGCTGAATCCTTTAACGCTGCCGCTCAGAGGCGAGCGGCTGATTGAGGCGTCAGCGGGCACCGGAAAAACCTTTACCATTGGTCTGCTCTATCTGCGCCTGCTGCTGGGGCTGGGCGGTGAAAACGCCTACAGCCGGCCGCTCTCTGTCGAAGAAATTTTAGTCGTGACCTTTACCGAGGCCGCGACCGCCGAATTGCGCGGGCGCATCCGCGAGAATATTCATCAGCTACGTCTGGCCTGTATCCGCGGCAAAAGCAGCAATCCGATGCACCAGTTACTGCTGGAGCAGATGCCTGATCTGGCTCAGGCCGCCGCGCAGCTGCTGGCTGCCGAGCGGCAGATGGATGAAGCCGCCATTTTTACCATTCACGGCTTCTGTCAGCGGATGCTGAATCTCAATGCCTTTGAGTCGGGCATGCTGTTCGAGCAGGAGTTGATTGAAGATGAGCAGGCGCTGCTGAAGCAGTCGGCCGCCGATTTCTGGCGTCGTCAGTGCTATCCACTGAGTCTGGATGTGGCACGGATCATCGCCGCAGAGTGGAGCGGGCCGGACAGCCTGCTGACCACGCTGCGCCCCTGGCTGCAGGGGGAGTCGCCGGGGCTGAAACGTCCGCCTGCCGCCGATGAGACGCTGGCATCACGCCACGCACGCAATCTGGCGCGCATCGAGGCCATCAAGCAGCAGTGGCAGGCGCTCAGCGCCGATGTTGAGGGCATTATCACTGCATCTGGCGTTGATAAGCGCAGCTACAGCAGTAAACATCTGCCCAACTGGGTCGCCCGCGTCACGCAGTGGGCCAGCAGCGACACGCTGGATTATCAGCTGCCCAAAGAGCTGGAGCGCTTTGGACAGCAGGTGCTGGAGGAGAAAACTAAAAAGGGTGAAGCGCCGCGTCATTCGCTTTTTGAGGCGATCGATCAGTTTCTGGCAGAACCGCTGTCGCTGCGGGATGTCATCATTGCGCAGGCGCTGACCGATGTGCGCGCCACGGTGCAGCGCGAGAAACGGTTACGTGCACTGTTAGGCTTCGACGATCTGCTCAGTAAACTGGATGAAGCGCTGCAGCAGCCAGGTGGCGTTTTGCTGGCAGAAACCATCCGGGCGCGTTACCCGGTGGCCCTGATTGATGAATTCCAGGATACCGATCCGCAGCAGTACCGCATCTTCCGCACGCTCTATATTAATCAGCCTGAACAGGCACTGTTTCTGATCGGCGATCCTAAGCAGGCGATCTATGCGTTTCGCGGTGCGGATATTTTTACCTATCTGCGGGCCAGAAACGAAGTCAGCGCTCACTACACGCTCGATACCAACTGGCGTTCATCACCTGAGATGGTCGGGAGCGTCAACCGCCTCTTTTCTCAGCTCGATTCGCCTTTTTTGTTCTCGGCGATCCCCTTTCAGCCAGTTAAGCCTGCTGCGCCCAATCAGTCGCTGAAACTGATTTTTGACGAGCAGCAGCAACCGGCGTTACGGTTCTGGCTGCAGCCTGGCGAGGGCGTGGGTAACAGCGATTACCAGCAGTTTATGGCACAGCAGTGTGCGGCCGATATCAGCCGCTGGCTGGTGGCCGGACAGCAGGGGCGCGCCCGCCTGGGCAAAGGCGAGGCGCTGCAGCCGGTGCGGGCTTCCGATATCACCGTGCTGGTGCGCAGTCGCAATGAGGCCGGTTTAATCCGCGACGCGCTGAATGCGCTGTCGATCCCTTCGGTCTATCTCTCCAGCCGGGACAGCGTCTACACCACGCCGGAAGCGCGCGAACTGCTCTGGTTACTGCAGGCGATACAGGCACCCGAGCAGGAACGTCTGCTGCGCAGCGCGCTGGCGACCTCAATCTTTGCTATTGATGCAGCAACGCTCGACGCGCTGACACAGAATGAACGCGAGTGGGATGCGCTGGTGGAGCAGTTTGCCGTCTGGCAGCAGCTGTGGCATCAGCGCGGCGTGTTACCGATGCTGCGTGACGTGATGATCAAGCGGCAGCTGGCGGAGAATATGCTGGCCTCGGAGAACGGTGAACGTCGCCTGACTGACCTGATGCATCTGGGTGAACTGCTGCAGGAGGCTTCGGTGCAGCTGGAGAGTCCGCACGCCCTGGTGCGCTTCCTGGCGCAGCAGATTGCCCGGCCAAACAGCCAGGCCTCCAGCCAGCAGTTGCGTCTGGAAAGCGACCGCCATCTGGTGCAGATCATCACCATCCATAAATCGAAAGGACTGCAATATCCGCTGGTCTGGCTGCCATTTGCTGCCGGGTTCCGCGAGGCGGCCAGCGCGCTTTATCACGATCGCGACACGTTCACGGCACTGCTGGATGTGCAGGGTGATGCACAAAGTCTGGCGCTGGCCGAAGAGGAGCGCCTGGCGGAGGATCTGCGTCTGCTCTACGTGGCGCTGACCCGTTCGGTCTATCACTGCAGCGTCGGCATTGCGCCACTGATCAAAGGCACCCGCAAAAAAGAGGGCGAAAGCGATCTGCACAAGAGCGCGCTGGGCTACCTGGTGCAGCAGGGTGAGGCGGCGGATGCGCAGCAGCTCAGTCAGCGATTGAATGCGTTAACCGGTGAAGGGATTGCGCTGGTTGAAGAGGCTCTGCTGCCGGGAGAAATGTGGCAGGATGCGCAGCAGGGCGATGAGGTTTTAAGCAGCCGCGACATTACGCGCGCGCTGGCTGACGTCTGGCGGGTAACCAGTTATTCAGGCCTGCAACAGCATCACAGCTCGCCGTTGCTGGATGCGATGCCCAATTTTGATATTGATGCAGCGGGCGAAGAAGAGAAGGGTGAAGAGGCTGCATTGACACCCCACCACTTTCCGCGCGGAGCGGCACCTGGTACGTTTTTGCACGGTCTGTTTGAGTCGATCGACTTTACCGAACCGCCGGACAGCGTCTGGCTGGAAGATCAGCTGCAGCATAATGGCTATCCGCTGAGCTGGTTGCCGGTTCTGGAACAGTGGATTGACCGGGTCTTACATACGCCGCTCAATGCTGAGGGGCTGACGCTATCGGCGATAAAAAGCAGCGAACGCCTGATCGAGATGGAGTTCTATCTGCCGATCAACAATCTGCTGACTGCGGCGGATCTTGACGCTCTGCTGCGCCGGCACGACAGCCTCTCTCAGCAGGCCGCCCCCCTGGATTTTCGTCAGGTGCGGGGCATGCTGAAGGGCTTTATCGATCTGGTCTTCCGCTGGCAGGGAAAATATTATCTGCTCGATTACAAATCGAACTGGCTGGGGGATAGCCACGCCGCTTACACGCCAGAGGCGATGGCGCAGGCGATGATCGGCCACCGCTACGATCTGCAATATCAGCTCTATACGCTGGCGCTGCATCGCTATCTGCAGCATCGTTTGCCGGACTACGACTATCAGCGTCACTTTGGTGGGGTGTTTTATCTGTTTTTGCGCGGGATGGATGGCAGCTCGCCGGACAACGGCATTTTCGCCACCCGACCTGCTGAAGCCTTTGTGGAAGAAATTGATGCACTGTTTGGTGAAACCGGGGAGATGTTATGAGTGACATGCTGAGTCTGCTGCTGCAGGCGGTAGAGAAGCGTCTCCTGCGACCGCTGGATATACAGTTTGCCCAACTGGTGGCCCCGGAATCACAGCCTGGGCTGCTGCTCGCTGCTGCCTGCGTCAGCGCTGACGCGGGTGAGGGGCACGTCTGTTTACCGCTGAGCAACCTCTGCGAAGCGAATCTGTTCGCTGGTCGCCAGCCTGCGCTGGCTCAGGCGATCTGGCACGCCGCTGGTGCGCCGGAAGACTGGACAGCACGCTTTGCTGACTGGTCGGCTGTCAGTGATGGCAGCCTGGTTACGCCGCTGGTGCTAAGCAATCAGCGTTTATATCTGCATCGGCTGTGGCAAAGCGAAGGCCGGGTCGCCGACTTCTTCGCTGCGCAGGAAGTGAAAACTGCGTTTGATATGCATGCTGCAGGCGACGTGCTGAACAGCCTGTTTGACGACCAGCCGGAGAACTGGCAGAAAATTGCGGCGGCCGTGGCGCTGACCCGCAAGACTGCGGTTATTTCCGGCGGGCCGGGTACCGGTAAAACCACCACAGTGGCGAAACTCCTCGCTGCCCTGATTCGCCTGAATCCCGGTGCACTACGGATTCAGCTGGCGGCACCGACCGGCAAAGCCGCCGCGCGACTGACCGAGTCACTGGGTAGCGCACTGCAGGAACTGGCGGTCAGCGACGAAGAACGTCGGCGTTTTCCTGCCGAAGCCACCACGCTGCATCGCCTGCTGGGCGCTCAGCCCGACACTCAGCGGCTGCGCTACCATGCCGGTAACCCATTGCATCTTGATGTGCTGGTGGTTGATGAAGCGTCGATGGTCGATCTCTCAATGATGGCAAAACTGATCGCCGCGCTGCCTGCCCATGCCCGCGTCGTGTTTCTGGGCGATCGCGATCAGCTGGCCTCGGTCGAAGCCGGTGCGGTGCTGGGCGACATCTGCCGCTGCACCGAAAGCGGCTACAGCCTGGCACGGGCTGAACAGCTCGCGCTGCTGACCGGCTGCACACTGCAGGGCAGTGACGATGTGCAGGCACCCGCAGTCCGCGACAGTATCTGTCTGCTGCAGAAGAGTTATCGTTTTGATGACTCATCAGGCATCGGCCAGCTGGCAAAAGCGATCAATCGTGGCGATGCAGAGCAGGTCAGGGCGGTGTTTGCTGCGGCTTATGAGGATATCAGTTACCAGCCGCTGAACAGCGCTGACGCTTATCAGGCGATGCTGGATGAGGTAGCCCAGGGTTATCAGCCCTTCCTGCAGTTGATCAGACAGCAGTCGTCGCCCGCAGAAGTGATTGCCGCTTTTGGCCGTTATCAGCTGCTGTGTGCATTACGTGACGGGCCATTTGGCGTGCAGGGTCTGAACCAGCGTATTGAGCAGCGACTGATGCAGCTGCAGCGCATCCGTCGTCCTGGCATGGGCAGCCGCTGGTATGAAGGGCGTCCGGTGATGATCACCCGAAATGACAGCGCGCTCGGCCTGTTTAATGGCGATATCGGCATGACGATGCGGGATGAAGAGGGCAACCTGAAGGTCTTTTTCCCGCTGCCGGATGGATCGATCAAGGCGATTCAGCCGAGCCGGTTACCCTCACATGAAACGGCCTGGGCGATGACGGTGCACAAATCACAGGGCTCGGAGTTTGATCATACCGCGCTGGTGATGCCCACGCAGTTTCTGCCGGTGCTGACCCGTGAACTGGTCTATACCGCGATTACACGTGCACGGCGGCAACTGACCATCTACAGCGAACCCGGCGTATTTCAGCGTGCCGTGCAGCTGCAAACGCAGCGACGCAGCGGTCTGGTGGAGCGACTGGGGGAATCTGGCTGAGAAGAGAGGGGACAGACCACGCGGGGGGTGCCTGTCCCTTACGGATTGAATCAGGTGAGATCGGCCATCAACACTTTTGAACGGCGCTGATAGTTATACATCTCTTTCTTACTCTCGGGCAGGGACTCAATATCTACCGGCGTAAAGCCGCGTTCCTGGAACCAGTGGATGCTGCGGGTGGTTAACACAAACAGTTTTTCCAGCCCCATCTGGCGTGCCTGAAGTGCCACGCGTTGCAGCAACATCTCACCGCGTGAAGAGCTGCGATAGTCAGGATGAACCGCCACACAGGCCATTTCGCCAATCTTCTCATCCATAAACGGATAGAGTGCTGCACAGGCGATGGTCAGATTATCGCGCTGAATGATGGTGAACTTATCAATTTCCATTTCCAGCTGCTCGCGCGAGCGACGCACCAGAATACCCTGCTGCTCCAGCGGACGGATCAGTTCGAGGATGCCGCCGATATCATTGATATTGGCGCGACGGATCTGCTCTGCCGACTCCATAACGATCTGGGTACCGATACCGTCGCGTGAGAAGAGCTCCTGCAACAGCGCGCCATCTTCCTGATAACTGATTAAATGGCTGCGGCGAACACCACTGCGGCAGGCTTTCACCGCCCCACGCAGGAAGCGAACGGTCCCGGAAAGATAATCGCCTTCCTTTTCAATCTCATCGATACGGGCCTGCGCATCATTCGGGAAGAGCTCGGAGATGATTTCACCCTCGCTGTTCAGCACGCCCTGCTCAGAGCAGAAGCCGATCATTTTCTCCGCTTTGAGTTTAATCGCCAGCTGGGTAGCCACTTCTTCCGAGGTCAGGTTAAAGCTTTCGCCGGTAACTGAAACCGCAACCGGGCCCATCAGCACAATCGCATCGTTATCCAGCTGACGATGAATGGCCTCTTCATCAATACGACGGATACGGCCGCTGTGACAGTAATCCACGCCATCATCCACGCCCAGCGGCTGTGAAATAATGAAGTTGCCGCTGACCACGTTGATATGCGCGCCCTGCAGCGGCGTGTTGTTGAGACTCATTGAGAGGCGGGCCGTGATATCTAACTGCAGTCGGCCGGCGGCCTGCTTCACTAACTCCAGCGATTGCGCGTCGGTGACCCGGGTAAACTTATGGTAAACCGGCTCCAGCTGCTGCTGAGCCAGGCTGGCATCAATCTGCGGTCGTGCGCCATACACCACGACGAGGCGAATGCCCAGGCTGTGCAGCAGGCCGATATCATTAACGATGCCAGAGAAGTTCTCATGCTCAATCGCTTCGCCACCCAGCATGATGACAAAGGTTTTACCCCGGTGGGCATTGATATAGGGAACGGTATGGCGAAAACCCTGAACCAGTTCGGTACTACGTTCCTTCACGGCCAACCCTCAGTGAATGTTTATTCGTATTTTTTGTATTTTTATGCTTTTACGCCCGGTTTTGCAAGTCTTAATCCTGACGAAAATTTACGTTTTTCTGGGTGTCAAAGCCGCTAACAGCCTGCATTATTTAGGGTTTCCGGGGTGACATCATGCTGCGGATTGGATAAAGTTTTCGCCGCCATTTTAGTAACTGGCGCTTTTTTAGACATTACACAGCAGCTGGAGCGGCATGTCAGACGTTAATTCCCATTTTTCACGCAGACGATTTTTACAGGGGACGGGCGCCTTACTGCTGTTAAGCGTCAGCCGGACAGGGTTGGCGGCGAAGAACCACATTGTGGCGGTGCGTATCTGGCCCTCATCGACCTACTCGCGGATGACGCTGGAGTCCAATGTCGCGCTGAAGTACAAGCAGTTTGCGCTGAGCAATCCCGAACGCCTGGTGATTGATATTCAGGGGCTGCATCTCAATCCGGTTCTGAAAGGGGTAGATAAGCAGGTTCGGGTCGACGATCCCTTTATTAAAAATGCCCGTGTCGGTCAGTTCGACAGCAACACGGTGCGCGTGGTACTGGAATTAAAGCGCAACGTCGCGCCGAAGATCTTTAATCTCTCGCCGGTCGCCGGGATCAATCACCGGCTGGTGGTCGATCTCTATCCGAGCCAGAACCAGGTTGAGGACGATCCTCTGCTGGCTCTGCTGAAAGATTACAACCAGGGCGATCTGGAGAAAGATGAAGGGGTGCAGGCGCCCTTACCCGGCAAAGCGGGGCGCGATCGTCCGATCATTATCATGATCGATCCCGGTCACGGTGGGGAAGATCCGGGCGCGCACGGCAAATATAAGACCCGCGAGAAAGATATTGTGCTGAAGATTGGACGGCGACTCAAAGCGCTGATCGATAAAGAGTCCAATATGAAAGCCTATATGACGCGCAATGAAGATGTCTTTATTCCGCTGCGCGTCAGGGTTGCCAAAGCCCGTAAACAGCGTGCCGACCTCTTTGTGTCGATCCATGCGGATGCCTTTACCAGCCGCGCGGCACGCGGCTCTTCAGTGTTTGCCTTATCAACCAGCGGTGCCACTTCGGCGGCGGCTCGTTTCCTGGCTCAGACTCAGAATGAATCAGACCTGATTGGCGGCGTCAGCAAAAGCGGTGACCGCTATCTCGATCACACCATGTTCGATATGGTGCAGCGTCAGACGATTCATGACAGCCTTAAATTCGGCAAAGAGGTGCTGCATCGCATGGGGCGCATCAACCATCTGCACAAACGCACCGTGGATCAGGCCGGATTTGCGGTGCTGAAAGCCCCTGATATCCCGTCAATTCTGGTCGAGACGGCGTTTATCAGTAATGTGGAGGAGGAGCGCAAGTTGCGAACCACCCGTTACCAGCATCAGGTGGCAGAGGCGATTCTGAACGGCATCAAAGCGTATGTAGAGAGTGGGGCGGCGCTGGCCCATCGGTAAAGGAGTGCGGGTAGCCGGGCTATCCGCGCGCTTTTCAGGGCAGAAAGAGGCTGAAGCGGCTTTTGGGAACGTCAGAAACAAAAAAACACCCTTTCAGGTGTTTAAATGATTGGTTGCGGGGGCCGGATTTGAACCGACGACCTTCGGGTTATGAGCCCGACGAGCTACCAGGCTGCTCCACCCCG
>NZ_JAALFV010000012.1:0-114925 GCF_011800405.1 Pantoea sp. EKM21T
TATTTTTTACGTCCGGAGACGCTGATATCAATCCTGCGAGTGCCCACACAGATTGTCTGATAAATTGTTAAAGAGCATGCCGCGATTTACTGCGGCGCGGGCTGCGTATATTACGCTTTCCGCATTGTCAGTCAAGCATTTATTTTCGCTTAACTCACTGGTTCGTATGATTTCGAACCTACTCAACCCGGCGCTTCGTAAGCCGTTGTGCCGTGTCAGTGGAGGCGCATTATAGGGAGTTCTCGGAGGGTGACAAGTGCTAATTTCAAATAAAATTCCGAGTGCTGATTTTTTCAGCTAAAAGCCGCTAAAGCGCCAGTTTTTCCAGCAACGGGAAGCCATAACGCCGTAAAACGGGTGATAATTGTACTGCTTCGCCATCCAGCTCCGTACAAAATGCAACGTTCTGCTGCGATGAATGCACTTCAGGTGCTTCATGCTCCAGCAGCCAGGCTGTGCGTCGTGCAATTGCCGCACCGGAATCAATCAGACGCGTCCCTTCCGGTAACACCTGCTGCAACTCTTCGCGCAGTAAAGGAAAGTGCGTACAGCCTAAAACGACCGTGTCCGGTGGTTCCGCCATCCGCAGCCACGGCTGAACAATACGGCGCACCTCATCCAGAGCCACCTCCGCACCATGGAGCTTCGCTTCTGCCAGTTCAACCAGCTCCGCTGATCCCAGCATCTCTATCTTGCAGGAACCGGCAAACTGCGACACCAGCTCATGGGTATAAGGACGGCGCACCGTGGCACGCGTCGCCAGCAAGCCCACTACACCATTTCGCGTCAGGCGCGCGGCCGGTTTAATCGCCGGAACCACCCCCACGACAGGAAAGGCAAAACGTTCACGTAAAGCGGGCAATGAAACGGTGCTGGCCGTATTACAGGCGATGATCACTAACGAGAGAGGATAGCTGCGGGTAATGGCCTCAACGATAGCGACCACCCGATCCACAATGAAAGTCTCGCTTTTCTCACCGTAAGGGAAGCCAGCGTTATCGAAGGCGTAAAGATAATGAAGATCCGGCAACAGCTGACGGACCTCATCATAGACAGAAAGCCCACCGACGCCGGAATCAAACACCAGCACGGTGGGACGCAAATCAGAAGTTGTAGCTGCCGCTGAGGTAATACTCTCGTCCTGGTGTCTGATAGCCATACACTGTCTCGTAATCTTTATCGAACAGGTTGGCAATTCTACCACGAACCGTGAGTTGTGAAGTGACAGGATATGAGACGGCGAGATCCCACAGGCTGACGCCCCCTAACTTCACGCGACGGCTGGGAGAGCTGTTAAAGTCCGTATCATAACGGTCACCCAGATAATGGTAGGTGACTGACCAGTCAAACTCATACAGCGTCCAGTCGAGCTGGTATTTCACCTGCTGCTTAGCCCGGCGTACGAGCGGCTGATCGGTGCTGCCATCCCGCGCGTCGACATAATCATAAGAGAGCTGATGCGCCAGCGGCCCGGTGTCGAATCCTGCGGTCGCTTCAACGCCTTTAATGCGAGCCTGCTTAATGTTGTAGTAACGGAAAGTCGCCGGATCACTATCAATCAGATTATCGATGTCGTTGCGATAGCCCGACACACGCCAGTTCACCGGTCCGCTCAGCCCTTCAAAACCGCCTTCCCACTGCTTACTTTTTTCAGGATCGAGGTCGCGATTGCCATAAAACGGGCTGTAAACCTGCGACAGATTAGGTGCTTTAAAAGCGGTGCCATAAGAGGCGAACGCGCGGTAGCCGGAGATAAACTCCCATGAGGCCGCCGTCTGCCAGGTGTTATGCCAGCCAAACTGATTGTTGTCGTCACCGCGTACCGCACCTTCAAGGGTGACGCTGCCAAACTGCTGCTGGCCGGTCAGGTAGAGACCGGTATTACGCTGCTCATAGCCATCTGACAAATAGTTCGTGCCCGGCTCGGTCGTCTCTTTCTGCCAGTCGACACCCGCGCTGATCGCCCCCTGCCCCACCTGCACGGTGTTGCCCCACTGCAGATTGTACTGGGTGACATCATCAAAGGTGGACGCGGCACCGTAGCGACCATTGCGCGGATCGTAGTTGATGTCTTTGGTATGGCCATAACTGGCGATGAGCTGGGTAGAGTAGAAGTCACGATTGAAGCGTAACCCGGTGTCCCAGGTCTGGCTGTAGAGCTGGCGGGTATCCGCCAGCCCGATAATATTGAAATTATTATCGTAGGTATATGAACCGTCGTAGGCGGTGCGGTTATCAAACCCGTAGCCGCGCACAAAACCACTGAGCTCATCGCTGAACTGATGCTCAAGGTTGCCATACAGGGTTTTGCTCATGAAGCCGTCGCGATCGTGCTGCGCCGGGCTAAAGTCATTGGGATAACCCGCCACCACGTCATACCCTTTGGTATAGGTGTAGTTGCCTGCCAAGGTGAGCTTTGTCGCATCGCCCAGCATCTGCTGGGTTGAGCCGTCGTAGGATTGATAGCCGTTGGACCCGACACCCGCCGTCAGCGTGGTGCCAGGTTGCGATCGGCCCGTAATGATATTCACCACGCCGCCAATCGCATCGGAACCGTAGACTGCAGAACGCGCACCGCGAATGTATTCGATGCGTTGCACCAGTGACAGCGGGATCTGGCTGAGGTCAGACGAACCGGTGATGCCCGCCTGATTAAGCCGGATACCATCAATCAGGATCAGTACATGTCTCGATTCGGTGCCCCGAATAAACAGCGAACTCTGCTGCCCTAACCCGCCACTTTGCGCAACATCAACACCCGGCAGGCGGCGCATCACATCGGTCAGGCTTTTGGCCTGCCAGCGATCAATCTCATCACGTGTGACAACGGTGGTGGGTGCCAGCACACCTGAAACAGGTTCAGCAAAACGGTTGGCGGTGACTATTTGCGTATCATCATTCCCCTGAGCAAAACCGTATTGCGCCCAGAGAGAAATCGCCGTTGCGCTCAGAGCGAACAGCGAAGCAGTTTTTTTTGTCATTTTTATCGCATCCATAAGACGAAGCAGGATGCCGCAGGCCGACAATCAATAGCACGCGATGATTGTACGAGTAGCGACGTTACACCGGCAGGTCTTCGGGCTGGGAACCATAAGTGATGATGACTTCCCATCCCACAGGACAGTGTCTGCAATTGCACTCATCACGACATTCCTTACCGCTGCGCGTCAGCTCCAGATTCACACTGGATTCCCTATTAACTCGGGCTTGAGGCCGGCGTCTGCAGTCTACGGAGTGGAGATACGGAAGTCCAGACTGCCAAACATCTTCTCGCTGCGGGACTGGACATCAGCAAGTGAATGCCTACAATCGCCCGCTGGTAAGCTATTAATCAGGATTGCTCATGACACCCGAACATCTCCCCATTGAAGACTATGACGCACAGCTGGCGGAAAAAGTCAGTCGTTTAGAGACGATGATGACACCGTTTGCTGCGCCCGACGTGGAGGTGTTCCGTTCACCGGTCAGCCACTATCGGATGCGCGCCGAATTCCGCCTGTGGCACGACGGCGATGATATCTATCACATCATCTTTGATCAGCAGACACGCGAGCGGATCCGTGTTGATCAGTTCCCGGCGGCCAGCCAGCTGATCAATCAGCTGATGCCAAAGATGATCGCCGCGATCCGTGATAACCGTACCCTGCGTCATAAACTGTTCCAGATCGACTATCTGTCGACCCTGAGCAATCAGATTGTGATTTCGCTGCTCTATCACCGCAAACTGGATGATGAGTGGCAGCAGGCAGCCGTGGCGCTGCGTGACCAGCTTCGCGCGGAAGGGCTGGATGTGCAGCTGATTGGACGCGCCACCAAAACCAAAATCTGTCTGGATCGCGACTACGTTGATGAGTGTCTGCCGGTAGCGGGTCGCGAGATTATCTATCGTCAGGTCGAAAACAGTTTTACCCAGCCTAACGCGGCGATGAATATTCAGATGCTGGAGTGGGCGCTGGATGTGACGCAGGATTCACAGGGCGACCTGCTGGAACTCTACTGCGGTAATGGCAACTTCTCGCTGGCGCTGGCACGCAATTTCCGCCGCGTTCTGGCAACTGAGATCGCCAAGCCCTCTGTTGCGTCAGCACAATACAATATTGCCGTGAACCAGATTGATAACGTGCAGATCATTCGTATGGCGGCGGAAGAGTTTACCCAGGCGATGAATGGCGTGCGTAGCTTTAATCGTCTGGAAGGAATTGACCTGACCAGCTACGAATGCGAGACGATTTTTGTCGATCCGCCGCGCAGCGGACTGGATGAAGAGACGGTGAAAATGGTGCAGGCGTATCCGCGCATCCTTTATATCTCCTGCAATCCGCAGACCCTCAGCGACAATCTGCAGACGCTGGCGGAAACGCACGATGTGACGCGGCTGGCGCTGTTTGATCAGTTCCCCTATACCCACCATATGGAATGCGGTGTCCTGCTGACACGTAAAGCGTAAACAAAAACGGGAACCCTGAGGTTCCCGTTTTTTTTATCACTACTGATTACGCTTGCGCTTAAAACGCGTCGCAATCCAGAACACCAGCGCTACCATCAGAACGGTGGGAACGAAGTTGGAGCCAATATCCGGGTATTCTGCCCGCACCAGCGCGCTATAAACCAGAATCCCCAGCAGGAAAAACGCCGCTGCCAGTCCTGGCATACCGTCCGGCATATTGGTGTTGAGGTAACGCTGATGCAGACACCAGGCCGCCAGACCCAGCGCAATCAGCGGAAAAATCGAAAATGGAACAAAGGCGCTGAACAGCACAGAAAACGAGCCGTTAATTGCTAAGCCGGTAATAAAAGCCAGTACCAGTGTGCTTTTATCGCGAGTACCTGGGTGGGTCATGGACTGATCCTTACTCATTGCTCTTCGGGTTTTTCCAGGGTGGCCGCCAGTCGCTCTTGCTCCCGGCGGTACCAGTAATAAGCGCCTTTGGCGATCATACGCAGCTGTAACACCAGCCGATCCTCAAGCTTACGTCGCTGCTCAGCATCAACATCCAGTGCTTCTGCACCGGCGCTGAAAACAATGGTCACCATCGCTTCAGCCTGCGCTTCGGTAAAACTGCGCGGCATGCGATTTTCGACCTCAAGATAATCGGCCAGTTCAGCGATAAAGTGCTGAATTTCACGCGCCACGGCGGCACGAAAAGCGGCAGAGGTGCCGGAACGTTCACGCAGTAACAGGCGGAAAGCGTTGGGATTGTTGCCGATAAACTCCATAAAGGTCGACACCGACGTTTTAATGATGCTGCCGCCTTTGGCAATACGCTGGCGCGCCTGGCGCATCAGCTGTCGCAACATCAGCCCGCTTTCATCTACCATCGTCAGGCCAAGCTCATCAACATCCTTGAAATGACGATAAAAGGAGGTAGGTGCAATCCCTGCTTCACGGGCAACCTCCCGCAAACTCAGACTGGCAAAACTGCGCTCGGCGCTGAGCTGACTGAACGCTGCTTCAATCAGTGTACGTCGTGTACGTTCTTTTTGTTGCGCTCTGACGCCCATTCTCTCTGCCTTTAGCGGTGTTAAGCAGGCACTATATCAAAATTTTCAGCGTACAGATTGGCAATCTTTGTCACCGCCTGTGAACCTCACTCTTTGTCAAAATGTGATGAAAATCGCTGATAGAATTCAGAAGTGCGCGACGAGATGTTAGAATCTCGTTGTAAAAATGTATAAATAATAGGACGTATCGGTATGCAAAAGTCTTACGATTACGATGCCATTGTGATTGGCTCAGGGCCCGGCGGTGAAGGGGCGGCGATGGGGCTGGTAAAACAGGGAGCGCGCATCGCCGTGATCGAACGCTACCACAACATCGGCGGCGGTTGTACGCACTGGGGCACCATCCCTTCTAAAGCCCTTCGCCACGCCGTCAGTCGCATTATTGAATTCAACCAAAATCCGCTCTACAGCGATCATACCCGACTGCTTCGCTCCTCTTTTGCCGACATACTCAATCACACTGAAAACGTGATCAGCCAGCAGACAGCCATGCGTCAGGGCTTCTACGAGCGTAACCGTTGTGAACTTTATCAGGGCGATGCGCATTTTGTTGATGCCAACACCATTGAGATTGAGCAACCGGATGGCACGCGTGAGACGCTGACGGCAGAGAAGTTTGTTATCGCCTGTGGTTCACGACCTTACCATCCTGACAATGTCGACTTTACCCATCCACGCGTTTATGACTCCGACTCTATTCTCAATCTGCACCACGAACCGGGCCACGTTATTATTTATGGCGCGGGCGTGATTGGCTGTGAATATGCGTCGATTTTCCGTGGACTGAATGTCAAAGTTGACCTGATTAACACCCGCGATCGCCTGCTGGCGTTTCTTGATCAGGAGATGTCTGACTCTCTCTCTTACCACTTCTGGAACAGCGGCGTGGTGATTCGTCACAACGAAGAGTTTGAGAAGATCGAAGGGGTGGAAGATGGCGTCATCATGCATCTGAAGTCGGGTAAGAAAGTAAAAGCCGACTGTCTGCTTTACGCCAACGGCCGTACCGGCAACACCGATTCGCTGTCGCTGGAAAATGTGGGCCTGGAAGCGGATGGTCGTGGCCTGCTGAAAGTGAACAGCATGTATCAGACGGCTCAGCCGCACATTTATGCCGTCGGAGACGTCATTGGCTATCCAAGCCTGGCCTCAGCCGCCTACGATCAGGGCCGTATTGCCGCTCAGGCGATTATCAAAGGGGAAGCGTCAGCGCACCTGATTGAAGATATCCCAACCGGGATTTACACCATTCCGGAAATCAGCTCCGTGGGTAAAACCGAGCAGCAGCTGACGGCAATGAAGGTGCCTTACGAAGTGGGCCGCGCGCAGTTCAAACATCTGGCGCGAGCGCAGATCGTTGGCATGAACGTTGGCAGCCTGAAGATTCTGTTCCATCGGGAAACCAAAGAGATTCTGGGAATTCACTGCTTTGGTGAACGTGCCGCCGAGATTATTCACATCGGTCAGGCGATCATGGAGCAGAAAAACGGTGGCAACACGATTGAGTACTTCGTGAATACCACCTTTAACTATCCGACCATGGCCGAAGCCTATCGCGTTGCGGCGTTAAACGGCTTAAACCGCCTGTTTTAACGCAGCGTCGAAATAGTGCTGCATGTGGGTTTTAATCGCCTCTGCCAGCTGTTCATAACGGCTGCGCAGAGGTGAACCCGGTCGATAGACCAGCGCAATTGTACGCTGTGGCACCGGTTTGTAGCAGGTGAGATAGCAGACGCCATCGCGGATACGCTCCGGTGGGACTGCCAGCGCCGGTAGCAACGTAATCCCGCTGCCTGCCGCCACCATATTGCGCAGCGTCTCAAGACTGGTCGCGCGGAAATGGGTATCTTCATCGGCGCCCGCCTCAAAGCAGAACCCCATCGCCTGGTCACGCAGACAGTGCCCATCTTCCAGCATCAGCAATTTCTCGCCTGCCAGATCGGACATAGGTACCCGGTCGCGATCGCACCAGGGATGATCGGCATAGACTGCCAGCTTCATCGGCTCATCAAACAACGGCACTTCGATAAAGGCCTGACTCTCTTTGACCAGCGCGATAATCGCGCAGTCCAGCTTGCCGCTATCGAGCTGTGCCAGCAGTTGCTGCGTCTGCGCTTCGTGCAGATACATCTCCAGTTTCGGGAATGTCTGGTGCAGCGTCGGGATAATCTGTGGCAATAAGTAGGGCGCGGTAGTCGGGATGAGGCCGATATGCAGCGGACCTGACATCGCTTCCCCTTGCTGACTGGCCATCTCTTTCAGCACTTTCACTTCACGCAGCACCGTACGCGCTTGATCCACCAGCAGCAAACCTGCCTGGGTGAACAGCACTTTACGGCTGGTGCGCTCCAGCAGCATCACACCCAGCTCATCTTCCAGCTTACGGATCTGCCCGCTTAACGTCGGCTGACTGACATGACACGCATCCGCGGCACGGCGGAAATGACGGTGTTCAGCAAGCGAAACCAGATATTCAAGATCACGAATATTCATTATTACCCTCCAAGCCACGATAGCCCGTGGCGATAGATAGAATAGCAATGAACGATTGGCCCTATCAAGGGTGGTTGGGAATAATGCGCACATCAAATGGAACGCGGTATGTCAGGAGAAAAAAATGTTTGCAAGTCAGGAAGGTAAAGCTATTCCGTCAGTGACTTTTCACACACGTCAGGGCGATCGCTGGGTCGATGTCACCACTGAAGCACTGTTTAAAGACAAAACGGTCATCGTTTTTTCACTGCCGGGTGCATTCACACCGACCTGCTCCTCCAGCCATCTGCCGCGTTACAACGAATTAGCGGGTCTGTTTGCCCAGCAGGGTGTGGACAGCATTCTGTGCGTCTCGGTGAATGACACGTTTGTGATGAACGCCTGGAAAGCAGAACAGCGCGCAGACAACATTACCTTTATTCCTGATGGCAACGGCGAGTTTACCCGTGGCATGGAGATGCTGGTTGAGAAAGCCGATCTCGGCTTTGGCCCACGTTCATGGCGCTATTCGATGCTGGTGCGTAACGGCGTGGTAGAGAAAATGTTTGTTGAGCCAAACAAGCCGGGCGACCCATTTGAGGTCTCTGATGCCGACACCATGCTGCGCTATCTGGCGCCCGAGTGTAAAGCTCAGGAGTCGGTCTCAATCTTCACCAAACCTGGCTGTACCTTCTGCACCCAGGCAAAACAGATGCTGATGGATCATGGTATTCAGTACGAAGAGATCGTGCTGGGACAGGATGCAACAACCGTGAGTCTGCGCGCCGTTTCAGGCCGGGCGACGGTACCGCAGATCTTCATGGGGGGTCGTCACATTGGCGGCAGTGAGGATCTGCAGCAATATCTGCTGTCAGCGTAAGAGAATCTGAGCGTCGGCCGGGAGAGCAGGCGCTTTGATGATGTGCCTATAAAAATGAGTAATTCTGAAGCTAGAGGTTGGCGGGCATTAAATGTGCCCGCTTTTTTTTGCCTGTTAATTACGCCAGACGCTGCTTTGCGTCACCGATGGCACGCGCAACCTGCTGTGGCGAGACGCCGCCCTGCGCATTACGCTTATCCAGACAGGATTGCAGCGCCAGAATGGGATAGACATCCTCGCCAATCACCGCACTGAACTGCTGCAGCTGTGCCAGCGACAGCGCTTCCAGCGCCACACCCTGACCGATGGCGGCAACCACTACTTCCCCGACGATATGGTGTGCTTCACGGAACGGCACGCCTTTGGCGACCAGATAGTCAGCCAGTTCAGTGGAGTTTGCGTAACCCTGTTCAGCCGCTTCCTGGCAGCGCGGGCGTTTAACCTGCAGGCCATCCAGCACCAGAACTGACATATGCAGACAGTCGAGCCAGGTGTCGAGCGCGTCAAACAACCCCTCTTTGTCTTCCTGCATATCTTTGTTGTATGCCAGCGGCAGACCTTTCAGCGTCATCATCATGCCGGTCAGCGCGCCCTGCACCCGGCCACACTTGCCGCGAATCAGCTCCAGCGCATCCGGATTTTTCTTCTGCGGCATCAGCGATGAGCCGGAGGTCACTTTATCTGACAGTTCGATAAAGCCCGCTTCACCGGTGTTGAAGAAGATCATATCTTCGGCGAAGCGCGACAGATGCACCATGCCGATGGCAGCGTCAGAAAGCAGCTCCAGCACGTGATCGCGGTCTGATACGGTATCCAGACTGTTGCGCGTGGCAGAAGCAAAGCCCAGCCAGCCAGCCAGCTGCTGACGATCGATCTCATACGCGGTACCGGCCAGTGCGCCACAGCCCAGCGGGCTGACATCGAGCCGCTTCAGCGTATCCTGCAGACGGCTCTCGTCACGCGCCAGCATTTCAACGTAGGCCAGGCACCAGTGCGCAAACGTCACCGGCTGCGCACGCTGCAGATGCGTGTAGCCCGGCATCACCGCATCCTGATTGGCTTCAGCGGTGACCACCAGCGCCTGCTGCAGATCACGGGTGGCACCCAGCAGCGCCTCAATCTGTACCTTGCACCACAGCTTAAGATCGGTCGCGACCTGATCGTTACGGCTACGTCCGGTGTGCAGTTTTTTGCCCAGCGCGCCCACCTTGTCGATCAGCTGGCCTTCAACCCAGCTGTGGATGTCTTCGGCGTCGCTCTGCAGAATCTGCTCAGGATCCTCACGGACTTCATCCAGTAACGTATTCAGGGCCGCTTCCAGCTGCTGCTGCTCATCCTGAGTCAGGACATTTACCGTCACCAGCGCTTTGGACCAGGCAACAGAGCCAATAATGTCCTGCTCTGCCAGGCGGTAATCGAAGCGCAGCGAGTCATTGAACTGTTTAAAACGTTGATCCGCTGCCTGAGTAAACCGTCCACCCCAAAGTGCCATGTGAAAACTCCTCTGAATCGTTAAACAAGGGGCGGCATAAATGCCGCCCCTGAAATGAAACTGTGAGGCGAGGCGCACCTCGCCTGAAAATTACTTCTTCTGCTCGTTCAGGGCGCGGATACGCGAAGAGAGCGAGAACAGACGGATAAAGCCGCCCGCATGACGGTGATCGTACACTTCATCTTCACCAAAGGTGGCGAACTCTTCCGAGTAGAGGCTGTTCGCGGAACGCTTCTGGGTGGCTGTCGCCTGGCCTTTGTAGAGCTGCAGTACCACTTCACCGTTAACCTCTTCCGCCAGCGATTCGGCAGCGGCCTGAATCGACTTACGCAGCGGGGCGAACCAGCGGCCGTCATAAACTACATAGGACATCTCGTGGCCGAGCTGCTCACGCCATTTGAAGCTATCGCGATCCAGCACCAGCTGCTCAACCGCACGCAGCGCATTGACCATGATGGTGCCGCCAGGGGTTTCGTAGCAGCCGCGCGATTTAATCCCTACCAGACGGTTTTCAACGATATCGATACGGCCGACGCCATGTTTTGCGCCCAGCACGTTAAGTTTTTCCAGGCACTGGAACGGACTCAGTTTTTCACCGTTAACCGCCACAACCCGACCTTTTTCCACGGTCACGGTCACTTCTTCAGGCTGGTCAGGCGCTTCCAGCGGATCGACAGTCCAGACCCAGCAATCTTTATTCGGTGCATTGGCCGGGCTTTCCAGCACGCCACCTTCGGTGGAGATGTGCCAGGCGTTTTCGTCGCGGCTGTAGATTTTCTCCAGTGACGCGGTGGTCGGAATGTTGCGCTCTTTCAGGTAGTCCAGCAGCGCTTCACGTGAACGCAGGTTCCATTCACGCCACGGAGCCACCACTTTCAGCTGCGGTGCCAGCGCGGTGTAGGTGGTTTCGAAACGCACCTGGTCATTCCCTTTACCGGTAGCGCCGTGACACAGCGCATCCGCACCCACTTTCAGCGCCAGCTCAACCTGTGCTTTAGCGATGATAGGACGCGCCATTGAAGTGCCCAGCAGATAAGTGCCTTCATAGAGGGCGCCAGTCTGCAGCACCGGATAGACATAGTCGCTGATGAACTCTTCACGCAGGTCAACCACGTGGCATTCAGATGCGCCGGACTGCAGGGCTTTCTTCTCTACACCTTCCAGATCGCCGCGCTCCTGACCGATATCTGCGACAAAAGCGACGACTTCACAGCCGCCGTAGTTCTCTTTCAGCCATGGAATGATGGCCGAAGTATCAAGACCACCGGAGTAAGCCAGAACGATTTTTTTGATGTTTTGCGTTTGCATTTCGTAATCCTTGAATCAGAGTCGTTAAGCGAGAATCCGGGTGCCAATCGACACGCCGTTAAACAGGTCAGGCAGCCGCTCAGCGTGACGCCAGCTGGCAATATCCACCGGGCGGCCCAGGGTACGCGCTGCATCAAGCGCAGCGTGCACTTTCACAATCATGCCGTCGGTAATAATGCCCTGGGTAATCAGCTGCTCAGCTTTGTCGGCGGTCATCTCTTCGATGCGCTGACCTTTGCCGTCGAGAATACCACTGACGTCTGACAACAGGACCAGATCAGCGCCCAGCGTCGAGGCCAGTGCGGTCGCCGCCTGGTCAGCGTTGACGTTCATCAGGTCGCCGCTGTCAGTTATACCAATTGAGCTCACCACCGGCATATAACCGGCCGCCAGCAGGGTGTTCAGTAATGCCGGATCGCCCGGCATTGCGTGGCCAACGTGGCCGAGTTCTTCATCAAACGGTGTGACATTCACGATGCCCGCATCGCCCAGGCAGAGGCCTACCGCGTTAATGCCCGATTTTTTTGCCCAGGCCAGCAGGGTTTTATTCGCGGTTCCCGCCAGCGCACCGGTAATAATGTCGATCTGATCGGCTGGCGTGACACGCAGGCCATTTTTCTTCTTCACCGGCAGCGCCAGCTTTTTCATCAGTTCATCCACCAGGCAACCGCCGCCGTGGACAATAATCAGCGGACGCTGATGGGCGCTGCGGTAGGTCAGCAGCGCTTCAAACAGGCGGGCCAGCGCTTCTTCGCTGTCTAACAACACACCGCCCAGCTTGATAATCAATGGATTGGTCATGGTATATTTGTCCGTTAAATCAGTGACTGCGTTTCAGGGAAGCCGAACCGGATGTTCAGGCACTGTACCGCCTGCGATGCCGCGCCTTTCAGCAGATTATCTTCGGCTGCCACGACAATCAGATGCTCGCCCTGCACTTCAAAACCGATATCGCAGTAAGGCAGACCTACAACGGCTTTCAGCGCCGGTACGCCCTGTTCGTAGAGCCGCACCAGTGGCTTGTTGTCATAAGCGCGATGGAAAACTGCGGCGATATCTTCACGGCTGACACCTGCTTTCAGACGGCAGGTAATCGTCGCCAGGATACCGCGCGGGAAGTTACCCAGATGCGGAGTGAAGATCACCGGCGTACCAAGGTGCGCGACGATTTCCGGGTGATGACGATGATTGAACAGGCCGTAAGGCTGCAGGCTCACTTCGCAGAAGCTGGTGCCGACATTGGCTTTACGTCCGGCACCGCTCACGCCGCTGGTGGCGTTGATTACCGGCCACTGCGCCTCGTTTAACAGTCCGGCATCCACCAGGGGCTTCAGCGCCAGCTGCGCAGCGGTCGGATAGCAACCTGGCACAGCCACCAGCTGCGCCTGCTGGATTTTCTCATGCTGATATTCGGCAAGGCCGTAAACGGCTTTGTCCAGCCAGTCTCCATGCTGATGGGTGAAGCCATAAAAGCGGGTATAAAAATCAGCGTCATTAACGCGGAACGCACCCGACAGGTCGAACACCACACAACCAGCCTTGAGAAATTCCGGCGCCAGGTCATGGCTGACTTCGTGGGCCGTCGCCAGGAACACCACATCCACCTTGTCTGCCCACTCGGCCGCGCTGCTCAGCGGCTGCAGCGGCAAATCCACCACACCTTTCAGCTGCGGATGGAGATCGGAGAGGCGCTTGCCGGCATCAGGGCTTTGCGCCGAAACCGCCAAAGCGGTTATGTTGATATGTGGATGGCGATTCAGGAAGGTGGCAAGCTCAACACCAGCATAACCACTGGCACCAACGATCAGCGTATTCAACATCAGGCTGTAACCCTTTTTACAGTCGCACGTTCCGGGTCGCGGCCTTGCCCCGTTACCCACCCTGTCATCTGCAGTGATTTATGGTTCCCTTGCAGAGGACGTTAATGTATTTTTATTCACTATTACTGCATGAATATGGATACATCCTAACCCAAGGACCGCCAACAGTGAAGACAAAATTACCGCCTTTTATTGAACTGTACCGCCAGTTAATCGCCACACCGTCGATCAGCGCAACCGATGCCGCACTGGATCAGAGTAATGAAACTTTAATCAATTTGCTGGCCGGCTGGTTCCGCGACCTCGGCTTCAGCGTTGAAGTGCAGCCGGTGCCCGGCACCCGCAATAAATTTAATATGCTGGCGCGTACCGGAAGCGGTGCGGGCGGCCTGCTGCTAGCAGGTCATACCGATACCGTTCCTTTTGACGATGGCCGCTGGACACGCGATCCCTTTACCCTGACCGAGCACGACAATAAGCTCTATGGCCTGGGCACGGCAGACATGAAAGGCTTCTTCGCCTTTATTCTCGATACACTGCGCGATGTGGATGTCAGCACGCTGAGCAAGCCGCTCTATATCCTCGCTACGGCCGATGAAGAGACCACCATGGCTGGCGCCAAATATTTTTCTGAGTCGACGCAGCTGCGTCCTGACTGCGCCATCATCGGTGAACCAACCTCGCTTAAACCGGTGCGTGCGCACAAAGGTCACCTGTCGAATGTGATCCGTATTGAGGGGAAATCGGGCCATTCCAGCGATCCCGCGCGAGGCGTTAACGCCATTGAACTGATGCATGAGTCGATCACCCATCTGATGCAACTGCGCAATACGCTGCAGGAGCGTTATCATCATGACGGCTTTGCCATCCCCTACCCCACCATGAATTTCGGCCATATTCATGGCGGTGACGCCGCTAACCGTATCTGCGCCTGCTGTGAACTGCATATGGATATCCGTCCGCTGCCGGGCCTGTCGCTGAACGACCTCGATGGGCTACTGAACGAGGCGCTGGCACCGGTCAGTGCGCGCTGGCCGGGCCGTGTCACGGTGGCTGAACTGCATCCGCCGATTCCTGGCTACGAATGTCCGGCAGATCATGAACTGGTCAGTGTGGTCGAGAAATTGCTGGGTATACCCACTGAGGTGGTGAACTACTGCACCGAAGCGCCTTTTATTCAGCAGCTCTGCCCGACGCTGGTACTGGGCCCGGGGTCGATTGAGCAGGCACATCAGCCAGACGAATTTATTGATACTGCATTTATTAAGCCGACAAGGGCGCTTATCAGTCAGGTTGTGCAGCATTTTTGCCACTGATTAACAGCAAATGGGGCATTTCACTGCATTAACAGTAAAATGCCCCTTCATTCTGCGGGATTTAGCAATAAGAATAACTTATCCCGCTTTGTTCCCGATAAATTCTACGAATTTCCGTTATTTAGCCACACCTTCAGCGCACTTTAACGCATTTGACGAACGCAACATTACGTGGCTAGATAAAAGACGATGTTATGCCCACCGGGTGATTATCCAGAGCGTTTCAGAATGTGGACAGGCGGCAACGGAGCCGGTTCCCTGTAGATTAGGGGGAACATGGCGTTGCTGATTTTTCTGCTGCCTGAAAGGTCGGGTGTAGAAGTTTTTCAAGACGATAAGGGTGTCAGGGTCCAATGAACGAACAATATTCCGCAATGCGAAGTAATGTCAGTATGCTCGGCAAACTGCTCGGGGATACGATTAAGGATGCACTGGGAGAGAACATCCTCGACCAGGTGGAAACCATCCGTAAGCTCTCCAAGTCATCCCGTGCAGGAAATGACACTCATCGTAAAGAACTGCTCAATACGCTGCAGAACCTCTCCAACGAGGAGCTTCTGCCGGTTGCACGCGCTTTTAGCCAGTTTCTGAACCTCACCAACGTGGCTGAGCAGTATCAGACCATCTCGCAAAGTGGCGAGGGTGAGAACCATCCCGAACTGCTGAAAAAGACCTTTGATACCCTGAAGCAGCAGAAAGATATCAGCGAAAGCGACATCCTTGCGGCCATTGAGTCGCTGTCGCTGGAACTGGTGCTGACGGCTCACCCGACTGAAATCACCCGCCGTACGCTGATTCACAAGCTGGTCGAAGTTAACAGCTGCCTGAAACAGCTCGATCACAGCGACGTCTCCGACTACGAACGTAACCAGATTATGCGCCGTCTGCGTCAGCTGGTGGCACAGGCGTGGCACACCGATGAGATCCGCAAATATCGTCCGACCCCTATCGACGAAGCCAAATGGGGCTTTGCCGTGGTGGAAAACAGCCTGTGGGAAGGCGTACCCGCTTTCCTGCGTGAGCTGAACGAGCAGGTAGAAGAGGCGTTCGGCATTAAGCTGCCGGTCGATTTCGTGCCGGTTCAGTTCACCTCATGGATGGGTGGCGACCGCGACGGTAACCCTAACGTTACGGCGGCGATTACCCGCCACGTTATGCAGCTGAGTCGCTGGAAAGCCACTGACCTGTTCCTGCGCGATATCGGCGTACTGATCTCTGAGTTGTCGATGTCAGAGTGCACTGAAGAGATCCGGGAACTCAGCGGCGATCCGGAAGCACTTGAACCTTATCGTATGATCCTGAAACGCCTGCGCAGCCAGTTAATGACTACCCAGTCATTCCTGGAACGCCGCCTGAAAGGTGAACGTCTGCCGCGCCCGGCCGATCTGCTGGTCTCCAACGATCAGCTGTGGGATCCGCTGTTTACCATCTATCAGTCACTGCAAAAGTGCGGCATGGGCATTATCGCCAACGGTCAGTTGCTTGATACGCTGCGCCGCGTGAAATGTTTCGGCGTGCCGCTGGTGCGTATCGATCTGCGTCAGGAGAGTACCCGTCACACCGAAGCGATTGCTGAAGTGACCCGCTATCTGGGCCTCGGCGATTATGAAAGCTGGTCCGAAGCGGACAAGCAGGCCTTCCTGATCCGTGAACTGAACTCCAAGCGTCCGCTGCTTCCTCGCAGCTGGGAACCCAGCGATGAAACGCGTGAAGTGCTGGAGACCTGTCGCGTCGCGGCTGAAGCGCCACAGGGTTCTATCGCCGCCTATGTTATTTCCATGGCGAAAACCCCTTCTGACGTGCTGGCCGTGCATCTGCTGCTGAAAGAAGCAGGCATCGGCTATGCCATGCCGGTTGCACCGCTGTTTGAAACGCTTGATGACCTGAATAACGCCAATGACGTGATGAGCCAGCTGCTGAGCATCGACTGGTATCGCGGCTTAATTCAGGGCAAACAGATGGTGATGATTGGCTATTCTGACTCGGCGAAAGACGCCGGTGTGATGGCCGCCAGCTGGGCGCAATATCAGGCACAGGATGCCCTGATTAAAACCTGTGAGAAGGCCGGGATTTCACTGACACTGTTCCACGGACGCGGCGGCAGCATTGGCCGTGGTGGCGCACCCGCCCATGCAGCGCTGCTGTCGCAACCACCAGGCAGCCTGCGCGGCGGTCTGCGCGTGACCGAACAGGGCGAGATGATCCGCTTTAAATATGGTTTACCCGCCGTCACCATCGCCAGCCTGTCGCTCTACACCGGCGCAATTCTGGAAGCGAACCTGATGCCGCCGCCGGAGCCAAAACGCGAATGGCGCGACATTATGGATCAGCTCTCCGCCGACTCCTGTGCGATGTATCGCGGTTATGTGCGTGAAAATGCTGACTTCGTGCCCTATTTCCGCTCAGCGACGCCGGAGCAGGAGCTGGGTAAATTACCGCTGGGCTCACGTCCCGCCAAGCGCCGACCTACCGGCGGCGTAGAGTCGCTGCGTGCGATTCCATGGATTTTCGCCTGGACGCAGAACCGTCTGATGCTGCCTGCGTGGCTGGGTGCCGGTGCGGCCCTGCAACAGGCGATGGCCGCCGGTCATCAGGATCAGCTGGAAGCGATGTGCCGCGACTGGCCATTCTTCTCTACCCGTCTGGGTATGCTGGAGATGGTATTCTCAAAAGCGGACCTGTGGCTGGCGGAATATTACGATCAGCGTCTGGTCGAGAAATCACTCTGGCCGCTGGGCAAACAGCTGCGCGATCAGCTTGATGCGGATATCAAAGCGGTACTGACCATTGCCAATGACTCACACCTGATGGCCGATCAGCCGTGGATTGCCGAGTCAATTGCACTGCGTAACGTCTATACCGATCCGCTCAACGTACTCCAGGCCGAACTGCTGCATCGTTCGCGCGCGCGGGAAGCGAATGGCGATGAACCGGATGCCCGCGTTGAGCAGGCGCTGATGGTGACCATTGCTGGTGTCGCGGCAGGCATGCGCAATACCGGTTAATGGTGGTGCAGTAAAAATAGAAAAAGTCGGGACTCTCCCGACTTTTTTATTGGCTGAAGCAGAGCGGTTAAGCCGCCGCAGCAGCAGGACGCACGCCCAGGGTGTGACAAATGGCATAACTCATTTCGGCACGGTTCAGCGTGTAGAAATGGAAATCCTTCACCCCTTCGCGTGACAGGATTTTCACCATATCCATCGCGATATTGGCTCCCACCATTTTCCGCGTTTCCGGATCATCATCCAGACCGGCGAACATCGCGCTCATCCAGCCCGGCACACGCACATTGGTCAGCGTGGCAAAGCGTTGCAGCTGTTTAAAGTTAGAGACCGGCAGAATGCCCGGCACAATTTCCACGTCAATGCCGGTCGCGACACAGCGATCGCGGAAACGCAGATAACTTTCAACGTCGAAGAAAAACTGGGTAATAGCTCGGTTGGCACCTGCATCGATTTTTCGCTTCAGGTTAATCAGATCGGCCTGGGCGCTTTTCGCTTCGGGATGGACTTCCGGATAGGCCGCAACCGAAATATCAAAATCACCTACCTCTTTCAGCAGCGAAACCAGATCGCTGCCGTACATTTCTGGCTTACCGCTGCCTGGGGGCAGATCGCCGCGCAGCGCCACAATGTGACGGATGCCGTTGTTCCAGTAATCCTGAGCGATGGTACGCAGTTCATCGCGCGTGGCATCGACACAGGTCAGATGGGGAGCAGCTTCCAGACCGGTGCGATCTTTAATGCCTTTGATAATGCTATGGGTGCGATCACGCTCACCTGAGTTCGCACCGTAGGTCACAGAAACGAATTTCGGTTTCAGACTGCTCAGGCGATCGATAGAGGTCCACAGGGTCTCTTCCATGTCGCTGGTACGAGGCGGGAAGAACTCAAATGAAACATTAATTTGCCCGTTCAGCTCAGCCAGGCTCTGGTTTAGCGCTTCGCGCTGATTGGCATGAAAGAAACTCATCCTGCACCCTCATCGATTAACAATCGGCCTGCGAACATCTACACGTTTAGACGTCCAGATGTTCAAAATGACGTAATCTGACTGTGCCGTCAACTTAAAAATGGTCAACAGTCGTGATCAATTTTCAATCAACATGAAGGCGATTCAACAGGGGAGCGATAACGCATTGAAAACAGGCGCCGAAGCGCCTGAGGAGGAGGAGTTACAGCAGTTGTGCGAGGCGATTAATATCTGACTGGATAGCGCCTGCGGTGACATCCCGGCCTGCGCCCGGTCCGCGGATCACCAGCGGATTATCGCGGTACCAGCGGCTCTCAATCGCAAAGACGTTGTCGCACGGCAGCAGTGAGGCCAGCGGATGTTCCGGACGCACCGCTTCAACACCCACGCGCGCCTTGCCGTTGGCATCAAACCGGGCAACGTAACGCAGCACCAGGTCCATCTCCTGCGCGGCTTCGAGCCGCTGCAGCATCTGCTCATTCAGCTCTTCGCCATTTTCAAAGAAGTGGTCGACAGATCCCTGCTGACAGTTACTGGGCACCAGCGATTCCACCCGCACCTGATCCGGCTCGATGTTGTAGCCTGCCTCACGCGCCAGGATAACCAGCTTGCGCATCACATCCTGACCCGAGAGATCGGCGCGCGGGTCGGGCTCGGTTAAACCCTGCTGCCAGGCCTGATCCACCAGCTCGGTAAAGGGCACCGTGCCATCAAACTGCAGGAACAGCCACGACAGCGTGCCGGAGAAGATCCCGCTGATCGCCAGGATGGTATCCCCGCTGTCGCGCAGATCGCGCACCGTGTAGTTGATCGGCAAACCTGCGCCAACGGTGGCGTTATAGAGCCAGTGACGTCCGGTTTTGGTAAAGGCATCGCGGATCTGGCGCCAGGTCTGACTGTCAGACGCTCCCGCGACTTTATTGGCGCTGATAACGTGAAAACCGTGACTGGCGAAGTCGAGATACTGCTGCGCCAGCGGTGTGCTGGCAGTGACATCCAGCACCACCAGGTCATCAAACGGGTGAGCACGCATCCACAGGAACAGCGACTCTTCATCGCGCTCTACCGCTTCATCATCAAAGAAGGCGAGTGCCCGGCTGGCTTCCAGCCCGTCATAGCTCAGCAAGCTGCGACGGCTGTCCGCGACGCCCGCCAGCACAAATTCAAAGCCGGTCCGCGCTGACAGCGTTTCCTGATCGCGGGCAAACAGCTCCAGCCAGCGTGAACCGATATTGCCTTTGCCAAACAGCATCAGACCGATGCGCTTTTCTGCCCGGAACAGCGACTGATGCAATCCCTGAATCAGATGCTGAGTCGGGCCGACGCGCAGCACTGCGACCACGCTGATGTGCTCTTCTGACTGCCAGATGAACTCAATTGGCTGATCCTTTAACTGCTGCCAGAAGCGATGGGTATGCAGCGGATTGCGGGTAACGCCTGCGCCAACCAGCGCAACCAGCGCCAGGCCGTCGCGCAGCTGCAGATGGCCCGGTAAACCGGCATCCTGTAGCAGCGTAAAGGCGCTGTTTACCACTTCGGCGGTGTAACAGAGCTGCAGCAATTGACGATCGGGATGAACGCCAAACGCCAGCGGACGCAGCTGCGCGCGCTTCAGCAACAGGTCGATCTCTTTGTGCAGGATGGCGAAGTCATGCTGCTCTGGCAGCTGAATCTCAATCAGGCAAACATCATCATGGCTGGTGACGATACGCGCGCCCGTCCCGGAGGCCAGCACGCGCTCAATGCGGGTTGAGCCCTGCTCCGGCTGATAACTGCAGCGCAGTTGCAGGTCGATATCGCTGCCTGAAACCGGCTGCAGAGTACGGGTGTGGAGAACCGGTGCCGCCAGGCGCGCCAGCTCGCTGGCTTCATCCAGCCTTAACAGCGGCAGCAGACAGGCATCAGAGACTTTGCGGGGATCGGCACTGTAGACACCCGCCACATCGCTCCAGATGGTCACCCGCCCGACACCCGCCAGTGCGCCAATCTGCGTGGCAGAATAGTCGGAACCGTTGCGGCCAAGCAGGACGGTTTCACCGGCGTCGTTGCGGCTGATAAATCCGGTCACCACGATGCGCTTATGCGGATGCTGCGCCAGTAGAGTCTGTAGCAGTGGCCAGGACTTCCCTTCATCTACCTGCGGTTGTGCGGCACGTTCAGCGCGCAGAAACTCACGCGCATCCAGCCAGCAGGCCTGAAGGTCACGCTGGCTCAGTACCGCTGACATCAGGCGTGCCGACCAGACTTCACCGTGACCGACCACTTCGGCATAGACCGCATCGGTGATCGGCGCATCCAGCAGTGCGGCCAGCTTTTCCAGATCACGGATAAACGCGGTGATTAAAGGTTCTGCGACCTCAGCAGGCAGCAGCGCACTGATCAGTTCGCTCTGGTAGCGCCGTAAGGCCTGTTGCACCTGATGCGCAGAAAGCCGATCGCTCTGGCTCAGCTTCAGCCAGCTAATCAGCTGGTTGGTAGTTGAGCCTGCCGCAGAGACCACCATCAGGTCGCCCGGCTGGCTGTAGTCCGCCATAATACCGGCAACGCGCTGATAGCAGCGCGCATCGGCCAGGCTGCTGCCGCCAAACTTATGCAACTGCCTGATGTTCGGCGTTCCCGCGCCTGCTGAAATCGTCATGCTTAACCCTCGGCTGCGACCCGGAATGCATTATCCAGATCGGCAATTAAATCTTCGTGATCTTCAATACCGACAGAAACCCGCAGCAGCGTATCGGAAATGCCCGCTGCCGCGCGTGCTTCTGCCGACATCCCCGCGTGCGTCATGGTGGCGGTATGGGAGATCAGACTCTCTACTCCGCCCAGCGATTCCGCCAGCGTAAATAGCTGCAGTGCTTTCAGGAAGCGACGCAGCAGCGCCTCATCACCGTCGACCTCGAAACTCAGCATGGCGCCAAAGCCGCGCTGCTGACGTACGGCATGTTCGTGTCCGGCGTTTTCCGGCAGCGAAGGATGATACAACTTTTTCACCAGTTTCTGCTGCTTCAGATACTCTACAATCGCGAGTGCGTTGCGTTGTGCGGCTGCAATCCGCGGTGAAAGCGTACGAATCCCGCGCAGCAGCAGATAACTGTCAAACGCTGCACCGGTCACACCAATGTTATTTGCCCACCAGGCCAGGTCGGTAGCGAGTTGCGGATCTTTGGCGATGACCGCGCCCGCCACGACATCGGAGTGGCCATTGAGGTATTTGGTACAGGAGTGGATCACCAGGTCCGCACCCAGCGCCAGAGGATTCTGCAGCGCCGGACTCATAAAGGTATTGTCCACCACGCTGATGGCACCCGCAGCACGCGCAGCGGCGCAAATCGCGCTGATATCTACCACGCGCAGCAGCGGATTGCTGGGGCTTTCAATCAGCACCAGTTTTGGGTTTTCATCCAGAGCGGCCTGCAGCGCTACCGGATCACCCTGATCGACAAATTTCACCCGATAGGCGCCACGCTTGCTCAGGCTGTCAAACAGCCGATAGCTGCCGCCATAACAGTCATGTGGCGCGACCAGCAGATCGCCAGGCTTCAGAAACACCGTCGTGACCAGGTGAATCGCCGACATCCCGGTATTGGTTAATACCGCGCCTGCTCCCCCTTCCAGTTCTGCCAGGGTACGCTGTACGACATCACGAGTGGGGTTGCCACGCCGGGAGTAGTCATGCGCACGAGGCTCATTGAAATCCAGGAAGTTATAGGTCGTAGAGAGGTGGATTGGCGGGACAACGCAGCCATATTGCTCGTCATCATTCAAACCGCTGCGCACTGCGATGGTTGCCGGTTTACGCGTCATGAGCGAATTGTTCCTGAAGAGTGAATAAAATGTAGGCCACAGGATATCACCCTCTAATTAGACGTCAATACATCTGGACATCTAAATGTCTTTGCGTATAGATTGAGCAAAACCGCAATAACCGCTAAAATTATGCGTCATCGCCTGGCGTTCCCCTCTGTGAGACAGAGGCAGTGAGCGAAGAAAACCCGCCATATCAGGGGTCAGGCAGGAAAAAATCAGGCATAATCCGCTGATTTCCTAACATTTAACGTTTATTAATTAAGGTAACCCATGGCTGAATGGAACGGCGAATATATCAGCCCGTACGCTGAGCACGGTAAGAAGAGCGAGCAGGTCAAGAAGATCACAGTATCAATCCCATTGAGCGTGCTGAAGATTTTAACGGATGAGCGTACCCGTCGTCAGGTGAACAACCTGCGTCACGCCACCAACAGCGAGCTGCTTTGCGAAGCCTTTTTACATGCCTTTACGGGCCAACCGCTGCCGGATGACGTCGACCTGCGCAAAGAGCGTAGTGATGAGATTCCGGAAGAAGCAAAAGCAATCATGCGCCAGATGGGTGTCGATCCGGATACCTGGGAGTATTGATCTTTCAGCCATAAAAAAACCCAGCCGAAGCTGGGTTTTTTCTTGCCGCCGAACCCGCAGGTTCAGGTGCCTTTTAATCTTATTTTTTAGCGCCTGGCACGCTGAAACGCTTGTTAAAGCGGTCAACACGGCCACCAGTTGCCACTTCACGCTGCTTACCGGTATAGAACGGGTGGCATTTGCCACAAACGTCCAGGTTCAGTTCGTGAGTCAGTGTTGAACGGGTGTGGATCTCGTTGCCGCAGGTACATTTGATAGTAACTGCTTCGTATTTCGGGTGAATACCTTGTTTCATGGGAAACCTCATTGAAGGCCGTGTCGCTCTCCGTGCCAGGCTTTAACCTGCACAGCACCACACGCGATTGAACATTATAGGGTGTACTCCGGCCAGATATTTCTCACCGAAGGCGGCATATTATACAGGTAAGTTTCGATTGCTGCAAATATCTGCTGAGATACCCGCCATCAGGGTCAGCGTGTACACTAGCTTCCCCGATCATTGAGCCGGAAAGAGAGAGTTATGCCCGTAGTCCAGGTCGCCCTGCCCGTCCCCTTGCCCCGCCTGTTTGATTATCTGCCGCCACAGGGCGCGCAGCCGGTCATTGGTGGTCGCGTGAGTGTGCCCTTTGGCAATCGCAGGATGATCGGGATTGTGGTCGCCTTTCGTGAGAGCAGCGATCTGCCGGAAGCACAACTCAAGCGCGTGATTGAGGTGCTGGATAGTGAATCCCTCTATCCAGCGTCGCTGTGGCGCATCCTTAACTGGGCCGCCAGCTATTATCATTCGCCGCAGGGAGAGGTACTGAGTCACGCTATTCCGGTACTGCTGCGTCAGGGCAAAGCGGCGCAGGACAATCCCTTATGGCGCTGGGAAATCACCGAGCAGGGTCGGGCGACTGCGCCAGAAAGTTTAAAGCGGGCACCGAAACAGCAGCAGGCGCTGGCTGCACTGCGGCAGCAACCGCTCTATCGTCATCAGGTCAGTGAACATGACCTCACGGATGCGACGCTGCAGGCGCTACGCGCCAAAGGGTTATGCGAACTGCATGAGCATCAGCCGCAGATGCACGACTGGCGTACCACTTATGCCGTAAAAGGCGAACGTCTGCGGCTGAATACCGATCAGGCGATGGCCGTGGGTGCGATTCGGGCAGATGATGAACATTATGCAGCCTGGCTGCTGGCGGGCATCACGGGTTCAGGCAAAACCGAGGTTTACCTCAGCGTGCTGGAAAATGTGCTGGCACGCGGTAAACAGGCGCTGGTGCTGGTGCCGGAGATTGGCCTGACCCCGCAAACTATCGCCCGTTTTCGCGAACGTTTTGATGCGCCCATTGATGTGCTGCACTCCGCATTAAATGACAGTGAGCGGCTGGCGGTCTGGTTACGTGCGCGGCGCGGCGAAACGGCGATTGTGATTGGCACCCGATCGGCGCTGTTTACGCCGCTGGCCCGTCCTGGCGTAATTATTATCGATGAAGAGCATGACAGCTCCTATAAACAGCAGGAAGGCTGGCGCTATCAGGCGCGCGATCTGGCCGTCTTCCGCGCACATGAAGAGGATATCCCGATTGTTATGGGATCGGCGACCCCTGCTCTGGAGACACTGCACAATGTCCGCAGCGGCAAGTATCGCCAGCTCGACCTGACAAAACGCGCCGGCAATGCCAGACCGGCACTGCAACAGCTTATCGACTTAAAAGGCGTGCAGTTGATCGGCGGTCTGGCACCGGGCCTGATTGGTAAAATGCGCCAGCATCTGCAGGCCGATAATCAGGTGCTGCTGTTTCTTAACCGCCGCGGCTTTTCGCCCGCCCTGCTCTGTCATGATTGCGGCTGGATTGCTGAGTGTACCCGCTGTGACCGCTACTACACGCTGCATCAGCACCATCGCCAGCTACGCTGCCACCATTGCGACAGCCAGCGTCCGCTGCCTAATCAATGCCCGCAGTGTGGTTCAACCCATTTGCTGCCGGTAGGCGTCGGGACTGAGCAACTGGAGCAGCAGCTCGGCACACTTTTCCCTGGCGTGCCGGTGTCGCGAATCGATCGTGATACCACCAGCCGCAAAGGTGCGCTGGAGCAGCATCTGGCTGACGTTCATCGCGGCGGTGCACGAATCCTTGTCGGCACCCAGATGCTGGCCAAAGGCCACCACTTCCCCGATGTTACGCTGGTGTCGCTGCTGGATGTCGATGGTGCGCTGTTCTCAGCCGATTTTCGTGCGGCGGAACGCTTTGCTCAGCTCTACACCCAGGTCGCCGGTCGTGCTGGCCGTGCCGGCAAACAGGGCGAGGTGTTGCTGCAGACTCACCATCCGGAACATCCGCTGCTGCAGACGCTGTTGCACCAGGGCTATTCGGCGTTCGCCCAGCAGGCATTGCTGGAGCGACAGGCAGTCCATCTGCCGCCCTGGAGCCGCCATGCGCTGTTCCGCGCTGAAGATATGGATAACCAGCAGGCAGCGGAATTCCTGCAACAACTCCGTAATTTGCTGGAGGCAAGCCCGCTGAACGATAAGGCGATGTGGTTTATGGGTCCGTTGCCTGCACTGCAGCCAAAACGCAGTGGACGCTGGCGCTGGCAACTGCTGCTGCAGCATCCCTCCCGGCAGCGTCTGCAACAGTTGCTGAGCAGTTCGTTGCCGTTGGTTTCAACCCTGCCCGCGGCGCGCAAAGTGAAATGGACGCTGGATATCGACCCTACCGAGAGCTGATTTAAGCTGACACTGCGAGCCAGATCGAAAAATGTCGCATAAGTCACAATTTTTATGCAAATTAAGTAACAACCAGCCGGGCAATCGTTAACAATGTTGCCCGGTTTGCCTTCAGGTCAGGCAGAAACAGAATTGAACGCGCCATAACGCGTCAGGAGCATGTGTTGGAGCAGAATCAACAACCGCCCGCCGCCACGATGAAAGATGTTGCGGAACATGCGGGCGTCTCAACCGCCACCGTATCGCGTGCGCTGATGAATCCGGAGAAGGTTTCTGCGGCCACCCGCCAGAAAGTCGAGCAGGCGGTTGCCGCCGTCGGCTACACGGCACATGGCCCCACGCGCAACGCCCGTCGTAATGAGACGCGTACCATCCTGGTCATTGTCCCTGACATCTGCGATCCCTTCTTTAGTGAAATCATCCGAGGCGTTGAAGTTACGGCAGCCGAAGAGGGCTACCTGGTGCTGATTGGTGACTGCGCGCATCAGAATCAGCAGGAGAGAACTTTTCTCAACCTGATGGTGACGCGACAGATCGATGGCATGGTGCTGCTCGGCTCAAAGTTGCCTTTTGATGCCAGCATTGATGAGCAACGCAACTTGCCGCCTATGGTAATGGCGAATGAGTTTGCGCCGGAAATGTCACTGCCCACTGTCCACATCGATAACCTGACCGCCGCATTTGAAGCGGTAAATCATTTACTGCAGTTGGGTCACACACATATCGCCTGTATCGCCGGGCCGGAAGAGATGCCGCTCTGCCAGTATCGTTTGCAGGGGTATGTCCAGGCGATGCGTCGCAGCGGGCTGACGGTCGATCCCACCTATATTGTGCGCGGTGACTTCACATTTGAAGCGGGCGTTGCCGCCATGAATCAGCTGATGACCCTGCCGCAACCGCCGCGCGCGCTCTTCTGCCACAGCGATATTATGGCACTTGGGGCGATGAATCAGGCCCGGCGCTGCGGACTGCGGATACCGGAGGATCTCTCTGTGGTCGGATTCGATGACATTGAGCTATCACGTTACTGCGAGCCGCCGCTGACCACGGTCACGCAGCCACGTTACCAGATAGGCCGGGAAGCGATGCTTCTGCTACTGGATGAGTTAAATGGCAAACGGGTCATTAGCGGATCGCGGCTGCTGGATGCCGGTTTAACCATTCGTGGCAGCACGGCGCGAGCAAAAAAGCGTGAAAAATAAGCGTATTTGTCTGATTTTTTCAGTAGATTCTTAAGGCGAACACTGCTGGTCAAAGTTCCGACCCTTAAGTAACATGGCGGACTCCTTGCCGGGCGCGTAAAAATCATCATTTCGCCCATCTGGCACTATTTTTGAAGGGTATAAGAACGAGAGTGGCACAAAAAGATTACGTAGGCCGCGGGCGTTCAACAGGGACGCGTCGCAAAAAAAGCCCCAGCCGTGGCAAGAAGAGCAAAGGCGGTTCGGGAACATCTAAACTGATGATTGTACTGGCGGTCGCAGTGTTGGTGACCTTTGCCGGTGGTTTATGGTTCCTGGCGCATCACAAAAAAGAGGACGTGCCGGTCATTACGGATCATAAAGCCAACGGCAATGGCCTGCCGCCGAAGCCCGAAGAGCGCTGGAAATATATTAAAGAGCTGGAGAACCGTCAGGTCACTGTGCCGACACCTATCGAACCCTCTTCGGGTGGCGAAGTGAAGTCGCAGACACAGCTGACCGACGAGCAGCGCCAGTTGCTGGAGCAGATGCAGGCGGATATGCGTCAGCAGCCGACGCAGCTCAACGAAGTGCCGTGGAACGAACAGACGCCGGCGCAACGTCAGCAGACACTGCAGCATCAGCAGCAGTTGCAACAACTGCAACGTCAGCAGCAGCAGGTTCAGCAACAACAGCAGCAGCAACAGGTTCAGCAGCAACGTCAGCAGTTGCAGGCTCAGCAGCAACAGCAACGCCAGCAGCAGTTGCAGCAACAACAACAGCGCCAGCAACAGCAGCAATTACAACAACAGCAACGTCAGCAGCAGCAGCAGCAGCAAAACGTACAGCGCCAGACGCAGCCAGCACCTGTTACGCGTGAACCGGAAGTGCAGCCAAAACCGCAGGAGACCGCGAAGGCGAAACCGGCGGAGAAAGCCTCTTCGCAGCGCTGGATGGTGCAGTGTGGTTCGTTTAAAGGCACTGACCAGGCTGAATCGGTGCGCGCAGGCTTAGCCTTTGAAGGATTTGAAAGCCGTATTACCACCGGTGGCGGCTGGAATCGTGTGGTTATCGGTCCTTATAAAGACCGCGCCTCCGCTGACAGCACCCTGAAGCGCCTGCGCAGTTCCGGACACTCCAGCTGTATTCCGCTCTCCGTCGGGGGTTGAAACCCGTCAAACCCGCCCCATATCTGTTGCATGATACTCCGCGCCCGGTGCGCGGAGTCCTTTTCCGACTGCAACAAGGGGTCTGCCCGTGACAACAATAGTAAGTGTACGACGCAACGGCCAGGTAGTGATTGGCGGTGATGGCCAGGCTACGCTCGGCAATACCGTGATGAAAGGCAACGTTAAAAAAGTGCGTCGTTTATACAACGATAAAGTGATTGCCGGATTTGCTGGCGGCACCGCAGACGCCTTCACCCTGTTTGAACTTTTCGAACGTAAACTGGAAATGCATCAGGGCCATCTGGTGAAAGCTGCGGTGGAACTGGCTAAAGACTGGCGTACTGACCGTATGCTGCGTCGCCTTGAAGCCTTACTGGCCGTCGCAGATGAATCAGCTTCACTGATCATCAGCGGTAACGGTGACGTCATCCAGCCTGAAAACGATCTGATCGCCATCGGCTCCGGTGGGCCTTTCGCCCAGGCAGCGGCACGTGCGCTGCTGGAAAATACCGAGATGGGCGCGCGCGACATCGTCGAAAAGTCGCTGAATATCGCGGGTGATATCTGCATCTACACTAACCACAACGTTAATTTCGAAGAATTAACGTCTAAGTCGTAAGGGTATAAATATGTCTGAGATGACTCCTCGCGAAATCGTCAGCGAACTGAACCGCTTTATCATCGGCCAGGAGAGCGCTAAGCGGGCCGTGGCTATTGCACTGCGTAACCGCTGGCGCCGCATGCAGCTCGACGAAGAGCTGCGCCATGAAGTGACCCCTAAAAATATCCTGATGATCGGTCCGACCGGTGTCGGTAAAACCGAGATCGCGCGTCGTCTGGCTAAGCTGGCCAATGCGCCGTTTATCAAAGTAGAGGCGACCAAATTTACCGAAGTCGGTTATGTCGGTAAGGAAGTGGACTCTATCATTCGTGACCTGACCGATTCGGCCATTAAGATGGTGCGCAGTCAGGCGATTGAAAAGAACAAATATCGTGCCGAAGAGATGGCGGAAGAGCGCATTCTTGATGTGCTGATTCCACCAGCAAAAAACAACTGGGGCCAGTCAGAGCAGAGCGCTGAACCCTCTGCAGCACGCCAGTCGTTCCGCAAGAAGCTGCGCGAAGGCCAGCTGGACGATAAAGAGATTGAGATCGACCTGGCCGCCAGCAGCCCTGGCGTCGAAATCATGGCCCCTCCGGGCATGGAAGAGATGACCAGCCAGCTGCAGTCGATGTTCCAGAACCTCGGCGGCCAGAAGCAGAAAGCCCGCAAGCTGAAGATCAAAGAAGCGATGAAGCTGCTGATCGAAGAAGAAGCGGCCAAACTGGTTAACCCGGAAGAGCTTAAGCAGGACGCCATTGATGCCGTTGAGCAGCACGGTATCGTGTTTATCGATGAGATCGACAAAATCTGTAAGCGCGGCGGCCAGAATGCCGGCGGCCCGGATGTCTCACGCGAAGGCGTTCAGCGCGACCTGCTGCCGCTGGTGGAAGGCTGCACCGTCTCCACCAAGCATGGTATGGTGAAAACGGACCACATTCTGTTTATCGCCTCAGGCGCGTTCCAGGTTGCCAGCCCATCCGATCTGATCCCGGAACTGCAGGGTCGTCTGCCCATCCGTGTTGAGCTGCAGGCGCTGACCGTGAACGATTTCCAGCGCATCCTGACCGAGCCAAATGCCTCGATTACCGTGCAGTACAAAGCCCTGATGAATACCGAGGGCGTGAACATTGAGTTCACCGAAGAGGGTATTCGCCGGATCGCTGAAGCCGCATGGCAGGTCAACGAAACCACCGAAAACATCGGTGCGCGCCGTCTGCATACTGTGCTGGAGCGTCTGATGGAAGATATTTCGTATGACGCCAGCGATCGTCATGGTGAATCCGTTACCATCGATGCTGATTATGTCGGTAAACATCTGGATGAACTGGTGGCTGACGAAGACCTTAGCCGCTTCATTCTCTGATCCACTGATTCAGCGCTTTTCAGAAGCCCAGCCCACCCGGCTGGGCTTTTTTATGCATGTTCTTGATCGAACGATGCTTTTTTCATACTGATGATTTTGCCAACAATCTGCATATAGCGATATACTTACCCTTCCTGTGGCAAACAGACGAAACCCTTATGAAATACGATACATCTGAACTCTGCGATATCTACCATGAAGAAGTGAATGTTGTTGAACCGCTTTTTTCAAATTTTGGTGGGCGCACTTCATTCGGTGGTCAGATTACCACAGTGAAATGCTTTGAAGACAACGGCTTACTTTACGATCTGCTGGAAGAGAATGGCCGGGGTCGGGTACTGGTGATTGATGGCGGCGGCTCAGTGCGCCGTGCACTGGTGGATGCGCAGCTGGCACGTCTGGCGGCAACCAACGAGTGGGAAGGTCTGGTTATTTACGGTTCGGTACGCCAGGTTGATGAGCTGGAAGAGCTGGAGATTGGCATTCAGGCGATTGCCGCGATTCCGGCAGGCGCTGCGGGTGAAGGGATTGGCGAAAGCGATGTGCGCGTTAATTTCGGCGGCGTCACCTTCTTCTCCGGCGACCATCTCTATGCAGACAACACCGGTATCATTCTGTCAGAGGATGCGCTGGACCTCGAATAGGCCAGACATGAAAACGGGTGCCTGAGCACCCGTTTTTCACATCAGCTGAGGCTTCAAACCTCTTCCATTTTTCCCAGCAATGCACGCAGACGTTCCTGCCACACGTGTTGCTCTTCTTTCAGGTGCTGATTTTCACGCATCAGCGCATCGTGGTTGCCCGCGACTTGTTGCGCATCGTTACGCAGTGAGTTGTTCTGCTCTTTCAGCTCTTCGATTTCCATCTGCAACAGGGTGATGGTATCAATCGCCTGCTGTACTTTCGCTTCCAGTTTCTCAAACACTTCAAATGACATCTTTCTGACCTCTCCTAAATTCCTGCAAGGCGTTGATGATGCCAGCTTAAGCCAGCAACGTTGTCCCGATTGTATGTAGCCTCACCCCGCAAGTCCAGCAACGCGGCCGCTGCGGGCGTAGTCTGTAACACTTTTCAGCCAATCCCTGAATTTACGCTGCGCTTACTGTGACGGCTTTCTGGTACGGGTGCGTTATCCCCGTCCTCAGGCGCGAATATTGGCTAAAGAAAGCCAGAATACGCGAAAACGCGCATTTTTATGACGCAGTACACAAAAAACGATTTCGCTATTTCTCGTTTATGTTCGTTAACGATAAATTCACACCAGCCCTACATTAAAGCTGGGTGCCTCATGGAATGAGAACAAAAACTGATAAAATTTAACCTCGCTTCAGGAACCACTATTATGAGTCAGACAACTAACACGCTCAAAGGTCAGTGTATTGCCGAATTTCTGGGGACAGGCTTGATTATTTTCTTTGGCGCAGGCTGTGTGGCTGCACTGAAACTCGCCGGTGCCGCCTTCGGTCAGTGGGAAATCTGCATCATCTGGGGTCTTGGCGTTTCCATGGCCGCCTACCTTACCGCAGGCATTTCGGGCGCGCACCTGAACCCGGCAATCACCGTTGCACTCTGCCTGTTTGCTAATTTTGAAGGACGTAAAGTTCTGCCTTATATCGTATCGCAGATTGCCGGTGCCTTTTGTGCCGCGGCGCTGGTATACGGTCTCTACTACAGCCTGTTTTTTGATTATGAGCAGAGCCACCAGATGGTGCGCGGCACGGTTGAAAGTCTCGACCTGGCAGGCATCTTCTCAACCTACCCTAATCCACATATCGGTGTCGGCCAGGCCTTCCTGGTTGAGATGGTCATCACTGCAGTATTAATGGCGGTCATTATGGGTCTGACGGATGACGGCAACGGCATTCCACGTGGCCCACTGGCTCCACTGCTGATTGGCCTGCTGGTTGCGGTTATCGGTGGCTCAATGGGTCCTCTGACCGGCTTCGCCCTTAACCCGGCTCGTGATTTCGGACCGAAGATCTTCGCATGGCTGGCAGGCTGGGGTAACGTTGCCTTTACCGGTGGTCGTGACATCCCTTACTTCCTCGTGCCGATTTTTGGCCCGCTGGTCGGTGCCTGCCTGGGTGCAGTAGGTTATCGCACACTGATTGGTCGCTACCTGCCAGGTACCGCCCAGGAACCTGCAAGCGTTCCAGCAGACAAACCGGTTGCACGCGCTCAGCAGCGTAAAGCGTAAGTTTCACCTTTTATCATCAGGACAGAATTTATGACTACCACAGATAAAAAATATATTGTCGCGCTCGATCAGGGCACAACCAGCTCCCGCGCCGTCATTCTCGACCACGACTCTAATATCGTCGCGGTATCGCAGCGCGAATTCACCCAGATCTACCCGAAAGCGGGCTGGGTTGAACATGATCCAATGGATATCTGGGCTTCACAAAGCTCAACGCTGGTTGAAGTGCTGGCCCATGCCGACATCCGCTCTGATGAGATTGCGGCAATCGGTATCACCAACCAGCGCGAAACCGCTATCGTCTGGGAAAAAGAGACCGGTAAGCCGATCTACAACGCCATCGTCTGGCAGGATCCCCGCACCGCCGACTACTGTCACAAACTGAAGAAAGAGGGTCTGGAAGAGTATATCCAGCACACCACCGGTCTGGTGATTAACCCTTACTTCTCCGGAACCAAAGTGAAGTGGATCCTGGATCACGTTGAAGGCTCTCGTGAGCGTGCAAAACGCGGCGAGTTGCTGTTTGGTACCGTTGATACCTGGCTGGTCTGGAAAATGACCCAGGGCCGGGTGCATATCACCGACTATACCAACGCCTCCCGTACCATGATGTTTAACATCCATAAGCTGGAGTGGGATCAGCGTATGCTGGATATCCTGGATATCCCGCGTGAAATGCTGCCAGAAGTGAAGTCCTCTTCTGAAGTCTATGGTCAGACCAACATCGGTGGTAAAGGCGGTACACGTATTCCAATCGCCGGTATTGCCGGTGACCAGCAGGCTGCGCTGTATGGCCAGCTCTGTGTTCAGCCTGGCATGGCGAAAAACACCTACGGCACCGGCTGCTTTATGCTGATGAACACCGGTACTGAAGCGGTAACCTCAACGCACGGCCTGCTGACCACTATCGCCTGTGGCCCGCGCGGTGAAGTGAACTATGCACTGGAAGGGGCTGTATTTATCGGTGGCGCCTCTATTCAGTGGCTGCGCGATGAGATGAAGCTGATCAGTGAAGCTGCTGACTCTGAATACTTTGCGATGAAAGTGAAAGACACCAACGGCGTTTACATGGTGCCTGCTTTCACCGGCCTGGGCGCTCCTTACTGGGACCCGTATGCCCGTGGTGCTATCTTCGGCCTGACCCGTGGTGCTAATGCTAACCACATCATCCGTGCGACGCTGGAGTCTATCGCTTATCAGACGCGCGACGTGCTGGAAGCGATGCAGAACGATGCCAACACCCGCCTGCAGGCGCTGCGTGTCGATGGTGGCGCGGTTTCCAACAACTTCCTGATGCAGTTCCAGTCGGACATCCTCGGCACCCGTGTTGAGCGCCCGGAAGTGCGTGAAGTCACCGCGCTGGGTTCTGCTTATCTGGCAGGTCTGGCTGTCGGCTTCTGGCAGGATCTGGATGAAGTCCGCTCTAAAGCAGTTATTGAGCGTGAATTCCGTCCAAGCCTGGAAACCACCGAGCGTAACTTCCGTTATGCTGGCTGGAAAAAAGCCGTAGCCCGCGCCCAGGCGTGGGAAGAACAAGAGTAATATCAATGCCCGCGACCGTTTCTGTCGCGGGCCTTTTCCCCGCTCCACTCCCCCGCTGTGTTACACTGCCTGCCTGTTTTTTGTCAGGTAGATGCCATGAAACGAGAACTTGCCATTGAATTTTCCCGCGTAACCGAAGCTGCCGCCCTGGCAGGCTATCACTGGTTAGGACGCGGCGACAAAAATGCGGCTGACGGCGCGGCTGTCCATGCCATGCGTCATGTCCTTAACTCCATTGAAATCGACGGTCAGATTGTGATCGGTGAAGGCGAAATCGACGAAGCTCCGATGCTCTATATCGGTGAAAAAGTCGGTACCGGCCGCGGCGATGCGGTCGACATTGCGGTCGATCCGATTGAAGGCACCCGCATGACGGCGCTTGGCCAGGCTAACGCGCTGGCGGTGATGGCCGTAGGCGATAAGGGCAGCTTTCTGCACGCACCCGACATGTACATGGAAAAACTGATTGTTGGCCCCGCAGCGCGTGGAGAGATCGATCTTGACCTGCCGCTGGAAACCAACCTGCGTAACATCGCCATCGCGATGAATAAGCCGCTATCACAGCTAACCGTATCGATTCTGGCAAAGCCGCGTCATGACGCAGTGATCAGTCAGTTGCAGCAACTGGGCGTGCGGGTGTTTACCTTCCCGGATGGCGATGTCGCCGCCTCCATTCTGACCTGCATGCCGGACAGCGAAGTGGATGTGATGTATGGCATCGGCGGCGCACCGGAAGGCGTGGTCTCTGCGGCGGTGATCCGCGCGCTGGATGGGGATATGCAGGGCCGGTTACTGGCGCGTCACCACGTGAAAGGCGACAGCGCTGAAAACCGTCTGCTGGGTGAGCAGGAGCTGCAGCGCTGCGCAGAGATGGGGATTGAAGCGGGCAAAAAGCTGATGCTGAATGAGATGGCACGCAATGACAACGTGGTGTTTGCCGCCACCGGCATTACCAGTGGCGAACTACTGAAAGGCATTACGCGTCAGGGCAATATCGCCACCAGCGAGACCCTGCTGATTCGCGGTAAATCACGCACCATCCGCCGTATTCAGTCGATTCACTATCTCGACCGTAAAGATCCGGCGCTCCATCCCTTTATCCTGTAACCGGCTGGTTGCCGCGCTCCGGCTGACGTGAGAGCGGCAACCAGCAGAGCAGCATCACCAGCGCCGTGAAGAACATCAGCATGCCAAGGCTGAACTGATCGCGCTGCGGCATCATGGCTGACAGCCACGCCACCAGGCCCGATCCCAGATTCTGCATCCCGCCAATCAGCGCGCCCGCGCTACCCGCCAGCCAGGCATAAGGCTCCATCGCGCCTGAAGTCGCCAGCGGGAACAGCATGCCAGCCCCAAAGAAGAACAGCGCAGCCGGGACCAGCAGCGTCCAGATATTCATCACGCCGAACCATGCCGGGATCCACATCAGGATGCCCGCCAGCAGGCAGCTATTTACGCCCCACCACATCAGACTGTGCCATGAACCCTGCTCGCGACCGGCAAACCAGGCACCAAAAAACGCTGCCGGAATCGGCAGGATGAACAGGATGCTGACGGTCAGGCTGTGCAGGCCGAGCACGCCGCCCAGCAGAACGCCACAGCTCGACTCAAATACCGCAATCCCGGCCAGCGCGCCAATCAGCAGCACAATGTAGCGAACGAAATTCGCGTCGCTGAGCAGGCGGGCGTAGCGTTTAAAGAAAGGTGTCATTTCCGCACTCTGCGGTCGGGTCTCCGGCAGCCAGCGTGCCATTGAAACGGTTACCGCCAGACAGAGCAGCAGCAGAAAGGCAAAGCAGGCGTGCCAGCCAAAGAGCTGCGTCAGCAGTGCACCAATCACTGGCGCCAGCAGCGGGCTGACCAGAATGCCCATATTAAGCAGGCTGTTAGCGCGGCGCAGTGCGTGCCCCTCGTAGAGATCGCGCGGCATGGTGCGGGCCATCACGCCAGCTACGCCGGTGCCCAGTCCCTGAACAGCGCTGCCGAACACCAGCATATCGAGCGACGTCGCCATCAGTGCCGTAATTGCGCCGATCATAAAGATCATCATGCCCGCCAGAATCACCGGACGACGACCGATGCTGTCTGACAGCGGGCCATAGATCAGCTGGGATCCGCCATAGGTCATCAGATAGGCCGCCATCACACGCTGCAGCGCGCCATCCCGCACATTCAGAGCATCCGCCATCACCGACATCGCCGGGACGTAGATAGTCTGTGCCATCTGCCCTACTGCCACCAGCACAATGAGCATCACCAGCAGCGGGCGATTTTCGAGTTTAGTCATCATGATTATGCAAAATTTCTTTCTGTGAAAGGAGGTTAAAACAGCGGTTCACCCGCCAGTCATCTTGTTATGGCGGGCAAAATATCAGGATTAGATGACAAAGCGAGAGGTAAGCGAAAAGGTCCCGGCTTGCGCCTGTCAAGTTTATGGGCCAGCCTGTAAAGACAAAGTAACAGTTTGTCGATTAGAGCCTTTGCCCCGGCGCAGGCTGGCAATCTCACCGGGCAGCCGCGAAAATAGTGACCTGCCTGAATAATCAACAACCAGGGAGTGATTATGGCTGAGTGGGTCAATGCTGAAGTAAAGGAAGTGAAAAACTGGACGGATGCGCTGTTCAGTCTCCGGGTAAAAGCGCCCATCGATCCCTTTATCGCCGGGCAATTTGCCAAGCTGGCACTGGAAATCGGCGGTGAGCGGGTACAGCGCGCTTACTCTTACGTCAATGCGCCGAAAGATGATCTGCTGGAGTTTTACCTGGTCACCGTGCCAGAGGGCAAACTGAGTCCGCATCTGCAGGCACTTCGGCCTGGCGATCAGGTGATGGTCACCAAAGAAGCGGCAGGATTCTTTGTGCTGGATGAAGTCCCTGAATGCAAAACCTTATGGATGCTGGCAACCGGCACCGCTATTGGCCCCTACCTGTCGATGCTACAGCAGGGCGAAGGGCTGGATCGCTTTGAAAACATCGTGCTGGTCCATGCTGCCCGCTATGCGGCCGACCTGAGCTTTTTGCCGCTGATGCAGCAGCTGCAACAACATTATCAAGGCAAGCTGCACATCCAGACGGTGGTGAGTCGCGAAGAGATCGCCGGTTCGCTGACTGGCCGGGTCCCGGCGTTGATCGAAAACGGTGAGCTGGAGCGCGCCACCGGGTTAAGCCTGGATGCCGACAGCAGCCACGTGATGCTGTGCGGCAACCCGCAGATGGTGCGTGATACCCAGCAATTACTGAAAGAAACGCGCGAGATGCGCAAGCACCTGAAGCGTAAGCCGGGCCATATCACCAGCGAACATTACTGGTGAGCCGTTTGCCGGTATCTCACCGGCTGAGTCGCGGTACCAAACCGGTTAGCGCCGGGGGTACCGCGAAAGAGACCGAGATCGAGCAGCAGGCCAGCCAGTAACACAAACGGAATGGCGCGACCCAACAGCCAGGGCAGTATGCCGTCCAGCATGCTCCAGTTCCCTGCCACCAGCAGCCAGGCAACAATCACCAGAAATCCCCAGTAGCCGCGGCGATTACGATCGTGCAACCGTTTAACGATAACCGCGCTGGCGGGCCACAGCAGGCAGACCACGCCAAAGGCCGCCATCTGAGTATCAAGCCAGTCGTTAGCCGCTAACGCGAATAACAGGGTTGTTGTCAGCAACCAGACCGCCTGCCAGATCCAGAAATCACGTCGTCCCAGCCGGCCGCGCCAGGAAAAACACCATTGTTGTAACGTCATGCATTATCATCCAGAGAGAAGAGAACCGCTGCGGTTTTGACCTCGCGGATAAAAACCGTTTTAATTTGCGCCTGAGTTTACGGGTTAGGATCGACAAAATGAAGAATTTGCCTGGCGCACTGCTGTTATCGTTTGCGCTGACGGTTCCGGTCTTTGCCGCCGATCCGCCACCGCAGGATCGGGCCGATGCGTTGCCCACCGCCCCCTATCTGCTGGCGGGCGCCCCCACCTTTGATATGACTATCGGCCAGTTCCGCGAAAAGTATAATCAGGCCAACGGGGCGCTGATGCTGCCGGAATATCGCGCCATTGATAATCGGGGCGACAAAAGCACCCTGACGCGCGCCGCCAGCAAAATCAACGAGACCCTCTATGCGTCTACCGCGCTGGAGCCCGGTACCGGCAAAATTAAGACGCTGCAGATTACCTGGCTACCGTTGCCAGGCCCGGATCAGAACGCCTCACAGCAAAAAGCGCTGGCCTACATGACCGCCATGTTGCGCTTCTTTGTACCGGGACTGAGCGCCGATGAGGGACGTAAAAAGCTGGAGGGTTTGCTGAAGCAAGGTAAGGATTTACCCTACTTTGCGCAGGTCGAGGGCGCGTTGCGTTTTGTGGTGGCTGACAACAGCGACAAGGGGCTGACCTTCGCCATTGAGCCGGTCAAACTGGCGCTCGCCAGCCCCTGATGATGAGGCCGAAAATGACGAAAAGCAAAGCCATCGCTACATTTGATCTCTATACTGTCTGGCAGACAACGCTGCCAGCTGGCAGCGATTTTTCATGTATCGCTTTATGCGGAGGATAGAATGCGACATCCACTGGTTATGGGTAACTGGAAGTTGAATGGCAGCAAGCAGATCACAGCTGAACTGATCGCCGGTCTGCGCAAGGAACTGTCTGGCGTTGAGGGTTGTGGCGTCGCCATTGCACCGCCAGCTCTCTATCTCGAGCAGGCAAAACACGCCATCTCCGGTAGCCACATCGCACTGGGTGCGCAGAACGTAGACGTTAACCTGTCTGGTGCGTTTACCGGTGAAGTTTCCGCAGAGATGCTGAAAGATATCGGCGCGAAATATATCATTATCGGTCACTCAGAGCGCCGCACTTACCACAAAGAGAGCGACGAATTCATCGCGAAGAAATACGCAGTGCTGAAGTCAGTGGGCCTGGTACCGGTGCTGTGCATTGGTGAAACCGAAGCGGAAAACGAAGCGGGTAAAACCGAAGAGGTCTGCGCTCGTCAGCTGGATGCCGTTCTGGAAACTCAGGGCGCCGAAGCGTTTAAAGATGCGGTCATCGCGTATGAGCCAGTCTGGGCCATCGGTACCGGCAAATCTGCCACCCCTGCTCAGGCTCAGTCCGTTCACAAATTCATTCGTGACCATATCGCGAAGAAAGATGCGGCTATCGCAGAACAGGTCATCATCCAGTACGGCGGCTCAGTTAACGATAAAAATGCGGCTGAGCTCTTCACCCAGCCCGACATCGATGGCGCGCTGGTTGGCGGTGCCTCACTGAAAGCGGACGCTTTCGCTGTGATCGTTAAAGCTGCTGCGGCTGCAAAAAGCGCCTAAGCAGTAAACGTACCGATTAAAGGCGGCTTAAGCCGCCTTTTTTATGGGCGCTATCAGCTGACAGGCGTGATCCTGTACCTCCTCCGCCGAACCGCTGTTCAGCAGCAGCCAGTTTCGCTCTATCGCCATCAGCACCAGTCGTCCATCACTTAATTCAGCCAGTGCCAGCCCATATTTCCCCATCTCGCTGCGTGCCTCTGGCCGCTCATCGGCCAGTCGGATAAACGCACTCTGCCGGGTCAGCTCGTCCGGGGTCAATGCACGCAGCCAGTAGCGGTGCTTACGCAGCGTGATGCTCTGCCACCGCCCGCTAAGCTGCGGCGTCAGCTGATCAAGCTGCTGACGCACATCGGGTCGCAGGCAGGAGATATGAATATGGAGCTGATTCTGCGTGCGGCCATACTGTGAATTGATAGCCAGTGACAGGACCCGATCGTCAATAGGTGAGCCGCGTCGCTGCGCAAGCAGAGTTCGCTCATCCCAGGCAAGGGCAAAGTAGTTGGGCGTAGCGGATTGCAGTAACCGCGGGCTTTCGATGCCGGTGATCCTGTCGAGCGGGATCAGCAGATACTGCAACGGCCCGTGCATATCTTTCAGCATGGCATAGCGATGCCGCTGATCGACGCGCTGACAGGGCGCAGGTTCTCCACCACTCTGCTGGTGAGGCAGACATTTCTCGCTGACGATCTGCCACAACGCATCACTGTTCTTTTTGAAATGCAGTGCGGCAGCCAGCATCCCCGCAATGACCAGTACCAGCAGAACCGCAACCAGGCGGGTTGCACGACGATGTGTCGGCATAACAACGCTTCCTGAATGGCTTAGCAGCCTGCATCCTCGCCTGGCGAGAAAAAAATGTCACGGGGAATTCTGGCAGATAACCCAGCGGCTGGGCGGAGAAGGAGAAAAGGCGTGGTTGTGGAGGATAAGCGGTCAGCGCAGGAATGCGCTGACCGCAACGCATTACGGTTTCATGACCTGGTCATAGCTGCCGCCATCGGCGAAGTGGGCTTTCTGAGCCTGTGTCCAGCCACCAAACTTGTCCTGAATGGTAAACAGCTTCACTGGCGCAAAGGTGCTGGCGAATTTCTTCGCGACTTCAGCATCACGCGGACGGTAGTAGTTCTGTGCAGCGATAGTCTGGCCTTCTGGCGAGTAGAGGTATTTCAGATAAGCGTCGGCGACCTTACGCGTCCCCTTTTCATCTACCACTTTATCGACCACCGACACGGTCGGTTCCGCCAGAATCGATTCGCTCGGAGTGACAATCTCGAACTTGTCTTTGCCCAGCTTGTTAACCGCCAGATAGGCTTCGTTTTCCCAGGCGATCAGCACATCACCAATCCCGCGCTCAACGAAGGTGTTGGTTGCGCCGCGTGCGCCGGAATCTTGCACTTCAACGTTTTTAAACAGCGCTCTGACGTAAGCCAGCGCTTTAGCCTGATCGCCGTTGTTATGATCCAGCGCCCAGCCCCAGGCCGCCAGATAGTTCCAGCGTGCGCCGCCGGACGTTTTCGGGTTAGGGGTAATAACAGATACGCCTGGCTTCGTCAGGTCGCTCCAGTCATGGATGCCTTTAGGGTTATCTTTACGAACCAGGAAAACAATGGTCGAGGTGTAGGGCGCAGAGTTGTCCGGCAGACGCTGAATCCAGTTTTTATCAATACGGCCGCGTTCTGCAATGGCATCAACATCCGATTGCAACGCCAGTGTGACTACATCCGCCCGAATGCCGTTAATCACGGAGGTCGCCTGCTTACCGGAACCGCCATGCGACTGACGGACCACGACATTATCGCCGGTTTCCTGTTTGTAGTGCGCACTGAACGCTTTGTTGTACTGTTCGTACAGCTCACGCGTTGGATCGTAGGAAACGTTTAACAGCTGAATGTCTTTCGCCAGAACGCTGGTTGAGGCCAGCAACAGGGTAACGCCGATACTCCACTTGTTCATTACGCACTCTCCCAATGTCGTTATGGGCTAAGCGTGACATAAACCTATACAGAGCTAAAAGAATTAAAAATAAGCTGTTATAACCATGGGGAATATAGAGGCGGGATGCCGGGGCGTGCCAGGTCGCACACCCCGAAGAGGAATTAATAGAGTTTTTTCGCGGTGTCGAGCCAGTCGCGTTTGAACGGACGCTTCATATTTTCAATGGCGTCGACGATGTCGTGATGCACCATCTTCTCGTTCTGAATACCGACGCAACGGCCGCCGTAGCCCTGCATCAGCAGTTCAATAGAGTAGGCCCCCATGCGTGAGGCCAGAATACGGTCATACGCACAAGGTGCACCGCCACGCTGAATGTGGCCCAGAACGGTAGAACGGGTTTCACGCTTGGTTTCTGTTTCGATGAAACGCGCCAGATCGTCGATATCGCAGATGTGCTCAGTAATCGCCACGATAGCGTGCTTTTTACCTTTGGCGATGCCCGCTTTGATTTCCGCTACCAGCTCTTCACGAGTATACGGGAACTCAGGCAGCACGATGAACTCACAGCCACCCGCAATGGCGGCCGCCAGAGTCAGATCGCCACAGTAGCGACCCATCACTTCCACAATCGAAATACGCTGATGCGATGAAGAGGTATCACGCAGGCGGTCAATCGCTTCAACCACAGTTTCCAGTGCAGTGAAATAACCGATAGTGTAATCCGTTCCGGCAACGTCGTTATCGATGGTGCCTGGCAGACCAATGCACGGGAAGCCCATTTCAGTCAGGCGCTTAGCCCCCATGTAGGAACCGTCACCACCAATAACAACCAGCGCATCAATGCCGCGCTTTTTCATGTTCTCAATGGCAACCTGACGCACATCTTCATTACGGAATTCAGGGAAGCGTGCTGAGCCCAGGAAAGTGCCGCCGCGGTTAATCATGTCGGAAACGCTGTAGCGATCAAGATTGATCATGCGATCTTCGTACAATCCCAGGTAACCGTCATAGATCCCAAAAACTTCCAGTCCTTCACTCAGCGCGGAACGCACCACGCCACGAATAGCTGCGTTCATGCCTGGGGCGTCACCGCCGCTGGTTAATACACCAATTTTTTTGATCATGACAACCTCTGGATTGTTCAAAACTAAGGGTTAATCCTGCCTGTCGATCGCTGCTGAAGCTCATTTTACGACTCGCGCGACACGTGATGGCAGATAGTATATCAAAGGCTTGCTGCTGAATTGATTCAGGTCAGACAACTTTTCACTATTTTTTGCAGCAATGTTAGCGTTACGTCATCCCTGCCGTATCGATTTGATTCATTTAAGTTAAAAACCTAAAGAATCCTCTCTCTCGAACGGTACCACAGAACAGGGATCCTGATGGATAATTACGTCTGACCCGGGAAATTCTTTGCGTAACGCCTTCTCAACCTGATCGGCTACCCGATGCGCCTGCACCAGTGGCAGCTGATCTTCCAGTTCCAGATGCAGCTGAATAAATTTGGTCGGCCCGGACTGACGGGTTCGCAGATCGTGAACGCCCTGCACCTGCGGCCAGTTTGTCGCAAGCGTCAGGATTTGCTGCCGTTCCTCTTCCGGTAACGCGCGATCCAGCAATGACTGAACCGCCTCGTAGCCCATACGCAGTGCGCTGTAGAGAATAAAAATACCAATGCCCAGCGCAAACAGGGCATCCGCCCGGGCAAAGCCATAGCTGCTCAGCACCAGCGCAATCAAAATAGCGCCATTCATGATGACGTCGGACTGATAGTGCAGCATGTCAGCCCGGATCGCCTGGCTGCGGGTTTTACGAACCACCCAGCGCTGAAAGGCCACCAGCACCAGCGTTGAGCTCAGCGCCACCACGGTCACTACAATACCGACGCCGGGCGCCCGCAACTCATTGGGCGTCGCCAGATGCTGCAGGCCGGTCAGAAACAGAAACAGCGCCGAGCCGGAAATAAACATACTTTGCGCCAGCGCTGCCAGCGACTCCGCTTTGCCGTGCCCGAAAGTATGATCTTCGTCAGCGGGCTGCAGTGCATAACGCACCACCAGCAGATTGGTCAGCGAGGCGGCGATATCCACCAGTGAATCCACCAGAGAAGCGAGTAAACTCACCGAACCGGTGTACCACCAGGCAAAAATTTTCACGAGCAACAGCACAGACGCAAGAATGGTCGCGCCGAGCGCAGCACGCTTTACCAGTCGGCCATAAGAGGGTTGCATGCCAGGTTCCCTGTGCGGCATCAGTGATGATGCGCACCAAAATGAATGAATGACTCAAGTTTAACATCGGGAGGCGGGCACTGCTTAGCGGGTCGATCAACGGATCAGGCTTTTTTGGGAAGCGCGACAGGTACAAAAAAACAAGCCCCGGCCTCTGTGGGAGGTCGGGGCAAAGTGTCATACACATCAGTACCAGGCCACATTCAGGCCCAGGTCTGGGCTGAGAAAGGGGCGGCGACTACTTTTTGCCGCCTTTTTTCCCGGCTTCTGATGCTTTTTCACGATCGTTTTTGAAATTTCCGCCGCCGCTACTCTGGCCGCCTTTCTTACCGGCTTCAGACGCTTTTTGCGGATTATCTGCGAAATTACCTGAACCACCACGATGCTCTGCCATACCTTACTCCGTTAATAGATTCATTCAGGACTACATAATGTGGTTGCTGCTCCCTGAGACTTCGCAAAGACACTTAACTTCCCTGCAGTGACAGGATTAAGTGTAGAGGGTGTGCCTGAACCGGCAAGCGTAACGCGGGGGATTTATCTCATTGAAAAATATAATTAAATCTTTCTATACCTGCCTGTAATTCATTCACTTTCAGTGAGTTATAATATTTAACAGGCGGTAAAACCCTTACCGGTACGCTTAAATTTAAGTCATGACCTGAATAGTAAGGAATCGGTGAGGCTTACCCATAAAAGCTCAACAAGCGCTAATCAAACAGGGGTTTTATTGCGGGGTGATGATTCCAGTCAAAATAAAAAAAGTGAAAAAAAGATAAAAAAAACCCCCACCATCATGGCGGGGGAAGACAGGGATGTGTCTATGGCAAGGAAAACAGGGATACTATGTTACTGGTTACTGCTGGTACTACTCACTGCCTGCAGCGATGACGCTGACTGCAAATTCGAAAACTGTCGCAGCTCATTAAGTCGCCGCTGGTAATTCTGCTGTAACGCCGACTGCTGGGCTGGCGTTAGCAGCTGGAACATTTGATTCTGTACGCGCGCCATCTCGACCTGCTGTTCAACCTGAACTCTGGCGATCACTTCCGCCTTCTCGCGGATGGCCGCTTCGTTAAACTGGTCTGCAGTCACTAACTCATGTAGTGCTGCGATATCGTCAATATGGACGACCGGGCGCTCATGTCGGGCCTGTTGCATCAGGTCTCGCATCTGCTGACGTTGCTCTTCGGTCAGCTCGATGCCATCGAACATGTGGCTTTGCGGATTTTGCGTCATACTGCCTGTCGGCAATCCGCCATGATGCATCTCGTCAATCGTCGTCGCATCTTTAGCACCTGCGCTGGCGACACTCAGAGCCATCGCTGAGGCAAGGACGACGGCGGTTAATTTGCGCATCGTGTACTCCAGTTCGTTCCGTTTTGCGATTCAACGAGAGCCAGTGTACGGCGACAGCTGCAAACATCCGTCAGGGGGTGTAAAACTACGTAAAGCGATGGATAGGTGCGCCAGGAACACGGTATTTTGCCTGCGGAGGGCTACAAAAATGAATAAAATCCTGTTGGTAGATGACGATCGCGAATTAACTTCGCTTTTAAAAGAACTGTTAGAAATGGAAGGGTTTGAAGTGGTGGTAGCCAGCGATGGTGAACAAGCGCTGAACCTGCTCGATAACTCAATTGATCTGCTTTTACTGGATGTCATGATGCCGAAGAAAAACGGTATCGACACCCTGAAAGAACTGCGTCAGCAACATCAAACCCCCGTCATCATGCTAACGGCGCGCGGCAGCGAGCTGGATCGCGTACTGGGCCTCGAACTGGGCGCAGATGACTATCTGCCTAAGCCGTTTAACGATCGTGAACTGGTGGCGCGTATCCGCGCTATTCTGCGGCGCTCAAACTGGAGTGAACAGCAGCAGCAACACGACAATAGCTCGCCCACGCTGGAAGTGGACTGCCTGCGTCTCAATCCCGGCCGTCAGGAGGCCAGTTTCGATGATGTCACGCTGGATTTGACCGGCACGGAGTTCACCCTGCTCTATCTGCTGGCGCAGCATCTGGGCCAGGTGGTGTCGCGTGAGCATCTGAGTCAGGAAGTGCTGGGCAAACGCCTGACGCCTTTTGACCGCGCTATTGATATGCATATCTCCAATCTGCGTCGCAAGCTGCCTGAACGCCGTGACGGCCATCCCTGGTTCAAAACCTTACGTGGCCGCGGCTATCTGATGGTTTCGGCATCATGATTGGAAGTCTGACCACCCGTATCTTCGCCATCTTCTGGTTGACGCTGGCGCTGGTGTTGATGCTGGTGCTAATGGTGCCCAAGCTCGATTCACGACAGATGACCTCGCTGCTGGAAAGTGAACAGCGGCAGGGCATCATGATTGAGCAACACGTCGAAGCAGAGCTGTCACAGGATCCCCCTAACGATCTGATGTGGTGGCGTCGTCTGTTTCGGGCAGTGGAGAAGTGGGCACCGCCGGGTCAGCGGCTGCTGTTAGTGACCAGTGAAGGTCGGGTGATCGGCGCGCAACATAACGAAATGCAGGTTATCCGCAATTTTATCGGCCAGTCTGACAATGCCGATCATCCGCAGAAGAAGAAATATGGTCGTGTTGAGCTGGTAGGGCCTTTCGCCGTTCGGGATGGCGAAGATAACTACCAGCTTTACATGATTCGTCCCGCCAACAGTTCCCAGCTCGATTTCGTGAATCTGCTGTTTGACCGTCCCCTGTTACTGCTTATCGTCACCATGCTCATCAGCTCACCACTGCTGCTCTGGCTGGCCTGGAGCCTGGCTCGTCCGGCACGTAAGCTGAAATATGCTGCCGACGAAGTCGCAAGCGGAAACCTGCGTCAGCATCCGGAACTGGAATCGGGCCCACAGGAGTTTCTGGCGGCGGGTTCCAGCTTTAACCAGATGGTCAGTGCGCTGGAGCGGATGATGACCGGTCAGCAACGTCTGTTATCGGATATCAGCCATGAGCTTCGTACCCCGCTTACCCGTCTGCAACTGGCTACCGCGCTGCTGCGTCGGCGCCAGGGTGAAGGCAAAGAGCTGGGCCGCATTGAGATGGAAGCACAGCGTCTTGATGGCATGATTAACGATCTGCTGGTGCTGTCGCGCACCCAGCATAAAAATGCGCTGGTCAGCGAAGCGATGAAGGCGAATCAGTTGTGGAATGGGGTGCTGGAAGATGCCCGCTTCGAAGCGGAGCAGATGGGCAAGAAGATGGATATTCCCTATCCGCCTGGCCCGTGGCCGCTTTATGGTAACCCCCATGCGCTGGAGAGTGCGCTGGAAAATATCGTACGCAATGCGCTGCGCTATTCACACACCCATATCAGCGTCAGCTTCTCCGTCGATATTTCCGGCATCACGGTACACGTTGATGACGATGGTCCTGGCGTGAGTCCGGAAGATCGTGAACAGATTTTCCGGCCGTTCTACCGTACCGATGAAGCACGCGATCGCGAATCCGGCGGCACCGGTCTTGGCCTGGCGATTGTTGAAACGGCAGTGCAGCAACATCGCGGCTGGGTTAAAGCGGATGACAGCCCATTGGGCGGCCTGCGTCTGACCCTCTGGTTGCCGCTCTACTCCTCCGCTCGTCAATAATTTGTTATGCTTCGGCCCCTGTCATCGGGGGCCTTATGCTTAACATTGTCTTGTTTGAACCAGAAATTCCGCCGAATACCGGCAATATCATCCGCCTGTGTGCCAATACTGGCTTTCAGCTTCATCTGATTCAGCCGCTTGGTTTTGCCTGGGATGACAAGCGTTTACGCCGCGCCGGGCTGGATTACCACGAATTCACTGCCATTAAATTCCACGCCGACTACCAGGCATTTATCGCCTCAGAGTCGCCTGAGCGTCTGTTTGCGCTGACGACCAAAGGTACGCCCGCACACAGTGCCGTAGCGTACCAGGCTGGCGATTATCTGCTGTTTGGCCCGGAGAGCCGTGGACTTCCGGCTGAGATATTAGCGGCGCTACCGGCTCAGCAGAAAATCCGTATCCCGATGAAAGCGGAAAGCCGCAGTATGAATTTGTCGAACGCCGTCTCGGTGGTGGTCTATGAAGCGTGGCGCCAGCTTGATTATGCGGGCGCGCTGATTAAAGACTAGATGCCGTCGCCAAACTGAAAACCCGCCAGGCTGCCATTAAAGTGCTGATCCATATCCATCGACGGCTTTTCACTGCCTGGCTTACCAACGATTCGCGCGGGTACGCCTGCTGCAGTGGTGTGCGGCGGCACGGGCTGTAACACTACGGATCCGGCACCGATTTTGGCTCCCTTGCCAACTTCAATATTGCCCAGGACTTTCGCACCGGCACCAATCATCACCCCTTCACGGATTTTCGGGTGACGATCGCCGCTGGTTTTGCCGGTTCCGCCCAGCGTAACCGATTGCAGGATCGAGACATCATTCTCAACCACGGCGGTTTCACCAATCACAATGCCTGTGGCATGGTCGAGCATGATGCCGTGGCCGATGTTGGCGGCGGGATGAATATCGACGGCAAAGGAGACGGAAATTTCATTCTGCAGATAAACCGCCAGCGCGCGCCGGCCTTCATTCCACAGCCAGTGGCCAATGCGGTAGGCCTGTAAGGCGTGAAAACCTTTGAGGTAGAGCAGCGGCGTGGAGTATTTATCGACTGCCGGGTCACGCTGGCGCACCGCCTGAATATCGTACGCCGCTGACATAATCATCGACGGATCTTCACGGTAGGCTTCTTCAACGATTTCACGAATGGCGATGGCGGGCATAATCGGGTTAGCCAGCTTGTTGGCCAGCATATAACTCAGTGCACTACCGAGATTTTCATGCTTGAGCAATGTCGCGTGGAAGAAGCTGGCCAGCATCGGCTCACAATCAGCCAGGGCGCGCGCTTCTGCTTTGATATTATTCCAGACCAGTTCTAACTCATCAGACGACATTGCTGTTTTCTCCCGATAAAAAAAGCGCCTGAATGGGCGCTGCAGGTGATGATGCTACGCGTCCTGCGTTAGCCAGTGCTGTTTTCGTCCTTCCTTGTTCGTCCCAGCAGACTCAATGCTGCATCTCTCGCCGGCTTTTCGCAATACAGCACCTGATAAATCTGCTCGGTGATCGGCATTTCCACACCAAAACGGGCAGCCAATGCTTTGACTTCTTTGGTGTTTCTGTAGCCTTCTACAACTTGTCCGATAATGCGTTGCGCGCTATCTACATCCTCGCCCTGGCCCAGCATCATGCCAAAACGACGGTTACGCGACTGATTATCGGTACAGGTCAGCACCAGATCGCCCAGACCCGCCATCCCCATAAAGGTGGTGGGATCGGCACCCAGCGCGGCGCCCAGCCGGCTCATTTCAGCCAGACCACGGGTGATCAGTGCGGTACGCGCATTCGCGCCAAAACCAATCCCGTCAGAGATCCCGGCACCGATAGCAATCACGTTTTTTACCGCGCCGCCCAGCTGTACGCCGATGAAGTCAGGGTTGTTATAAACGCGGAAGCTCTTACCGCAGTGCAGCTTCTGCTGCAGATCCTCAGCAAACTGCGCATCCGTTGCGGCCAGCGCGATAGCCGTCGGTAATCCGGCTGCCAGCTCTTTCGCAAAGGTCGGTCCGGAGATTACAGCCAGCGGAATGTCATCGCCGACAATTTCCCGCGCCACATCCTGCAACAGACGGCCGGTCTCTTTTTCCAGCCCTTTGGTCGCCCAGACAATGCGCGAGTCGGATCGCAGATGAGGCTTGATCTGCTGCAGCACCTCGCCAAAGACATGACTCGGCACCACAACTAATAAATCGCGGCTGGCAGCAATAGCTTTAGTCAGATCAGGTTCAAGAGAAAGATGGTCGGGGAACGGGACATCAGGCAGGAAAGCGGTGTTGCAACGGTCACTCTGAAGCTGCGCCAGATGCGCCGGGTTATGTCCCCACAACAGCACCGGATGGCCGTTGCGGGCCAGCGTAATCGCCAAAGCGGTGCCGTATGAACCGGCACCGATGACGCTAATCGAAGCGTGAGTTGTCATCAGGCATCCTGATGTGGTTCAGCACCTTCTTCACCTTGCTGCTGCTGCAGGTAGTTCATGAACAGCGCATCAAAGTTAACCGGTGCCAGGTTCAGCTGCGGGAAGGTACCACGTGATACCAGGCTGGTAATGCATTCGCGTGCGTACGGGAACAGGATGTTCGGGCAGTATGCGCCCAGGCAATGTGCCATCTGCGTTCCTTCGATACCGCTGATGGTGAAAATACCGGCCTGCTGAACTTCACACAGGAAAGCGGTTTCTTCGCCCACGGTGGCGGTTACAGTCACACGAAGTACCACTTCGTAAACTTCGTCAGCCAGCTGAGAAGATGCAGTGTCCAGATCCAGTTTAACGTCCGGTTCCCACTCTTTCTGGAAAACCTGTGGTGCATTTGGCGCTTCAAAAGAGATGTCTTTGGTGAATACGCGCTGAATCTGGAATTGCATTTCGTTGGTGTTATGTTCTGACATGTGACCAAATCCTATGTATGAGATTGTCCGGCGTAAAATTACGCCTGCAGTAAGGGATCTAAACCTTCGCGATTATCGAGTGCGAATAAGTCGTCGCAGCCACCAATGTGCTGCGCATCAATAAAAATCTGAGGCACGGTGGTGCGGCCGCTACGCTTGATCATCTCTTCGCGTTTCGCCATGTCTCCATCAATGGGGATCTCCTGAAACGATACGCCTTTTTGCGTTAACAGCGCCTTCGCCCGATGGCAGTAAGGACAGGTCGCCTTGGTATACACTTCAACATTTGCCATGATCAGCACCTCTGTAAGATTATTTGCCGCGAACTAACGGCAGATTTTCGCCGCTCCAGCCACTGATACCATCTTTCAGCACTGAAACCCGCTCAAAGCCGGCCGCGCTGAGATGCGCAGCAGAATCACCCGCGCTTTGTCCGGTTGCACACACCACAATTATGGGCTGCGCTTTATGCTTTGCCAGTTCGTCGATGTTGCCTTTTTTAATCTCAGCGGCTGCGACATTCAGCGCACCTGAAATATGGCCTCTGCGGAAATCGTCGCGCGAACGCACGTCTACAACTACCGCGTCCTCTTTGTTAATCAGGCGGGTTGCTTCACCGCGACTGATCGTTTTTACCTTAGAGAACATTCCTTTAACGGTAGTCACAATCACCAGAACGAGTAAAACGACCCATGCCAGACTCAGGATGGGGTGATTGCTTGCAAACTGCATAATTTCTTGCATGAGGGGTAACGACTCCAGACCGGGCTAATAAGCTAAAACAAGGGTTCTGAGTATACCTGCGCCACTTCGCATGTACAGATGCTATGCGGCCAGAGTATCGATTTGTGCTTCATTTTCCAAAAAAAGTGGCTGAATAGCAAAAATGGCGTAAGGCTTAATCCATGTCATTGTGAAAGTGGACATAACTGGAAAAGCAAATGCCAGTGGGGAGCACTGGTAAGCGGCGGTTCATCGTGGAATAATCATTGGCCTATGAAGGGAAAAACAACCGTTTCGCACACAAGGACCCGTCCCAACGGCGATAACCTGCCGTTGTTCACACACTTGTCCAGCCTCTCCCTTAGCCTGCTTTGTGCGGGGGCACTGTTATTGCCTGCCGCCGCCGTTAGTGCAGAAGACAGCAAATCTCAGCTGCAATCTATTCAGCAAAACATCGCTGAAAAAGAGAAAAGCGTTAAAGCGCAAAAGTTGCAGCGCAGCAAATTACTGGATCAGTTGCAGAGCCAGGAAAAAATCATCGCTCAGGCGAGCCGTCAGTTGCGTGACACCCGCAATAGCCTCAACGCCCTGAATGACGAAATCAAACAGCTTGCCACCTCCATCGCCCGCCTTGAAAAACAGCAAACCCAACAGGAAAACCTGCTTTCAGAGCAGCTTGATGCGGCGTTTCGTCAGGGTAAGCACAACGGTGTACAGCTGTTGATGGGCGGTGAAGAGAGTCAGCGCAGCGAGCGTATTCTGGCCTATTTCGGCTATCTGAATGCGGCGCGCCAGAAAAGTATCGAATCGCTGCAACAGACGCGTCAGGATTTGGCTCAGCAACGCGCCACGCTGGAGCAGAAGCAACAGCAGCAGAAAGGCTTATTAGCGCAGCAGCAGGGCCAGCAGCAGAAGCTGCAACAGGCGAGCGAAGCGCGGAAAAAAACCCTGACGACACTGGAAAGCGCGCTGGAAAAAGATCAGGCCGATCTGGTCGAGATGCGTCAGAACGAAAGCCGTCTGCAGGATAAGATCGCCCGTGCGGAACGCGAGGCGCGCGAGCGCGCCGCCCGTGAAGCGCGTGAGGCGGAAAAAGTGCGTCAGCGTCAGGCGCAGGCGAAAGCCAAAGGCTCCAGCTATCAGCCGACTCAGAGCGAACGCGAACTGGTGGCGCGCACCGGTGGACTCGGTCGCGCCGGCGGGCAGGCCTTGTGGCCGGTACGCGGACGCATTGAACATCGCTTTGGTGAACAGCTGCAGGGTGAACTGCGCTGGAAAGGACTGGTGATTGATGCGCGCGAAGGTACCGAGGTGAAAGCTATCGCCGATGGCCGCGTGCTGATGGCCGACTGGTTACAGGGCTACGGCCTGGTGGTCGTGCTGGAACATGGTAAAGGCGATATGAGCCTGTATGGCTACAACCAAAGTGCGCTGGTGAGCGTGGGTACGCAGGTGAAGGCAGGACAGCCTATCGCACTGGTGGGCACCAGTGGTGGCCGCGGTACCCCGTCGCTCTATTTTGAAATCCGACGTCAGGGACAGGCCGTCAATCCACTCCCGTGGTTAGGAAAATAGGTTTTGCTGCAACTTCGAAAAATCCCCGTTCTGTTGAGCGCCCTGCTGTTCAGCTACGCTGCGCAGGCGGGCAAACTGGCCATTGTCATCGATGACGTAGGCTATCGCCCTGCCGAAGAGAACAAGGTCCTGCAGATGCCGCAGGCCATTTCAGTGGCGGTTTTGCCCAACGCGCCACATGCCCGTGAAATGGCCACCAAAGCGCACCAGAGTGGTCACGAAGTGTTGATCCATCTGCCCATGGCGCCGCTGAGCAAGCAGCCGCTGGAAAAAGATACCTTAACGCCGGAGATGAGCAGCGAAGAAGTTACCCGCATCATGCGCAATGCGGTTAACAACGTGCCTTATGCCGTAGGTCTGAACAACCATATGGGCAGCAGGATGACCTCCAGCCTGCCCGGCATGCAGAAAGTGATGCAGGCGCTGAACCACTACAATCTCTACTTTCTGGATAGCATGACCATCGCTAACAGTCAGGCTGTTCCTGCCGCACAGGGCACCCAGGTCAGGGTATTAAAACGCCGGGTATTTCTGGATGACAGCCAGGATATTAATGCCATCCGCCAGCAGTTCAGTCGGGCGGTGAAACTGGCGCAGCGCGACGGTTACGCCATTGCCATTGGTCATCCCCACCCTAACACCGTGCGGGTGCTGCAGCAGATGTTACCCACATTGCCAGCCGACGTTACGCTGGTTCGTCCCAGTCAGCTGCTGAACGAATCACTGCACAGCGGCTCACGGCCGCCTGTGGCGCCGGCAAAACCGGTGACACCGCGCTTCCAGCCTGCAGACCTGTGTAAACCGAAACAGCCGCTGGCGCCGGTTCCTGCCACCCGAGCCTTAACGGTAATAGCTGAAAGCGTGAATAACAGCCCGCTGTTTAACACGCTAAAAAATCTGTTCTGAATTTGCTATGAATGCTAAGTGTTCAGCTTAGCGTTCATTTATACGCAGAAATTACTATAATCCTGGGTCGGGCGATAACGTGCTGTGCGGGAACAGTGATAGGGATGACGATTATTAAACAAAAAATCCTGCTGCTGGATAACGGCAGAGAGTGGGGCGGCGGCACCAACAGTATGCTGGAGCTGTTGAAGCGTATCGATCGTCAAAAGTTTGATATCACCTGCTGCTTCTATCACAACTACAGCCGTGGCAACGACGAAACCATTGAGGCCACGCTGAATGCGCTGGCTATCCCGGTCTTTTTTATTCCGCAAATCAGGCAACCACGCTGGGCAAAGTTTGTTAAAGAAGTCGCGCGGGCACTGCTGTTTTTTAATAAAAAGCTCAAGAAGCGCGCCATCGATCAGATTGATACACACTGGCGCATTATGCCCAATGCCAGCAAAATCAACTCACTGCTGCAGCTGGGGAAGTTTGACACGCTCTATATGAATAACCAGCCCAGCACCAATGTGGAAGGTTATCTGGCGGCGCGCAGCCTGGATGTTGCGGTAGTGCAACACTGCCGTATCGATCCGGTTCTGGAACCGCGGCTGGTCAGCATGGTCAATCAGGATTGCCAGGCGATCATTGCCGTGTCACAGGGCGTGAATAACACCCTGCGCAGCCACGGTGTTGATGCGGAACGCTGTTTTACCGTCAATAATGCTATCGACATCCACCAGCCTCTGCCCGACCGCCTTGAAGTACGCCAGCGCTTTAAACTCTCCCCTTCGACCTTTGTGTTCGGCACGATCGGCTCGCTGATATTGCGTAAATCTAATCACCATATTCTGCAGGCACTGGGCCGTTTTAAACGTGCTAATCCCGATGCCGACTGGAAGATGGTGGTGGTCGGAGCGGGTCCGGAACTTCAGCATCTGCTGCAACTCGCTACTGCAGAGAACATCCAGCAGCACGTGGTCTTTACCGGCTTTCAGAACAACGCGCTGGATTACCTCACCGCCTTTGATGCGTTTATTCTTGCCTCACGCAGTGAGGGATTACCAAGGGTTGTGCTGGAGGCGATGCTGGTGAATACCGCCGTAGTGGGATCCCGCGTGGTCGGCACTGCCGAATTGATCAGTCATGACGAAACCGGGCTGCTGTTTGATTATGGCAACGTGGTGCAACTGACCCAGCATCTGACCGCGCTGTGGCAGGATGCGGATTTACGTCAACGCCTGATCAATGCGGCAGCGAAACGCGTACGTGAACAGTACGCTATTGAAACTTATATCAGCGGCGTCGAGAATATTTTGCAAAGCGTCGTGAAAAAGAAACCTCATGCTTAATTTTTTAAATCCCCGTTATCGCCATATCAGGGCGAGTCATAACCTGCCTTATTCGCAGAAAGAGGTTCAGGGCACTGTACCGGTCACTTCTGTCGTGATCCCCTGCACCGGCGTGGACTATATCGAAGAAGCCCTGCTCAGTGCCGATTTTGCAGCGCGCTTTGCGACAGAGGCTGAAGAGATCGTAATTGTCAGCGATCAGCCGGCTCACGCCTTTGGCAGCCTGCCAGTAAAAACCCGCGTCGCGACGCTGGATGTCCCGCATCGGGAAGAGAGTTATCGCTACAAGCAGATCTATCGCAGTCGTTTGATTAAATTGCAGGCGCCCTTACAGGCAAAAGGCGACGGTATTCTGATGATCGATTCCGACCTCAATCTGCTTAAGATGCCCGAGATTATGATGAAGCCCGGCCATCTCTATTCCAGTTTTCGTCAGGGGAAAATGATTGCCAAGCTGGCTGATGCGCCGGAAGAGGCGATTCCCGCCTACTACCCGCACAGTATCCGGCCCTGGCTGGTGGATCACGTGAATGGGGCTTACCTGGCTGCCACCCGTGAAGTCTGGCAGCGTATTTCACCGCTGTGGCTGACGCTGTTTAATGATACCTGGAATTTAATGAACGACAGCCAGCCGCCTACTGACCAGCTGCCGCTCGCGGTATTGCTGGACATGCTGGATATTAAAACCGTCAATCTGGGCGAATGGGCTAACTGGCCGGTATCAAAGAAAATTGGCGGTCAGTCGGCGGTGATCCCGCCTGAAGTGGTAGGCGCACATGGCGGCTTTCCGCTGTCGGAATGGCAAAAATACCTCGCCGATCCGCAACAGCCGTTGAACTTCAAAGGCCAGGACTACACGCGCAAAGTGCGCTACCTGACCGATGAAGAGAAAAAACAAAGCTAATCATACGGCCGCCCTGGCGGCCGTTGTTTTAATCCCAGCTCAGTATCACTTTTCCCGAGCGTCCTGAACGCATCTCATCAAAGCCCTGCTGGAAATCGTCGATTCCATAGCGATGGGTAATAACCGGCGTTAAATCAAGCCCGGACTGGATCAGCGCCGCCATTTTATACCAGGTTTCAAACATCTCCCGGCCATAAATGCCCTTGATAAAAAGCCCTTTGAAGATCACCTGGTTCCAGTCGATCGCCATTTCACCCGGCGGGATGCCCAGCAGTGCAATCCGCCCTCCGTGGTTCATTACCTCCAGCAATGAACGGAAGGCAGGCGGTGCACCAGACATCTCCAGTCCGACATCGAATCCCTCCGTCATGCCCAGCGAGTGCATCACGTCTCGCAGATCCTCATTCGCCACATTGACCGCGCGCGTGACGCCCATTTTGCGCGCCAGTGACAGACGATACTCATTGATGTCCGTGATCACCACGTTACGTGCGCCGACATGGCGACAGACCGCGGCGGCCATGATGCCGATAGGACCCGCGCCGGATATCAGCACATCCTCACCCACCAGATCGAACGACAGCGCGGTATGCACGGCGTTGCCGAACGGATCAAAGATTGCCGCCAGCTCATCGGAAATGTTGTCGGGAATTTTGAACGCATTGAAGGCCGGGATAACCAGATACTCCGCAAAGCAGCCCTGGCGGTTAACGCCTACACCCATTGTGTTACGGCATAAATGCGTTCGCCCGGCACGGCAATTACGGCAATGTCCGCAGGTAATGTGCCCCTCGCCCGAGACCCGATCGCCAATCGTAAAGCCTTTCACTTCCTGTCCTATCGCAACCACTTCCCCCACATATTCATGACCGACAATCATCGGTACCGGAATGGTTTTGCGCGACCAGTCATCCCAGTTGTAGATATGGACATCGGTACCGCAGATAGCGGTTTTGCGAATCTTAATCAGCAAATCGTTGTGGCCCGGCTCCGGAACCGGCGCATCGGTCACCATCCAGATGCCCGTTTCCTTCTTCAGTTTGGCGAGTGCTTTCATGACGGACTCCTCAGGCGATAACGCCCAGTTGTTTGCCGATACGGGTAAAGGCCGCCACCGCACGTTCCAGCTGTTGCTGGGTATGCGCCGCAGAGATTTGGGTGCGAATGCGTGCCTGACCTTTTGGCACCACCGGATAGAAGAAGCCGGTAACGTAGATGCCTTCCTGTTGCAGCAGGCGGGCGAACTCCTGGGCGACGCTGGCTTCACCCAGCATCACCGGGATAATGGCGTGATCGGCTCCCGCCAGCGTAAAGCCCGCCGCCGTCATCTGCTCCCGAAAGTAACGGGCGTTGTCCCACAGACGCTGACGCAGCCCGTCGCCTTCGCTGAGCAGATCCAGCACCCGCAGCGAGGCGGCAACAATGGCCGGGGCCAGCGAGTTAGAGAACAGATAGGGACGGGAACGCTGGCGCAGCCACTCCACCACTTCTGCTTTTGCTGCGGTGTAGCCACCGGAGGCGCCACCCAGCGCTTTACCCAGCGTGCCGGTAATGATGTCGACCCGGCCCATCACATCGCAATATTCATGGGTTCCGCGTCCGGCGTTCCCGACAAAGCCCACCGCATGGGAATCATCCACCATCACCAGCGCAGAGAACTCGTCGGCCAGATCGCAGATAGCGGGCAGATTCGCAATTACCCCATCCATTGAGAAGACCCCATCGGTGGCGATCAGAATATGACGCGCGCCTTTATCGCGCGCTTCCTGCAAGCAGGCGCGCAGCTGCGCCATATCGTTATTGGCATAGCGGTAACGCTGCGCTTTGCACAGCCGGACGCCATCGATAATGGAAGCGTGGTTCAGCGCATCAGAGATGACGGCATCCTGCGCATCGAGCAGGGTTTCAAACAGGCCGCCATTGGCATCGAAACAGGAGGAGTAAAGAATGGCATCCTCCATGCCGAGAAAGTCTGCCAGCCGCTTTTCCAGCTGCTTATGACTATCCTGCGTGCCGCAAATAAAGCGCACCGACGCCATACCAAAACCATGCGAATCCATCCCCTCTTTCGCCGCCTGAATCAGCGCCGGATGGTTCGCTAAACCTAAGTAGTTATTGGCACAGAAGTTAATCACCGCCGGAGCGCCGCCAACCGCGATCTCCGTCTGCTGGGCAGAGGTGATGATCCGCTCCTGTTTAAACAGTCCTTCCTGACGTGCATCATCAAGTTGCTGACGAAGTTGTTGATAAAATTGCGCAGGCATCATTGCTCTCCTCAGATGGCAAAAATCTGGCATATCTTACTGAACAGGCCGCTTCTTCACGATAAATCGCCCAACAGAATGTCATTTTTGCAGCATAGTTCACGCCGCAAGGATGTACGCACAAAGCGTTACAGAGTCATCTGGCTGTCTGCACCCTGATGAAATGTTATGATGTGAGGTATTCGTGTGTGAAACCTCCTGTTTCACCCCACAACGTTGAAGGTAACAACATGATTATCGTAACTGGCGGCGCAGGAATGATTGGCAGCAACATCGTCAAAGCGCTGAACGATCGCGGTCACACCGACATTCTGGTGGTGGATAATCTGAAGGATGGCACCAAGTTTGCCAATTTAGTCGACCTGGATATCGTCGATTACATGGACAAAGAAGAGTTCCTGATGAGCGTGATGGCGGGCGATGATTTAGGCCCGATCGAAGCGGTGTTCCATCAGGGCGCCTGCTCCTCCACCACCGAGTGGGATGGCAAGTACATGATGGAGAACAACTATCAGTACTCCAAAGAGCTGCTGCACTTCTGTCTTGAGCGCGAGATCCCGTTCCTCTACGCCTCTTCCGCAGCGACCTACGGCGGACGCAACGAGAATTTCATTGAAGAGCGTCAGTATGAGCAGCCGCTTAATGTTTATGGCTACTCTAAGATGCTGTTCGACCATTACGTCCGTCAGATGCTGCCGGAAGCGAACTCGCCGGTATGCGGCTTCCGCTATTTCAACGTCTATGGACCGCGTGAAGGCCACAAGGGCAGCATGGCAAGCGTTGCCTTCCATCTGAACACGCAGATCAGCAACGATGAAAATCCAAAACTGTTTGAAGGCAGCGACGGCTTTAAACGTGATTTCATCCACGTTGATGATGTTGCGGAAGTGAACCTGTGGTGCTGGGAAAATGGCGTCTCCGGGATTTACAACTGTGGCACAGGCCGCGCCGAGTCCTTCCAGGAAGTGGCTGACGCAGTACTGAAGTTCCACCAGAAAGGTCAGATCGAGTACATCCCGTTCCCGGAAAAACTCAAAGGACGGTACCAGGCCTATACTCAGGCCGATCTCACTAAGCTGCGTGCGGCCGGCTACGACAAGCCATTTAAAACGGTGGCGCAGGGCGTCGCTGACTATATGGTCTGGCTGAACCGTAACGCATAAAGGAAGCTGCTCCGGCGATGAAAATTCTGGTAATCGGCCCGTCGTGGGTCGGCGATATGATGATGTCGCAAAGTCTCTATCGCACCCTCAAGGCCGAACATCCCGATGCGGTGATTGACGTGATGGCACCTGTATGGTGCCGTCCGTTGTTGTCACGCATGCCGGAGGTGAATCAGGCGCTGGCGATGCCGCTTGGGCATGGCGCACTGGAAATCGGTGAGCGTCGCCGGTTGGGCAAAGTGCTGCGCGCCAGTCACTACGACCGTGCTTATGTGTTGCCTAACTCCTTCAAGTCGGCGCTGGTCCCCTTCTTTGCCGGAATAAAACGCCGCGTCGGCTGGCGCGGTGAAATGCGCTATGGCCTGCTGAATGATTTGCGCGTGCTGGATAAAGCCGCGTTTCCGCTGATGGTTGAGCGCTACGTTGCGCTGGGCTACGACACACCTGTTGCGTCGGCGGCGCAGCTGCCTCAGCCGCTGTTGTGGCCAAAACTGCAGGTTGAAGAGCAGGAAAAAATTGAAACGGCCGCACAGTTTCAGCTCGCCGCGACCCGTCCGGTCATCGGTTTTTGTCCGGGTGCTGAATTTGGTCCGGCCAAACGCTGGCCGCACTATCACTACGCCACGCTGGCCCGCCAGTTGATTGCTGAAGGCTTTCAGATCGTGCTGTTTGGCTCCGCCAAAGATCGCCCGACCGGCGAAGAGATTATCGCGGCGCTGCCCGAAGAGGCTCGCGGCCACTGCCGTAATCTGGCGGGTGAAACTCAGCTGGAACAGGCGGTGATTCTGCTGGCGCAATGCCGTGCCGTGGTCAGCAACGACTCCGGCCTGATGCATATCGCCGCGGCGCTGGATCGTCCACTGGTGGCGCTCTATGGACCAAGCAGCCCTGACTTTACGCCGCCGCTGGCAAAGCAGGCGCGAATTATTCGCCTGATTACCGGCTATCACAAAGTGCGCAAAGGCGATGCCGAACAGGGCTATCACCAGAGCCTGATCGATATTCAGCCTGAACGTGTACATCAGACGCTGAGCGAACTGCTCGCGCCACAGGAGGTGCCATGCACGTCCTGATTGTTAAAACCTCATCAATGGGCGATGTGCTGCATTCGCTCCCGGCACTGACCGATGCAATGCATGCCATTCCCGGCATCCGTTTCGACTGGGTAGTGGAAGAGAATTTCGCACAGATCCCTGGCTGGCATCCCGCAGTAGATAAGGTGTTACCGGTTGCGATTCGCCGCTGGCGCAAACACTGGTTTGGCAGTCAGCAGCGTGAAGAGCGCGTGCTGTTTAAGCGCGCGTTACAGTCACGTGAGTACGATATCGTGATTGATGCACAGGGCCTGATCAAAAGTGCCGCGCTGGTCACCCGATTATCGAAAGGGGTGAAACATGGACAGGACAGCCGTAGCGCACGTGAGCCGTTCGCCAGCTGGTGGTATGACATCCGCCATGAGGTCAGTAAGCGACAGCACGCGGTTGAGCGGACGCGCGAACTGTTCGCCAAAAGCCTGGGCTATGAAAAGCCGCAAAGTCAGGGTGACTACGCAATTGCTGGACACTTCCTGCATCATCTGCCCGCTGACGCACATCATTACCTGGTCTTTCTGCATGCCACGACGCGTGACAACAAGCACTGGCCGGAATCACACTGGCGACAGCTGATTGAGCAGATGCAGCCCAGCGGGTTGCGGGTGAAATTGCCCTGGGGTGCTGAACATGAGCATCAGCGTGCGCAGCGCCTTGCAGAAGGATTTGAGCATGTCGATGTACTGCCTAAGCTGACGCTGGAAGCGATAGCACAACAGCTGGCGGGCGCACGGGCGGTGGTCTCAGTGGATACCGGATTGAGCCATCTGACGGCGGCACTGGATCGCCCCAACCTCACGCTGTATGGTCCGACCGATCCTGGATTGATTGGCGGTTACGGGCAGAACCAACAGGCATTGAGCGCCCCGAATCATAATCTGGCGGAGCTGACTGCTGACACGGTGGCAGAGAAACTGCGGGCCGTTATTACGGAAAACATGCCATGAACTATGTGCTGATCTACCTGCTGTTGCTGCCTTTCCGGGCCATAATGCGGCTGTTTTACCGGCCAACCGGACGCAGCCTGATCATCCAGACGGCGAAGATTGGTGATTTTATTAATATCACCCCGATGCTGCGTGCGCTGGGTCAGTCTGAGTTGCTTATCAGCAAAGCGGTGGAGCCGCTGGCGCGTCATGATGACACGGTCAGCCGCTATTTCCTGATTGAAGAGGCGAAGCGCAGCTTTTTTGCCAAACTGAAGCTCGCGTTCACTCTGATGAACCGCTATGACAACGTCTATCTGGTGCAGCCAAACAGCGTGAACCTGTTTTTCGCCGCGCTCTGCAACGCACCGAACAAGCAGTTTCTGCGCACCTATGTGCGTAAGTCCTACCATAAGACCTTCTATCGCAGCGCCAGCGGTATTGTCGACCACACCAAAACGGATTTAACGCTCGACAGCTACCTGAAGCTGATTAATCGAGACTACCGCTACACCGATTTCCCTAAGCATGCGACCTCACCGCTCTGGCAGCCGCCTGCGCCGCCCGCCGCGCTGCTTAATCCGCGCAGCGGTATTAAAATTGGCATCAGTATTTCTGCCGGAAATCGGGCTAAAACCATTCCTGCCAGCATCTGGCAGCATCTGATGGCGTCACTGGCTGACCTGCCCTGCACCTTTTATGTGTTTGGCCCACCGGCTGAGCAGCCGTGGCTGGATGAGTTACTGAGCCTGACCGGCCCGAAAGACAATATCGTCAGTCTGATTGGTGAGCTAAAACTGGAAGAGGTTCCGTGGGCCATTGCACAGATGGATTTCTACATCTCCTCTGACTCTGGCAATGCTTATATTGCGGATGCGCAGCAGATACCGGTGATCATGCTTTATGGCCCGTGTGAAGTCCGGGAACAGCGTCCGGTCAATAACGTTTTGTTTATCGGACCGGATAATATTGCTGCGTCGACGTTCGTTTTTGCCACCCGTTTTCAGTTTGATCAGCCTGCTGAAAAATTATTCGGGCTGGATCACGATAAACTGACTAGAATACAAACGTTTATTACTCATAATCTGGAATAGTGAAGCGTAATGGCAATTACCCCTCTTGCTGAGGCCGTTCAGCAAAGTCAGCTGCTGGTTAACACGCTTGCTGACACGGATGATAATCCGGTTCATGTTGCGTTTGGCATCAACTACGCCTACGCGCGTGGCCTGGGCATTACGTTGTTTTCACTTCTCAGCCATCATCCTGATACCGCTTTCCACGCCCATGTTTTTTCAGACTCGCTTTGCGAAGAGGATGTGGAAAAACTGCGTTCACTGGCCACGGGCCATCGTCTGGCGATCACGCTGCATATCTTTAACCGTGCCTGGGTTGATCAGCTGCCTGCGGTCGGACGCTATCCCAAAAGTATCCACTACCGTTTCCTGATCCCGGAAACCGTGGCGAGCTACAGCGATCGGGTGATCTATATTGATGCTGACACCCTGGTGGTGGGCGACTACTCTCCCCTGTTCACGCTGGATATCACTGATTACACGCTGGCAGCCTGTAATGACACACCGCGAGCGCGACATAACCAGTGCGCAAGGCTGGGGCTGAAGCACCACCACTATTTCAACTCCGGCTTTATGCTGATTAATATTCCACGCTGGCTCGAAAGGCAGACCACCGCGCGCATTACCGACGTGCTGGTAACGCGGGGCGCAGAGTTTGGTTTTCCCGATCAGGATGCGCTGAATATCGTGCTGGAGGATGAGGTCCTGATCCTGCCAGACCGCTATAACCACATTTATGACATCATCGCCAATAAAGTCTGGGATCACACGGGCGTGCCTGAAGAGACGGTAATGATTCACTACACCGGTAAATGCAAACCCTGGCATGCATGGGCTGGCAGCGATCTTTCCCAGCGCTACTATAGCTATTACCAGCGCTCACCCTGGGCTTCACAACCGCTTGATACGCCAAAGCATTATAAAGAGATGAAGCGATTCGCCCGCGTAAAATGGCATCAGAAACAGTATGCTGAAAGCCTGAGCTGGATGATGAAGTATGTCAGTCTCAAGTTTTTTAAGCAGAGTGAGCAATAGCACACTCAGGTTTATCAGATTGATACGGGCGCTGTTATTTCAGCGCCTGACTTTCCCGCCATTTATCCCGCCAGCTGTTTGCCACGACCTCTGTAATAACGGCGCTGACAGCAAGCCAGCATAATAATCTGTTTACCTGCACGGCCACATTGCGTAAAAAAAGCGCATATAGCGCATTATTATTATCGGGCGTGGTTTTTAGTAAAGCAGGGATGCAACATCGTTTTATAATTGTGAACTCCCTGATTTCACTCTGCTGATTTGGAAATGATTTATGACGAGGCAACGCCTTTTCGCAATGAATACAATACTGGTGCAGATATTGTCATGAGTACTTCTCCTCTGCTGAGTATCATTACCCCGATGTACAATGCGGGCAGCATGTTTGATGAGTTCATGCAGTCACTGCTGGCGCAGACGCTGACTCTGCTTGAGATCATTATCGTCGATGACGGTTCAACCGATGGCTCAGGCGAGCGCGCCGATCAGTATGCACAGCAGCATTCTCACATTCGTGTGATACATCAGGAAAATGGCGGCGTCTCGCGCGCCCGCAACGCCGGACTGGCGATTGCCCGCGGGAAATATGTCACCTTCCCTGATGCGGATGACACCATGCAACCCGATATGTATCAGACGCTGGTGACACTGGCGGAGGCAGATAATCTGGATGCGGCACAGTGCAACGCCGAGTGGTTTTTCAAACACAGCCAGCGGGTAAAGCCGCTGATTCCGCTGGATCGCCTGCGCAGCACGCCGGTACTGAGCGGTGCCGACTGGCTGAATACCGCGCTGAAAACCCATCGTTATATGCATGTGGTCTGGCTGGGCATCTATCGCCGGGAACTGATTGAGCAGCATCAGTTGCAGTTTGAACCCGGCCTGCATCATCAGGATATTCCCTGGACCACCGAGTTTATGCTGCTGGCAAAACGCGTGCGTTATACCGAAGCGGTACTCTATCGCTACTATATGCACGACGCCTCAATCAGCAATCGCAAACGTACCGGCGAGCGCAACGTAGAGTATCAGCGTCACTACATGAAGATTGCGCGACTGCTGGAAGAGCTCAATGACCGCTATCGTGACCGCGTGAAGATCTACCCGTCGTTTCACTATCAGGTGACCCATGAAGCGCTCAGCGTTTGCCACAGTGTAAGACGTGAGCCTGACGCCCGCGCACGCCAGGCAATCATTGCCGAGCTGTTCGCCACCCGGACACACCTGCGCATGTTACGCAACGCCCGGGGAATTAAGCAGTGGTATCAGTTGCTGTTGTGGCTGGCCCGGCTCTATCGCTGGCGTGATAAATAACCTTTGAGGCTGGCTTTATCCTAAAAAGGGTTTGCCCTACAATCGGTTCACTGAATTCTGAGAACTCTTGTTTATGGCCAGCCTGACTCCAGCAAACATCTCTCCAAAAAATATATTACTGATTAAGCTGCGCCATCATGGTGACATGCTGCTCACAACGCCCGCCATCAATGCGCTTCATGAGCGTTATCCGCAGGCCAGCATCGACGTGTTGCTCTATCAGGAGACGCGTCCGATGCTGGAAGCGCATCCGGCTATCCGCCATTTGCACGTCATCGATCGTAAATGGAAGCAGGAGGGCACCTGGCGCAAGCTGGGCCATGAGCGTGCATTAATTCGCGCCATACGTGACGCACATTATGATCTGGTGATTAATCTGGCCGATCAGTGGCGGGCTGCCCTGATTACGCGGCTCTCTGCGGCACCCGTTCGCATCGGTTTTGCCTATAAAAAACGTGATAACGTCCTGTGGCGATGGTGTCACAATCAGCTGGTCTCCACACACAATCACAGCAAGCTGCATACCGTTGAGCAGAATATGTCGGCGCTGGCACCCCTCGGCATCAGCAGCGACGGCGCACGTGTCTCAATGCACTACAGCGACGCTGACCAGCAAATTGTGCTGACCCGACTGGCAGAACACCAGGTAACCGCGCCCTATATTGTGGTGCAGCCGACCTCACGCTGGGGCTTTAAATGCTGGGAAGAGGAGAGCGTTGCTGCCACGCTCGATCAGCTGGCGCAGCCGGGCCGCAAAGTGGTGCTGACCGCCGGGCCGGACAAACAGGAGCTGGCAATGATCAACCGCATTCGGGCACTGTGTGCGTCGCCGGATGTGGTTTCGCTGGCCGGTCAGTTTACTCTGCCGCAGCTGGCGGCGCTTATCGATCATGCCCGGCTGTTTATTGGTGTCGACTCTGCACCAATGCACATGGCCGCCGCACTTGAAACGCCCTGTATTGCGCTGTTTGGCCCGACCAAGCTGCAGCACTGGCGGCCATGGGGCGACAATAATCATGTCATCTGGGCGGGGGATTATGGCCCGCTGCCCTCACCCGATTCCATCGACACCAAAACAGACCAGCGTTATCTGTCGGCCATTCCGGTGAAGGATGTGGTCGCGGCAGCGAGGAGCTATCTGAATGAGTAAGTTACGGCTGGCGATTGTCCGGCAGAAATATCGTCCGGATGGCGGTGCCGAGCGTTTTATCTCGCGCGCGCTGGAAGCGCTGGGCAGCGAGCAGCTCGATCTCAACATCATTACCCGCAGCTGGCAGGGCACACCCAATCCTGACTGGCATCTGCATATCTGTAATCCTGCAAAGCTGGGCCGGGTATCCCGTGAGCGCGGTTTTGCCCTTGCAGCACGCGCCTGCTGGGAGCGCGAAAAGTTCGATATTGTGCAAAGCCACGAGCGCATCGCGGGCTGTGATATTTTTCGCGCGGGTGATGGTGTTCATCGCGTCTGGCTGGAACAGCGCGCCCGCATCGTCTCATCGTGGCAACGACTGAGTGCTGTGCTCAGCCCTTATCATCGCTATGTCCTGCAGGCGGAAGCGGAGATGTTTAACTCTCCGACGCTGAAAGCGGTGATCTGTAATTCTGAGATGGTAAAGCGCGATATCCTGCGCTGTTTCTCGCTCGACGCCGGAAAAATCCACGTTATTCATAATGCTATCGATGCCAGCCGTTTCCAGCCCTCCACGGAAGCTGCACGTCGCGCCACCCGTCAGCAGCTGGCGCTGCCCGATGCGGCCACCGTACTGATTTATGTCGGCTCCGGCTTTGAACGCAAGGGGTTGAAAGCGGCGATACAGGCGCTGGCTGCCAGCGACCGTTATCTGATTGTGGTGGGTCAGGATAAGCAACTGCAGCGGTATCAGCAGCTGGCAAATCAGCTTAACTGTCTGGACCGCCTGCGCTTTGTCGGCGTACAGCAGGATGTGCAGCCGTTCTATCACGCGGCTGATGGCCTGCTGCTGCCCACCCTCTACGATCCTTTTCCTAATGTGGTACTGGAGGCGATGGCCTGCGGCTTACCGGTGATTACCAGCACTGGCTGCGGTGGCGCAGAATTTATTACCGCTGGTCAGGAAGGCTTCGTCTGTGATGCTTTGGATATCAACGGGTTAAATCAGGCTGTTAATGCAATACCGGCGCTTTCCGTCGATTCACGAATGGGTGACGCGGCGCGGCGCAAAATTGAACCTTATGGTCCACAACGGCTGGCGCAGGCGCTGACTTCGCTTTATCAGCAGGTCCTGAGCAGCAACTGACAATGTGGGATGAGTGCATGCGGGGTTTCTGATAACATGCCGCCATCTGATTTTAATCTGCTTTTAGACGCGAATTTGCTGTAACGGTAACTATGACGACCTTTTACACCGCATTGCTCTACTTAATTCAGCCACTGATTTGGCTGCGCCTGTGGCTGCGCGGTCGTAAAGCGCCTGCCTATCGCAAACGCTGGGCAGAACGCTATGGCTATTGTGTCGGCAAAGTTAAGCCCGACGGCATTGTGCTGCACTCGGTCTCTGTGGGTGAAACCCTGGCTGCGATCCCGCTGGTGCGCGCTCTGCGTCATCGTTACCCGACCCTGCCGATTACCGTCACCACCATGACGCCTACCGGCTCTGAACGCGCGCAATCTGCATTTGGCAAAGATGTGCATCACGTCTATCTGCCTTATGATCTGCCGGGTTCGATTAATCGTTTTCTGGATACGGTCAACCCACGCCTGGTGATCATCATGGAAACCGAGCTGTGGCCGAATATTATCCGCATTCTGCACCAGCGTAATATTCCGCTGGTGATCGCCAATGCCCGCCTCTCGGCCCGATCGGCCAAAGGCTACCGCAAGCTGGGTAAATTCATGCGCCGACTGTTGCAGAGCATCACGCTTATCGCGGCGCAGAATGCGGAAGATGGCGACCGCTTCCTGAGCCTGGGCCTGAAACGTTCTCAACTAACGATTACCGGCAGCCTGAAGTTTGATATTTCCGTGACGCCAGAACTGGCCGCCAGAGCAGTGACGCTGCGTCGTCAGTGGGCGCCGCGCCGTCCGGTGTGGATCGCCACCAGCACGCACGAAGGTGAAGAGGCCATTGTGCTGGATGCCCATCGCCGCCTGCTGCAGACCTTCCCGGATCTGCTGCTGATTCTGGTGCCCCGCCATCCCGAGCGTTTTAACGATGCCCGTGAACTGACGCAGGAACGCGGCTTCAGTTTTATCCTGCGCAGCAGCGGCGAGATCCCGTCTGGCTCAACGCAGGTGGTCATCGGAGATTCAATGGGCGAACTGATGCTGCTATACGGCATTGCCGATCTGGCCTTTGTCGGCGGCAGCCTGGTTGAACGGGGTGGACACAACCCGCTGGAGCCTGCTGCCCATGCGCTTCCGGTTCTGATGGGACCCCATATCTGGAACTTCAAAGATATCTGCAGCAAGTTGCAGGAAGGCCAGGGGCTGATCACCGTCACCGACGTGATTTCGCTGGAAAAAGAGGTCACCAACCTGTTACAGGATGATGATTACCGCCGTTATTACGGACGTCATGCGGTAGACGTGCTGCACCAGAATCAGGGTGCGCTACAGCGTCTGCTACAGTTACTCGAACCGCATCTGCCACCACGGGCCCACTAATGTCAGCACGCCAACGTCTTTCCGTGGTGATGATCGCCAAAAACGAAGCGGAACTGCTGCCTGAATGCCTGGCCTCGGTCAGCTGGGCCGATGAAATTATCGTGCTGGACTCAGGCAGCCATGACAACAGTGTCGAGATCGCCACGCAGGCTGGGGCGAAGGTCTACCTCAATGATGACTGGCAGGGCTATGGTATCCAGCGCCAGCGCGCGCAGCACTATGCCACCGGCGACATGATTCTGATGATCGATGCGGATGAACGCGTGACACCTGAACTGCGCGCCGCGATTGAGCAGGTGCTGGTCGCGCCACCCAGCCGTACGGTTTATAGCCTGGGCCGCAGTAATCTGTTTCTCGGCCGCTTTATGCGCCATAGCGGCTGGTATCCTGACCGCGTCATGCGACTCTACCCACGCACCTTCCGCTACAATGACAATCTGGTGCATGAATCACTGCAAAGTGACGGCGCGCCGGTGGTGGCATTACCCGGCGATCTGCAGCATCTGACCTGCCGCGATTTAATCGCCTTTCAGCGCAAGCAGCTGGCTTATGCCGAAGCCTGGGCTACGGAACGCCATCGGCGCGGTAAGCGTTGCAGCCTGTTTTCTCTGTTCAGCCATACGCTGGGCGCGTTTATGAAAACCCTGCTGCTGCGTGCCGGTTTTCTCGACGGAAAGCAGGGCTGGATTCTGGCGGTGGTCAATGCGCAATATACCTTCAATAAATATTCAGCCCTCTGGGCGCTGAATCATGCTTCGGCAAAAGGGCGAGTATGATCACGAAAGCCATCTATCCCGGAACGTTCGATCCTGTGACGCTCGGCCATCTCGACATCGTGACGCGGGCAGCGCAGATGTTTGATCAGGTCATTCTGGCCGTTGCCGCCAGCCCCAGCAAAAAACCAATGTTCAGCCTGGATGAGCGCGTGGCGCTGGCCGGTGAAGTGATAGCCCATCTGCCCAACGTTGAGGTGGTCGGATTCAGCGACCTGATGGCGAATTTCGCCCGTGACCAGCAGGCGAATGTGCTGGTTCGTGGCTTGCGTGCGGTGTCAGACTTTGAATATGAAATGCAGCTGGCGCAGATGAATCGTCACCTGCTGCCAACGCTGGAGAGTGTTTTCCTGATGCCGTCTGAAGGCTTCTCGTTTATCTCATCTTCGCTGGTCAAAGAGGTGGCGCGTCACGGCGGCGATGTGACCGCCTTCCTGCCCGCGCCGGTGCATCAGGCATTGCTGGCTAAACTGGCTTAATGCTGGCAGTTCGGGCACCAGTAGGTGCTGCGCTGCCCGTGTCTGCCGCTGACAATCGGCGTACCGCATGCCCGGCAGGGTTCGCCTGCCCGCCCATAAACCTGTAACTGCTGTGCAAAATAGCCGGGTTTACCGTCGGTCTGTAAGAAGTCACGCAGTGTGGTTCCGCCCTGCTCAATGGAGCGTAACAGCACCGCTTTGATGGTATTGACCAGCAGTTCCGCTTCGGCCTGCGACAGACTGCCGGCAGCACGATCGGGAATGATCCCGGCGGTAAACAGTGACTCGCTGGCGTAAATGTTGCCCACGCCCACCACCACTTTGTTATCCATCAGCCACTGCTTGATGAGCGTCCGCTTGCCGCGTGACTTCTCAAACAGGTAAGCGCCGTCAAACTCCTCGCTAAGCGGCTCCGGCCCGAGATGTGCCAGCACGCTGCTGCCCGCCAGATCGCTGCTCCAGAGCCAGGCGCCAAAGCGGCGCGGGTCGGTGTAGCGCAGCACTTTGCCGTTGCTCATGACCAGATCAACATGGTCATGCTTCGCCGCTGGCAGCTCTTCTGACAGCACGCGCAGGCTACCGGACATGCCAAGGTGGATAATGATCCAGCCATGCGGCAGCTCCAGCAGCAGATATTTAGCCCGGCGCTGCACACTGAGCACCGGCTGATCGCTCAGCGCCAGGATCTCCTGCGAAACAGGCCAGCGCAAACGTGAATTACGCACCACGGCGTGAAGGATGGTTTCACCGACCAAATGCGGTTCGATACCGCGACGGCTGGTTTCAACCTCTGGCAACTCTGGCATACCTTCTCCTCAGCGTTTTACACAAACAAAAAACCCGGCCGGAGCCGGGTTTTTAGCAGAACGCTAAAATTACTTAATTTTAGCTTCTTTGTAGAGCACATGCTGACGTACAACCGGATCGAACTTTTTCAGTTCCAGCTTCTCTGGTTTAGTACGTTTGTTCTTCGTGGTGGTATAGAAGTGACCTGTACCAGCAGAGGAAACCAGCTTGATCTTCTCACGAATACCTTTAGCCATGATTCAGTTCCTTAGTACCTTAGTACTTCTCACCACGGGCACGCATATCGGCTAACACCGTATCAATGCCCTTTTTATCAATAATACGCATACCTTTAACAGATACACGCAGAGTAACGAAGCGCTTCTCGCTCTCAACCCAAAAACGGTGTGAGTGCAGGTTCGGAAGGAAACGGCGTTTCGTCGCGTTCATTGCGTGGGAACGGTTGTTACCCGTCACCGGACGCTTTCCAGTTACCTGGCAGACTCGTGACATGTCAATATCTCCAAAAATCAAATCAGCTCGAGCTTTAAAAATTAGGTTTGGGCCGCCTCGTCAGGCTTGCAGCCCGCCAGGCGAATTCCATGGAACCCGCTAAGCTGGCCTAACCGCCAAACCCGAGATTCTCAAAGGTGGCGTAGTATACGCCGCTCAGCCCAAGTGCTCAAGTCCCGAACAGATAAAGATCCCGAATGATCGGGCAAAAAGCCGCCACCTGGCGTGAAATTTCCCCCTGTCAGAGCCATCCCCGCTCGGCAAAGGAGACATATTCGCCATGACCAATCACCAGATGATCGAGCAGACGGATGTCGAGTAGCTGGCAGGCTTCGCTGACTTTATGGGTCACTTCACGGTCTGCACGGCTCGGCTCCGCCATGCCCGACGGGTGATTATGCGCCAGTATCAGAGCGGCAGCATTGAGCTTCAGCGCTTCCCGGACGATCTCGCGGGGGTGAACTTCCACGCTGTTAATGGAACCAGAGAACATATTTTGTGCCCGCAGCACCCGATGCTGATTATCCAGAAACAGTGCCATGAAGATCTCACGCTCCTGATGGGCTAACAGACTTTGCAGATACTGGCGCGTGATTTGTGGATTTTCCATTGCGCTTTCGCGGGCCAGCTTACTGGCGAAAAAACGCTTCGCCAGTTCGGCAATCGCATGAAGCTGTGCCAGCTTGGCATCGCCGACCCCTTTGATTTCACCGAATGCCGCTTTGTCTGACGTCATGAGCTGATAAAGCGAGCCAAAACCGTCCAGCATCTGTCCGGCCAGCTCCAGGACGTTCTGTCCAGGCGATCCGGTACGGAGAAAAATGGCCAGTAGTTCGGTATCGCTGAGGGCATGCGCACCCAGCTTCCGGAGTTTTTCCCGTGGTCCCTTTATTTTCATGTCCGCTCTCCCTGAGATGAGCCTCAGCATGGCCCATCATGAAGAGTGCAGCTATCAGTGAAGCTGCAATCTACGAGACGGCTCGCAAACGCAGTCAGTGAAAAGGCGCATCCGCGCTTTTGTGATAAAGTCCGTGCATTCGCCGCCGCGAGCGGCAGAGAGCTTAGTGAGGCCAACATCATGATGGGATTAGCCGGCAAAAAAATTCTTCTTGGCGTGAGCGGCGGTATTGCTGCTTATAAAGCACCTGAGCTGGTGCGCCGCCTGCGCGATCGCGGTGCTGATGTCCGCGTGATGATGACAGAGGGTGCGAAAGCATTTATTACTCCGCTCAGCCTGCAGGCTGTCTCCGGCTATCCGGTATTTGACGATCTGCTTGATCCGGCAGCGGAGGCGGCGATGGGTCATATTGAACTGGCAAAATGGGCCGACCTTATTGTGCTGGCACCGGCCACTGCTGACCTGATTGCCCGTATTACTGCCGGTATGGCAAACGATCTGGTGACGACCGCCGTGTTAGCGACGGCCTCACCCGTGGCAGTGGTGCCCGCTATGAATCAGCAGATGTATCGTGCGGCGGTGACCCAGCATAATCTGCAGAGCCTGCAGGCGCGTGGCGTGCTGATTTGGGGACCGGACAGCGGCAGCCAGGCCTGCGGCGATGTCGGGCCGGGCCGGATGCTCGACCCGCTGGTGATTGTTGACCATGCGGTGCAGTGGGCCACGCCCGTCAACGATCTGCAACATCTCAACATTATGATTACCGCCGGCCCTACCCGTGAGGCGCTGGACCCGGTGCGCTACATCACTAACCACAGCTCCGGCAAAATGGGCTTTGCTATTGCCGACGCCGCCGCCAGACGCGGTGCACAGGTCACGCTGGTCAGCGGCCCGGTCAACCTGTCTGCGCCAGCGGGTGTGCGGCGAATTGATGTGACCAGCGCGCTGGAGATGCAGGCCGCCGTCATGAGTGAGATAGATAAACAACATATTTTCATTGCAAGCGCAGCCGTGGCAGACTACCGGGCAGCCGATATTGCGGCCGATAAAATCAAGAAACAGGGCGGCGATGATAACGTCACGCTGAACCTGGTAAAGAATCCCGATATTGTTGCCGGCGTCGCTGCACTTCAGGAAAACCGGCCGTTCGTCGTTGGATTTGCTGCTGAAACACAGAATGTGGAAGAATACGCCCGGCAAAAACGGGTGCGCAAGAATCTGGATCTGATCTGCGCTAACGACGTCGCTAAAGCCGGACAGGGGTTTAATAGCGACACCAATGCTCTTCACCTTTTTTGGCAGGATGGAGAAAAACGCTTACCGCTCAGCGATAAGTCTCTCCTTGGCCAACAATTAATAGACGAGATTGTCAGCCGTTATGATGAAAAAAATAGACGTTAAAATCCTGGATCCGCGCGTCGGCAAAGAGTTTCCACTGCCGACCTACGCGACTTCAGGTTCCGCTGGGTTAGATTTACGCGCCTGCATTGATGATGTTCTCGACATCGCACCAGGCACCACAACGCTGGTTCCGACCGGCCTGGCGATTCATATTGCCGACCCCGATCTGGCCGCTGTGATCCTGCCGCGCTCAGGCCTTGGCCATAAACATGGCATCGTGCTGGGCAACCTGGTGGGTCTGATTGACTCCGACTATCAGGGACAGCTGATGGTCTCGGTCTGGAATCGCGGCCAGGAAAGCTTCTCGCTGCAGCCCGGCGATCGCATGGCACAACTGGTCTTTGTACCAGTGGTGCAGGCGGAATTTAACCTGGTCGAAGATTTCGACGCCAGCCTGCGCGGCGAAGGCGGCTTCGGCCACTCCGGTCGCCAGTAACCCGCATTACCGACTTTCACTTACGCCCGTTATTTTTTCCTCATCGCCACAGGACGCGTTCCTGTGGCAGATGCGTAGGTGTTGCCTGTTTTTAGGTGAATTTCAGGGGTCTTTAAGGTCATGGCAGAAAAAAAAGTCGCGAAGCGGAATCGTCGCGAAGAGATTTTGCAGGCGCTGGCGCAGATGCTGGAGTCGGGTGATGGCAGCCAGCGCATTACCACAGCCAAACTGGCAGCCACGGTGGGCGTTTCCGAAGCGGCGCTGTATCGTCACTTCCCGAGTAAAACACGAATGTTCGATAGCCTGATTGAGTTTATCGAAGACAGTCTGATTACCCGCATCAATCTGATCCTCAAGGATGAAAAAGAGACCATGACGCGTCTGCGTCTGATCGTGCAACTGATTCTGGGATTTGGTGAGCGTAATCCGGGACTGACGCGCATTCTGACCGGCCATGCATTGATGTTTGAGCAGGACCGACTGCAGGGACGCATCAATCAGCTGTTTGAGCGGATTGAAGTGCAGCTGCGACAGGTGATGCGGGAACGGAAAATGCGCGAGGGCGAAGCCTTTCAGGCTGATGAGGCGCTGCTGGCAAGTCAGTTGCTGGCATTCTGTGAGGGTTTACTGTCACGGTATGTCCGTTCTGAGTTTCGTTTCAGTCCTACCGCAGACTTTGAGGCTCGCTGGCCGCTGATTGCCGCCCAGCTGGCGTAAAGCGTAAAAGAAGGCGGGCATTGCGCCCGCCTCTGTTAAATCCCGTACGCTTTCTGATAGGCACGTACCTGGGCCAGATGATCGGCCATCTCAGGCTTCTCTTCCAGCCAGGCAATCAGGTCTGCCAGCGTTATAATCGCGGTCACTTTGCAGCCGTAATCACGTTCCACTTCCTGAATCGCCGACATTTCTCCGCGTCCACGCTCCTGACGATCAAGCGAGACCAGCACGCCTGCCAGAGTGGCGTTGTGCGCACCGATAATATCCATCGACTCACGAATCGCGGTGCCTGCGGTGATCACATCGTCCACCAGCATCACTTTGCCCTGCAGCGGACTGCCAACCAGCAGGCCACCTTCGCCGTGATCTTTCGCTTCTTTACGGTTAAAGCAGTAAGGCACATCGCGGTCATGATGATCCGCCAGCGCCACCGCCGTGGTGGTGGCAATCGGAATGCCTTTATAGGCCGGGCCGAACAGCAGATCAAAATCAACAGCGCCATCCACCAGCGCCTGCGCGTAGAAGCGTCCCAGCAGCGCTAAATCCCGTCCGCTGTTAAACAGACCAGCATTAAAGAAATAGGGGCTTTTACGCCCGGACTTCAAAGTGAACTCACCGAACTTCAGCACCTGCTTGTTCAGGGCAAATTCAATAAACTGACGCTGCCAGGCTTTCATTTCTCACTCCTCAAATAAAGAAAAGGCGACTCTGAGGTCGCCTGTTACATCAATTTTCCAGCGCTGCTTTCTGCGCCTGAATTAATTCCTCAATTCCGCCCCGAGCCAGCGCCAGTAGCGTCAGCAACTCTTCATGGCTGAACGGTTCGCCTTCGGCAGTGCCCTGCACCTCGATCATGCGGCCATCTTCCAGCATCACGACGTTCATGTCGGTTTCTGCGGCTGAGTCTTCAACATACTCCAGATCGCACAGCGCTTCGCCTTTGACGATGCCCACTGAAATCGCCGCGACCATGCCCTTCATCGGGTTCGCTTTCAGTTTGCCGCTGGCCACCAGCTTGTTCAGCGCATCAGCCAGCGCCACGCAGGCTCCGGTGATTGATGCGGTGCGAGTGCCGCCATCGGCCTGGATCACGTCACAGTCGAGCGTAATAGTAAATTCACCCAGCGCTTTAAGATCAACCGCGGCGCGCAGTGAACGGGCGATCAGACGCTGAATCTCCAGCGTACGGCCGCCCTGCTTGCCTTTTGCGGCTTCACGCGCCATACGGCTGTGGGTCGAACGCGGCAGCATGCCATATTCGGCCGTTACCCAACCCTGGCCCTGGCCTTTGAGGAAACGCGGAACCCCTTCGTCTACCGAGGCAGTGCAAAGCACTTTCGTTTCGCCGAATTCCACCAGAACGGAACCCTCTGCGTGTTTGGTGTAATTGCGGGTCAATGTGACTGGACGCACCTGTTGTGCGCTACGGCCTGCTGGACGCATGGGTATTCTCCGGCTTGCTAATGATTGGCTGCGCATTATACGGACTTCCTTGTCCGCTGTCTCTTACGCTGGTCTGACGCAGGCATCAGATGAAATTCCCCGCCAGCTGTGGCTAAATGCGCGTTCCTTTCTCTCTGATAAAAAAGACATATGGCCGCCATTCTTCATTTCCTGCTGGCGCTGGTGGTGATCTTCGCCCTTGCGCTGCTGGTCAGTCATGACCGTAAACAGATTCGCCTGCGCTTTATTATTCAACTGATTGTGGTGGAAGCCGCGCTGGGTTGGTTCTTCCTTCACTCTGCCGGGGGTCTGGCGCTGGTCGGCTCGTTCGCCGGTTTCTTTGAGACGCTGCTGGGTTTTGCCGCACAGGGCACGGAGTTCGTGTTTGGCGGAATGAGCAAACAGGGGCTGGCATTTATCTTCCTTGGCGTGCTCTGCCCGATTGTCTTTATTTCGGCACTGATCGGCATATTGCAGCACTGGCGCATCCTGCCGCTGCTGATCCGTATTTTCGGGACGCTGCTGTCGAAGATTAACGGCATGGGCAAGCTGGAGTCGTTCAACGCCGTCAGCACGCTGATTCTTGGGCAGTCGGAAAACTTCATCGCTTATAAAGGGATTCTGGGTGATATCCCGCCGCGCCGGCTCTACACCATGGCAGCGACCGCGATGTCTACCGTTTCGCTGTCGATTGTCGGTGCTTATATGTCGATGATCGAACCGAAATATGTGGTTGCGGCACTGCTGCTTAACATGTTCAGCACCTTTATTATCCTGTCGATCATCAACCCGATGAAAAGCCAGGATGAGCAGCCTATCGCGCTGGATAAACTGCATGAAGAGCAGAGCTTCTTTGAGATGCTGGGTGAGTACATCCTGGCAGGCTTCAAAGTCGCGATGATTATTCTGGCCATGCTGATTGGCTTTATTGCCCTGATTGCTGCCGTCAACGCGCTGTTTGCGGCGGTGTTCGGCTACAGCTTCCAGCAACTGCTCGGCTACCTGTTCTATCCTCTGGCCTGGCTGATTGGCATTCCCAAAGCCGATGCCCTGCAGGCGGCCAGCATCATGGCAACCAAACTGGTGGCGAATGAGTTTGTGGCGATGATTGAACTGCAGAAAGTCGCGGCAGGCATGAGTGCGCGTGGACTGGGTATTCTGTCGGTGTTCCTGGTCTCGTTCGCTAACTTTGCCTCTATCGGCATTGTGGCGGGCGCAATAAAAGGCCTGAATGAGAAACAGGGAAATGTGGTTTCCCGTTTTGGCTGGAAGCTGGTCTATGGCTCCACGCTGGTCAGTCTGCTCTCCGCAGCCTTTGCCGGTCTGTTTATCTGATTATTCAACGGGCGGCAATTCTGCCGCCCGCTTTCGCCTTAGAATCCGACGCAGACGGGTGCATCCACCCGCATAACCGACTCCTGACCAAACCGTTTTTTATAGAGGCTGCGTAACGCCTCAATATCAACGTTGGTGGCGGGGTCGATCCCGTGGATCAGCATCAACGCCTTACTGTTCTCCCGTGCCAGCTGACCGTTCTCGCCCAGCCATTGCCCTTTGGCATCATAGACCGACAGGCCCGCTTTAAACCGTGGCGTGACCTCATTATCCACGAAGTTCATCCAGTCGAGTGAACTCACCCTGCCGCCATCAGGCTTGCTCAGTCCAAACCACAACGTGGTCTGCATCATCATGTCGCCACCCGCACAGATAGGTTGCGGTTTAGTGGGCGGCGAGTGGCGTGCCTGGCAACCTGCCAGCAGCAGAGCCATCACAACAGGAAGGGCAATAACGCGAGACATAGATCAGTCATCCTCACAAAGGGTCAATGGTCATCATAAGTGGCTGTCGCTGAAAGCGGAAATGGTTCGTTATTTTCCTGTGCGACGCTTATGCCTGTTATGCCGTGGCTCGCCTCGCTATACTTCACCCATCTTTCCGCAAATGAGTACCGCTTATGATCCGCAGTATGACCGCTTATGCCCGCAGCGAAGCCAAAGGCGAATGGGGCAGCGCCGCCTGGGAGCTGCGTTCCGTGAACCAGCGTTATCTGGAAACCTACATCCGCCTGCCGGAACAGTTTCGTGGGCTGGAGCCGGTTATCCGCGAGCGCATTCGCCAGCGTCTGACGCGCGGTAAAATTGAGTGCAACCTCCGTTTTGATGCCGATCCCAGCGCACAGGGCGAACTGATGCTCAACGAAACGCTGGCGAAACAGCTGGTGCAGGCTGCCAACTGGGTAAAAATGCAGAGCGACGAAGGCGCGATTAATCCGCTGGATATTCTGCGCTGGCCGGGTGTGATGTCTGCGCAGGAACAGGATCTGGATGCCATCAACACCCAGTTGTTGCAGGCACTGGATGGTGCGCTTGATGACTTTATTGCGGCACGTGAAAGCGAAGGTACCGCCCTGAAAGCGATGATTGAGCAGCGTCTGGAAGGCGTCTCGCAGGAAGTCAGCAAAGTGCGCGCGCAGATGCCTGAGGTGATCAAATGGCAGCGTGAGCGGCTGGTCGCCAAACTGGAAGATGCTGAAGTCCAGCTGGAAAACAATCGCCTTGAGCAGGAACTGGTGATGATGGCGCAGCGTGTTGACGTTTCTGAAGAGCTGGATCGTCTGGATGCGCACGTTAAAGAGACTTACAACATCCTGAAAAAGAAAGAAGCAGTTGGCCGCCGTCTCGACTTTATGATGCAGGAGTTCAATCGTGAGTCGAACACGCTGGCTTCGAAGTCGATCAACGCTGAAATCACCACGTCAGCTATTGAACTGAAGGTGCTGATTGAGCAGATGCGCGAGCAGATTCAGAATATCGAGTAATTTCCACTCAACAAAGCGCTCGCAGTAGCGCTTTGTTCCCCTGTCAGGCGCTGTCAGCACTTAAAGAGTTAGCTCCTTCCGTCAATTGATCGCTTTTTCAGCGCGGCCAGCATCAGAATCAGGTAAAGATAAATAAATAATCATTTCCAGACTGTTCCTGAAACGGCCTCGCTTACAATTAAAGCTTCTTTCAGGCTTAGATTAATTATTTGAAAAATAATGATTTTATCGGCTTAATGTACTTTTATAGCCGGTATTAACGCCTCTCCATGAAACAGGTCAATCCTGTAGATGCCGGAGTTTCCCTTTCTTTGAAGGCACTTTTTGATAAAATGTTGGTCGAAATCAGTACAGCTGTACCGCCTTAAGACTCATGGAAGTGCTCTTTGTGCGATGCATCCCTCTATCCCATGAAGGTTGTTAATGAAAAACACCGGAAAATTTAGCAGTTCGCTGCTGCATCCGCGTTATTGGTTTACCTGGTTTGGCCTTGGCGTACTCTGGCTACTGGTCCAGCTCCCCTATCCTGTTCTTATCCGTCTCGGTGCCGGTGCCGGCAAAATCTCTCGCCATTTCCTGCAGCGCCGCGAGCGTATTACCCGTCGTAACATCGAACTCTGCTTTCCGGGCATCAGCGAAGAAAAAACAGAACATATGATTGCCGGCAATTTCGCGTCGCTTGGGATGGCGCTGGCTGAAACCGGTATTGCCTGGTTCTGGTCTGACCGTGCGGTAAGACGTCTGTTTAAAGTATCGGGAATGGAAAACCTGCATGCCGCGCAGAAAGAAAAGCGAGGCGTGATGCTGATTGGTGTGCATTTCATGTCACTGGAGCTGGGCGGCCGCATCAGCGGACTCTGTCAGCCAATGATGGCGATGTATCGCCCACACAATAACCAGGCGATGGAGTATGTGCAGACCAAAGGGCGGATGCGCTCAAATAAAGCGATGATCGACCGTCGTGATCTACGCGGTATGGTTAATGCCCTGAAACAGGGTGAATCGGTCTGGTTTGCGCCTGATCAGGATTACGGCCCCAAAGGCAGCACCTTTGCGCCGCTGTTTGCGGTGGAAAAAGCCGCCACGACTAACGGGACTTTTGTTCTGTCGCGTCTGGCGAAGCCAGCGATGGTGCCGATTATGCTGATTCGTAATCCAGGAAATGATGGCTACCATTTGATCATCGAACCGATGCTGGAAAATTATCCTCATACGGACGAGGCTGCAGCTGCAGCTTATATGAACAAAGTGATCGAAAATCAGATCCTTCGCGCACCCGAACAGTATCTTTGGCTGCATCGTCGCTTCAAAACCCGGCCACCGGGTGAAGAGTCGCTCTACGTCTGAGTTAACTGATAAAGCAGGCCTCGCGCCTGCTTTGTTGTTTTAATCTGCTGAACGACATCTGCTCTACGTCCACTCTCTCATCCTCGTTTGCTGTGCTCTCATACTGACTCTGCCGTTATAGCTACCACTGCAGTTTCAGCTGTTCAGCACACCTGTCTGCGTCCGGCAGGCTGGTATCAAAGAGATAATTAAGGAATGATGAATCCTCTTACCTCGTCAATGCCGGACAATCTTATGGATATCAACGATACACAGCAGTGGCAGCGTCCGCTGATTGATGATCGCCTTACGCCCTATATTGAAGTGGATGCAGAGCGCCTGGAGCAGAACCTGCAGCATATGCAGCGCAAAGCCAGTGCGGCAGGCGTCGCGTTGCGACCCCATATCAAAACGCATAAAAGCGTCTGGATTGCGCAGCGTCAGATCGCGTCCGGTGCACAGGGTGTGACCGTCTCTAAGCCCAGCGAAGGCATCAGCTTTATTCAGGGCGGTGTTCGTGATCTGCTATTAGCCTACCCGATTGTGCAACCGCAAAGCGTGGCTGAATTGCTGCGCCACGCTGTGCTTCATCAGGCAAAGCTCACCCTGATTGCGGACAGACTGCAGGGCGTGGCGGCTATTGCTGATGCCTGCCAGCAGCAACCGGAATGCGACCTGGCGGTAGCGATTAAGGTTGATGTTGGATTACATCGGATAGGTGTCAATCCTGATACAGATGAAGCGGTGCTGATTGCTCAGGCGCTGCAGGACAAAGGGTTACGCTTTGCCGGATTAGTGTCACATGCTGGCCACGCTTATGGTGCCGGGAATGCCACGGCCATTGCGGATGTCGCCCGGCAGGAAACGGCATTGATGCAGCGAGTACAGGCAAAACTGCAGGCGGCTGGTTTTACCGACTGCCCTCTCTCTGTAGGTTCAACGCCTACGGCGCTGGCAGCAGAGGTTGCACCCTGCATTCATGAAATCCGGCCCGGAAACTATGCACTACTGGACCTTACCGCCTGCCGTCTCGGATTAAGTCACGTCGATCAGCTGGCAATGAGCGTCATTACCCGTGTCGTGGCGGTGAACGATCATTTCGCGATTGTGGATGCCGGGTCAAAAATGCTGAGTTCGGATAAAGGGCCACACGGCACCAATGCCAGCGGCTTTGGTGTGGCAGCCGACGAAGCGGGTCAGACTTATGAAGTGACAAAATTATCTGAGGAGCACGGTTTTCTGCTTTATCAGGATCGCCGCCCTGAAGTCGGCACGCTGCTGCGTATCTTCCCTAATCACAGTTGTGCCGTGATGGCGCAGTCGGACGGATTTGTTCTGCGGCACGCTAACGGCCATAGCGAAGATCATGTGGTTTCTGCGCGCGGCAATTTCATCTGAGTCAGTGGCAGACAGCATCATCCGTTGTCTGCCATTTGTACGAAACCCTTTCAACACCACACTTCTGCTGTTACAGCGTTTTAACAAGCCTGGCCTCATGCTTTAATGCTTTTTTAGCTTATTCACTGGAGGTTACATGCTCTCCTCTCGCACTCTGAGCCTGACGATTCCACGTCACTGGTTAGATCTTTATGAAACCATCTGGAAGCCAGAGTTTTTCCCAAAGTGGGCTTCCGGGCTGACGCACAGTGCGTTAGAACCCGATGGCAATCGCTGGCGTGCTAAAGGCCCCCAGGGCAATGTGAAGATCCGGTTCTCGCCACATAATCCGTTTGGGGTAATGGATCACTGGATTGATAGCGGCTCGGGAAAGGAGATCTACGTACCGATGCGCGTGATAGCAAACGAACAGGGCGCCGAGGTGATGGTAACGGTTTATCGCCAGCCATTTACTTCAGATGAGAAATTTAAGCAGGATATTGAATGGGTTAGCAACGATCTTGAGAAACTCAACCAGCTTCTTACACAATAAATCAATGACTTAGCGCGCCTTTTTCTCTGCATTTATCACTGGCCGTTAATGAAAAAAAATAGAAAAACTTTCGACGATAAAGCATAAAGCGCTTATCTGATTACTCATCATCCTTACGCATTTATCACCAACCCTGCTTAAGCATCGCTGCCAGGAAAAATCCTGGCAAAATCCTCTGAAAGGCAGGCGCCCCCCTCTGATTTCGGGCCTCCTTGTTTGCCGCACAAACAATTTCTGACTGACCCATACATTAATCATTAACAATCGTTTATTAGCAATCTGCTGGGGATTTAATATTTATCATGCATAAAGTGAAACCATTTATTTCTGCGGTCGCGTAATCAGACTTTTCTTATGGTGTTAAATTAAATAAAACAATGTATAAATCATTCCACACACAGCAATACCCATAATGATAAAGCAGGAAAAAAGTCATGGACCGCTCAACGTATCCTTTGTTATCAGAAAAAGAATGCGTTGAGATTGCCGCAAGGATGCTGGCAGGAGAATATAAAACTACAACAGGATTTATTCGTGATCTGGCGGAATTCTTATTCGCTGAAGGGAATTCCGCCATGACACGAAACAGCGATTTTACCAGGGATATCTTTTTTATCCAGGCATCATTTGATTGAATCCATAATAACATGGCAAGCCTGTAAAGCGTTTTCAGGACTTCGGCCGGAAAAATTGCACTAACTAACGGTGTTACAGCAACCTCTCCTTGCCGTTACACAACTATTTAATTCTCACAGAGTCGATGGACTCTAACGAGTATATTATGGCAATACGTGAAAGCAGTCTGAATGGCGCAAAATGGTCTCTGCTCTCTTCAATCAAAATTATTGGCATCGGCGTATTACAACTCTCGTTGCTGGCGCAGATTCTGCAGGCGAATGAGCTCAATCTGCTGGCGATCGCCGTGATAGCTTTACTGGCTATCGATACTCTGGCCGATCGGGGCTTCTCAAATACGCTGATCCGCCGCTCGATTCTCTCTATCAATGACCTCTCCACGATCTACTGGGGTAATATGTTGATGGGGGTCGCGGTGTTTGGTCTGTTATTTACTGGCAGCCATCTGCTGACCAGCCTTTTTGATCAGCCTGAACTGGCATTAATGCTGCAGATGGTCTCAGTGGTGTTTATTATCATCCCACAGGGTCAGCATTACCGTGCGATATTACAGCGCGAAAAACAATATACCCGTATCGCTTTTGCTGAAACCTCCTCGGTATTAGCCGGACTTGCCGTCACCTTATTTACCGTCTGGCTGACCCCTTCAGTATTGTGTGCGATCTGGGGTTACCTGGCGATGGCATCCATTCGTATGCTGATTTACTGCTACTACGGTCGTTCATGGTTCCAGCCGGAATACCGTTTTAGCCTGAATGCATTTTCTAAAATTCGTGCAAGAAACAAATAATAAAATAAGTCTGTATGGTGGGCTCTGAGCATCCGAAACGATGCGTTGGCGTGCTGTTAACCAGCACGCCTTTTCTTTTTATTTAGTCTGTCGCAATATTTACCTGATCGATTCTTTTCCCGCAGCATCCAGCCCTTTTTTATCTCCTGTATAAACTGGTTTTCGACCAGCGGCTATCTGGCGATCGTCGTCAGTTCACCGCCCGCCCTGAGTGGGAAAACCCCACGCCGGAACGCGCAAACCCTCTGTACGTTGTTTCCTCTCAACTTTTTCAATCACCTGCCGCAGTCCCTTCGCAAAAAAGTCTTTCTATGATGACGCCAGCGCTGGCTGGTATAAACTGCGCTCATCCCGGACGCCGATCGCCAGAAAATCTTCGGCGCCGTCTCTCAAGCAATGCCGTAGTCTTGCCGCCGTCTTACTGGAGTCTGCTATGTTACTGACCGTTCTCTACATTATTGGTATTACTGCTGAAGCCATGACGGGTGCGCTGGCGGCGGGGCGTCGCAAAATGGATCTGTTCGGTGTCATCATTATCGCGTCCGTGACCGCCATTGGTGGCGGTTCGGTGCGCGACATCCTGCTGGGTCACTATCCGCTGGGCTGGGTGAAACATCCCGAATACATCATGATTGTTGCAGCGGCGGCGGTAGTGACCACTTTCCTGGCACCCCTGATGACGCATCTGCGCAAAGTGTTTCTGGTGCTCGATGCGTTAGGACTGGTGGTCTTTTCTATTATCGGCGCGCAGGTTGCGCTCGATTCAGGACACGCCATGATTATTGCCGCGATAAGTGCGGTCATTACCGGCGTCTTTGGCGGCGTACTGCGTGACATGTTCTGTAATCGCATTCCGCTGGTGTTTCAGAAGGAACTCTACGCCGGTATCGCTTTCGCCTCTGGCTGGATGTATATCCTGCTGCTGAAAACCACACTGGCGCATGAAGCGGTGATTATCATTACCCTGCTGTTCGGATTCTTCGCCCGTTTACTGGCGCTGCGCTTCCGTCTTGGTTTGCCGATTTTCAACTATCCCCATCCCGAGCATTGAGGATGCGGGAATTCCCTGCTGTCTCAGAAAAGCGATCAGCGTCTGCAGGCGGGCATCATGGAACTGCGTAACCAGGCGCTTTGCCAGCGCCGCCCCGACACCCGGTAAAGCTTGCCAGTCCCTGACATCCCGCTGCGTTAAGCTCTCCCACTGCTGATCGGGCAGCGCATTGAGGGCCTTCCGCGGCAGTGAAACACCTAAGGCATCCACCCAGCGACGAAGCGGCTGCTGACGGGTGAGATTAAAACGGTGCCAGAGCTGACCCGCCCGCTCCCGAGAGAGGCCCGTTGCGGCGGCGATCTGTTCCGGTGTTAACGTCAGCCAGCCGAACAGGTGCGTCATACTGCCGGTTTCCAGTAAGTGCAGCCAGGTGCTGCGCTCAACGCCAGGAATATTCAGTACCGTTTTCTGACTGAGCCAGCGTAATTTTGCCAGTAGCTGCTTCTGGCATTCAGCGCTGAAGGTGTAACAACTCAGCGGCGTGTAGCGCGACGCGTCGGGAGGCTGAGGATAGTGCCGCTCTGCCACGCGCCAGATCACCCGCTCCAGCCGGGGAATGCCCTGGCCTGCCAGACTCAGTGTGATGACATCTCCCGCCACGATATCGCTCTCCTGCCAGCGACGCAGCGATCCAACATTGACCCGCCTGACCGTCTTATCATCCAGCTGTACCGGCTGCAGATTAAGTACCGCGGCTATCTTCCCGGTTCGGCCGACTGGAAAATCGACGGAGAGCACTTCAGCGCTGACTTCCGGAGGCTGATATTTCCAGGCAACGGCCCATGTTCCTTCTCCAGGCAGCCAGTTTTTGCCCGCAGGTCGCAGGCTCTGATGAACGACGACACCGTCAGTGACAAAGGGCAGCTCAGCATGAAACCAGCGCTTCCGCCACGCTGCAACCTCCTCTTCGTCTTTAACGCTGTGGCTCCAGTTTGCGGCAACGCCCAGTCCCCAGCGGCTGAGTTGCTGAAGGCGTTCCGTCATCGTGGCGGGGCCATCTGGCCAGGCCCAGATAAAAATATCGAGCGAATCCAGCAGAGGAACCCGCTGCTTGCTCATCATGGCGCCAGCGACCTGTGAGCGCGCATTCCTGCCGCCATCAACCGCCTGCTGATGACCGGTCATCGACAGAAACAGCTCACCCTGCAGCACAACCTCTTCAAGTCCGGTCTCGATCTGCAGCGGAATCGCAGGGATCCAGGCGGCTTTAGCCAGCCACTCTTCACCGCGTAATCCATCACCACGACTCAACAGTGAAACCAGTCTGCCGTGGCGATAAACCAGGGAAACGGCAATGCCATCCACTTTCGGCTGCACCCAGAGATCGTGCCGCCCCTGCATCCAGTAAGCCAGGGCCAGCTTGTCGCGCATCTTTTTTACGCCCGTGTGGGCGACCGGATGCAGGTGCTCACCCTCACCCGGCAGTTGCGGTGCGTAAGCGGGCTGCGGAGGGTTAAAGCAGTGCTGCCAGTGATTCAGTCGCTGCTGCAGACTGTCATAATCTGCATCAGCCACCGGACTCTGTCCCTGACGATAGTAAGCATCATCCCAGTGCTGCAGCTGCTGTTGCAGACGACGGATCTCTTCTGACGCCCGGGTGGGTGTCCAGACGGGACAAAGGGCGCTATGTGCAGGCCATAGGACGATCCACAGAGCAGCCGCAAACAGCGGCCAGCCGAATCCTTTCATGATCTCTCTCCTGACGTTTTGCAGCATTCAATACCGGTGCTTCAGCGTCAGCCAGAGGTGATGTTCAGCTATGGAAGGGATGCCGTCGCAATCAGGGAATAATTACAGTCGTCCGACAGAGATTTGCGCGAAGATGCGCAAAAGTTGGGTGTTGCCGCTGCGCAAACGCTGCGTGGCGGCGGGAAGCTGTGTATACTGTGCAGGAAATCGACTCCGCTTTTAATCAATTCAAGAAAACCATGGCTCAAGGCACGCTCTATATTGTTTCTGCTCCCAGCGGCGCAGGTAAATCCAGCCTGATTCAGGCGCTGTTAAAGACCCAGCCGTTGTATGATACGCAGGTCTCTGTTTCGCACACGACGCGCGGTATGCGTCCGGGTGAAACCCATGGCGAACATTACTTTTTTGTTGAGAAGCATGAATTTGAGCAGATGATCGCGGAAGAGGCTTTCCTCGAACATGCCAAAGTTTTCGACAACTATTACGGTACCTCGCGCCATGCTATTGAGCAGGTGCTGGCAACCGGCGTTGACGTGTTTCTCGACATCGACTGGCAGGGTGCGCAGCAAATTCGCACCAAAATGCCTGGCGCACGCAGCATCTTTGTTTTGCCGCCTTCGAAAGAAGAGCTCGATCGCCGTCTGCGCGGTCGTGGCCAGGACAGCGAAGAGGTGATCACGCGTCGCATGGCTCAGGCGGTAGCGGAAATGAGCCACTACGCCGAGTATGACTATTTAATTGTGAATGATGATTTCGATCTGGCGCTGTCCGATCTGAAAACCATTATTCGCGCAGAACGTCTGCGTATGGCGCGTCAGAAGGCGCGTCACGATGCTTTAATCAGCAAACTGTTGGCAGTCTGAATACAGTTTCAGTATGATGCGCAGTCATTTCTTCATCTGTGGAGTAGCACACCTATGGCACGCGTAACCGTTCAGGACGCAGTAGAAAAAGTTGGTAATCGTTTTGACCTGGTGTTGGTCGCTGCACGTCGTGCACGTCAGATGCAGGTAGGCGGCAAAGATCCACTGGTTCCGGAAGAGAACGATAAACCTACCGTTATCGCCCTGCGCGAAATCGAAGAAGGTTTGGTCACCAATCAGATTTTAGATGTGCGTGATCGTCAGGAACAGCAAGAGCAGGAAGCCGCTGAGTTACAGGCCGTTACCGCTATCGCTGAAGGTCGTCGTTAACAGCCACCTGCAGGTCGCCCTTGTATCTGTTTGAAAGTCTCAATCAACTGATTGAAAAATACTTGCCAGAGGAGCAGATCAAGCGCCTCCAGCAAGCCTACCTTGTCGCACGTGATGCCCACGAGGGACAGACACGCTCCAGCGGTGAGCCTTATATCACCCACCCGGTTGCCGTGGCCTGTATTCTGGCGGAAATGAAGCTCGACCATGAAACTCTCATGGCCGCGCTGCTGCATGACGTGATCGAAGATACGCCTGCCACTTACCAGGACATGGAACAACTGTTCGGTAAAAGCGTGGCGGAACTGGTCGAAGGCGTTTCCAAGCTGGATAAGCTGAAATTCCGCGACAAGAAAGAAGCGCAGGCAGAGAACTTCCGCAAGATGATTATGGCGATGGTGCAGGATATCCGCGTCATTCTCATCAAGCTGGCTGACCGCACCCACAATATGCGTACTCTCGGCGCATTACGCCCGGACAAACGTCGCCGCATCGCGCTGGAAACGTTAGAGATTTACAGTCCACTGGCGCACCGCCTGGGTATTCATCATCTTAAAACAGAGCTGGAAGAGCTCGGTTTTGAGGCCCTCTATCCGAACCGTTATCGGGTCATTAAAGAGGTGGTGAAAGCCGCGCGCGGTAATCGTAAAGAGATGATCCAGAAGATTCTTTCTGAGATCGACGGCCGTTTGCAGGAAGCGGGCATTCCCTGCCGCGTCAGCGGGCGTGAAAAGCATCTTTACTCGATTTACCGCAAAATGACGCTGAAAGAGCAGCGTTTTCACTCGATCATGGATATCTATGCCTTTCGCGTCATCGTGAAAGATCTGGATACCTGCTATCGCGTTCTGGGCCAGATGCACAGTTTGTATAAACCGCGTCCGGGCCGCGTCAAAGATTACATCGCCATCCCCAAAGCGAACGGCTATCAATCGCTCCATACCTCAATGATTGGTCCGCACGGCGTGCCGGTCGAAGTACAGATTCGCACCGAGGATATGGATCAGATGGCGGAAATGGGGGTCGCTGCGCACTGGGCTTATAAACAGGCGGGCGAAAGTGGCACCACCGCACAGATTCGCGCTCAGCGCTGGCTGCAAAGCCTGCTGGAGCTGCAACAGAGTGCGGGCAGTTCGTTTGAATTTATTGAAAGCGTGAAGTCCGATCTCTTTCCCGATGAGATCTACGTCTTTACACCTGAAGGCCGCATTGTTGAGCTGCCAACCGGTGCGACACCGGTGGATTTCGCTTATGCGGTCCACACCGATATCGGCCATGCCTGTGTTGGCGCACGCGTTGACCGCCAGCCTTATCCGCTGTCGCAAACCCTGACCAGCGGTCAGACGATTGAGATCATCACCGCGCCAGGCGCCCGTCCTAACGCCGCCTGGCTCAACTTTGTCGTCAGCTCCAAAGCCCGCGCAAAAATTCGTCAGCTGCTGAAAAACCTCAAGCGCGAAGACTCCGTCAATCTGGGTCGCCGCCTGCTCAGCCATGCGCTGGGCGGCAGCCGTAAACTGGCTGAGATCCCGCCGGAGAATATCAGGCAGGAGCTGGATCGTATGAAGCTGACCTCGCTTGACGATCTGCTGGCAGAAATCGGTCTGGGCAATGCGATGAGCGTGGTGGTGGCGAAGAACCTGTTGCAGGCTGACAGCAACGCCATCAGCAGCAACAGCAAGCGCGGTAAACTGCCGATCAAAGGTGCAGATGGCGTGTTGATTACCTTCGCCAAATGTTGCCGTCCGATTCCCGGTGATCCGATTGTTGCCCATGTCAGTCCCGGCAAAGGGCTGGTGGTGCATCATGAATCCTGTCGGAATATTCGCGGCTACCAGAAAGAGCCTGAAAAATTCATGCCGGTCGAGTGGGATAAAGTCACCGAGCAGGAGTTCGTGGCGGAAATCAAAGTCGACATGTTTAACCATCAGGGCGCACTGGCTAACCTGACGGCGGCAATCAACACGGCCGGTTCCAATATTCAGAGCCTGAATACCGAAGAGCGTGATGGCCGCGTTTACAGCGCCTTTATCCGCCTGACCGCACGTGATCGCGTCCATCTGGCGAATATCATGCGTAAAATTCGCGTGATGCCGGATGTGATTAAAGTCCATCGTAACCGTAATTAGGCATGAACGATCAACGATTTGCCCGGATTCAGGCGATGCTGGCACTGCGCCAGCACGATCTCACGGTCTGTATGGAGCAGGTGCATAAACCGCACAATGTTTCCGCAGTGATCCGCACGGCGGACGCCGTCGGCATCCACGAAGTGCATGCCGTCTGGCCGAGCCAGCGGATGCGCACTCAGGCTTCCGCATCTGCCGGAAGCAACAGTTGGGTTAAAGTGGTCACCCATCCCACCATCGGCGATGCTGTAAAAAAGCTCAAACAACAGAAGATGCAGGTTTTAGCGACCCATCTCTCTGCCGATGCCGTGGATTTCCGTGAGATCGATTATACCCTTCCGACCTGCATCCTGATGGGCCAGGAAAAAACCGGCATCACCGAAGAAGCGCTGGCGCTGGCCGATCGGCAGATTGTGATTCCGATGGTGGGTATGGTGCAGTCGCTGAATGTCTCGGTTGCCTGCGCGCTGATCCTGTATGAAGCACAGCGGCAGCGGCAGAACGCGGGTCTGTACCTGCGCGACTACAGCCTGCTGGACGAAGATGAGCAGCAACGTCTGTTGTTCGAAGGCGGATTCCCGGTACTGGCGCGGGTCGCAAAACAGAAAGGTTTACCCTATCCGCGCATCAATGCGCAGGGCGAAGTCGACGCCGATCCCAGCTGGTGGGCAACCATGCAATCGACCGGTAAAAGAAGATGAAAGGCCGTCTGCTGGATGCCATCCCGCTCAGTACCCTGACCGGCGTCGGTGCCAGCCAGGCGGCAAAGCTGGCCAAAATTGACCTGCATACCATTCAGGATCTCCTGCTTCATCTCCCGCTACGCTACGAAGATCGTACCCAACTTTATGCCATTGATGATCTGCTGCCCGGTATCTGGGCCACAGTAGAAGGCGAAGTGCTGCACACAGATATCACCTTTGGTCGCCGCCGGATGATGGTGTGCCAGATTAGCGATGGCAGCGGCGTACTGACGATGCGCTTCTTTAATTTCAATGCCGGGATGAAGAACAACCTGTCGCCGGGCCGGCGCGTCACCGCGTATGGTGAAATTAAACGCGGTCAGCGTGGCGCTGAGATTATCCATCCCGAATACCGGATCCAGGGCGAACAGAGCAATGTGACGCTGGAAGAGACCTTAACGCCGGTTTATCCCACCACCGAAGGTATTCGGCAGGCCACGCTGCGTAATCTCACCGATCAGGCACTGACGCTGCTGGAGAGCTGCCCGATTGCCGAACTGCTGCCGCAGGAACTGAGCGGCGGTTTAATCAGCCTGCCAGATGCGCTCCGCACGCTGCATCGTCCACCACCCGATCTAAAACTCAGCGAGCTGGAGAGTGGTCGTCATCCGGCACAACGCAGATTGATTCTGGAAGAGCTGCTGGCACACAACCTCAGCATGCTGGCGGTACGCGCCGGTGCTCAGCGCTATTACGCTTTACCGATGCTTCCCCGGCACAACCTTAGCGACCAGCTGCTGGCAGCGCTGCCCTTTTCACCGACCAATGCGCAGAAACGCGTGGTGGCGGAGATAGAGAAAGATCTGGCAAATGACTTTCCGATGATGCGGCTGGTGCAGGGTGACGTCGGCTCGGGTAAGACATTGGTCGCCGCGCTTTCTGCGCTGAACGTTATCGCACATGGTAAGCAGGTTGCTCTGATGGCGCCGACCGAACTGCTGGCTGAACAGCACGCCAGTAACTTCCGCCAGTGGTTTGCGCCGCTGGGCATTGAAGTGGGCTGGCTGGCCGGAAAACAGAAAGGCAAAGCCCGCCAGGCACAGCAGGAAGCGATAGCCAGCGGTCAGGTGGCGATGGTGGTGGGCACACATGCCCTGTTTCAGGAGCAGGTGCAGTTCAACGGTCTGGCACTGGTCATTATTGATGAGCAGCATCGGTTCGGCGTCCACCAGCGACTGGCGCTGTGGGAGAAAGGTGAGGAGCAGGGCTTCCATCCGCATCAGCTGATCATGACCGCCACACCAATTCCGCGCACCCTGGCGATGACCGCTTATGCCGATCTCGATACCTCAACCATCGATGAGCTGCCGCCGGGACGTACACCGGTGACCACCGTGGCTATCCCCGATACCCGACGCGATGAGATTGTGGCGCGGGTTGAGCATGCCTGCCGCGAAGGGCGTCAGGCCTACTGGGTCTGTACCCTGATTGAAGAGTCAGAATTGCTGGAAGCACAGGCGGCAGAAGCCAGCTGGGAATCCCTGAAAACGGCGCTGCCCGACTTAAACATCGGGCTGGTGCATGGCCGTATGAAGCCTGCGGAAAAACAGGCGGTGATGCAGGCGTTTAAAGCGAATGAACTGCAGCTGCTGGTGGCGACGACCGTGATTGAGGTTGGCGTGGACGTGCCGAATGCCAGCCTGATGATCATCGAAAACCCGGAGCGGTTAGGGCTGGCGCAGCTGCATCAGCTGCGGGGCCGTGTGGGCCGTGGTGCCGTAGCATCACACTGTGTACTGCTCTACAAAGCGCCGCTGAGCAAGACGGCGCAGAAGCGTTTACAGGTGCTACGCGACAGCAATGACGGCTTCGTCATTGCCCAGTTCGATCTGGAGATTCGCGGGCCGGGTGAACTGCTGGGCACGCGTCAGACCGGCAATGCCGAATTTAAAGTGGCCGACCTGCTGCGCGATGCGGCGATGGTGCCCGAAGTTCAGCGTGTGGCGCGCCACATCCACCAGCACTATCCCGAGCAGGCCAGCGCATTAATTGAACGCTGGCTGCCAGAGAACACCCGTTATACCAACGTCTGAACGATCCCCCTCTGATTCGGCTTTTTTATCCCTGCCGGGCAAACGATTGCTTTTAGCCTGCGGATGATTACAATCGCCACATTATTTTTCGGGAAGAACAGAAGATGTCCACTAATCCGCAGCCAGAACAGCCTTCCGCCACGCAAAGCGAACTGATTTATCGTCTTGAAGATCGTCCTCCCCTGCCGCAAACGCTGTTTGCCGCCGGTCAGCATCTGCTGGCGATGTTTGTCGCGGTCATTACCCCCGCGATTCTGATTTGTCAGGCGTTAGGGCTGCCCGCAGAGGATACCCGGCACGTGATCAGCATGTCGCTGTTTGCATCGGGTGTGGCATCACTGCTGCAAATCAAAACATGGGGGCCAGTGGGTTCGGGCCTGCTGTCAATTCAGGGCACCAGCTTCAACTTCGTTACGCCCTTGATTATGGGCGGCATGGCGCTAAAAAATGGCGGCGCTGACGTGCCCACCATGATGGCGGCGCTGTTTGGTACGCTGATGCTCGCCTCCTGTACCGAAATGGTGCTGTCACGCGTATTGCACCTGGCGCGCCGGATTATTACGCCGCTGGTTTCCGGTATCGTGGTGATGATTATCGGCCTGTCGCTGATTCAGGTAGGGCTGACCTCCATTGGCGGCGGTTTCAGCGCAATTAACGATCATACTTTTGGTGCGCCGAAAAATCTGATGCTGGCAGGGGCTGTGCTGCTGGTGATCGTGCTACTTAACCGGCAGAAGAACCCCTACCTGCGCGTTGCCTCCCTGGTTATTGCCATGGCGGTGGGCTATCTGCTGGCCTGGGCGATGGGCATGCTGCCTGCTGCCGGCATCCCCATCGATCAGCCGCTAATCGTGGTGCCGACCCCGCTCTATTACGGGCTGGGCTTCGACTGGAATCTGCTCATCCCGCTGATGCTGGTGTTTATGGTGACCTCTCTGGAGACCATCGGCGATATCACCGCCACCTCGGATGTGTCAGAGCAGCCGGTCAGCGGACCCCTCTATATGAAACGCCTGAAAGGCGGCGTGCTGGCGAATGGCCTCAACTCCTTTGTCTCCGCGCTGTTTAATACTTTCCCGAACTCCTGCTTCGGTCAGAACAATGGCGTGATCCAGTTGACCGGTGTTGCCAGCCGCTACGTCGGCTTTGTTGTCGCGCTGATGCTGATTGTGCTGGGGCTGTTCCCGGCGGTCAGCGGACTGGTGCAGATGATCCCTGAACCGGTACTCGGCGGCGCCACCATTGTGATGTTCGGCACCATCGCCGCCTCGGGTGTCCGCATTGTGTCACGCGAGCCGCTTAACCGCCGCGCCATCATGATTATTGCGCTGTCGCTGGCGGTGGGCCTGGGCGTTTCCCAGCAGCCGCTGATCCTGCAGTTTGCGCCTGACTGGCTGAAAACCCTGCTCTCTTCCGGTATTGCGGCGGGCGGTATTACCGCTATCGCACTCAACCTGATTTTTCCGCCAGAGAAGTAAGGCCAGAGGCAGGCTTCGGCCTGCCTGCTAATTATTCGGATTTACATCCAGGCTGTTGAGCTGTAACGGTAATTCAGGCATAACAACCTCTCACCGGATTTAACTCGGGAAGGATGCTATGAAATTTATTGGAAAGTTTTTCCTCACCTTACTTTTGCTGCTGCTTTTCACCCTGGTCGTGATCTATGTTCTGTTGCAGACACAGTGGGGTGCAGGCTGGTTTAGCCGTTGGGTGAGTGACAAAACCGAATGGCATCTCTCCCTGAGTAAAATTGAACACAATTTCTCCTCTCCCTCTCACATCATTCTGGATGACTTCAGCTTTGGTCACGATGGACAGCCTGCAGTTCTGGTGGCGAAACGGGTCGATCTCGGTCTGGCACTGATTCAGTTCAGCGATCCGCTGCATTTCAGCAGCCTTGAGCTGCGCGACGGAGAAGTGAATCTGGCCAATCTGGCGCCAGGCAGCGCGCTACCGATTCAGGCCGATCGCCTGCAACTCAACAATATGCGTATCGACAGCCCCAACAGCGCGTTACCGCTGTTTGCTCAGCAGGTTAATGGCGGCATTCTGCCGTGGAAACCCACTGCCCTTGATATGCTGGGCCGCGATGCCCGCTTCCAGATGAGCGCAGGCAGCATGACACTGAATAACGTGCCGGGTGAAAACGTACTGATCCAGGGCAGTGTTGCCCAGGGTCGGATGCGCTTTGACAATATTGGTGCCGACCTGGCGCGTGGCTCTATGACTGGCAACGGTGAGCGCGATGCCCAGGGCAACTGGAAAATTAATCAGCTGCGACTGAACGACATCCGTCTGCAGACCACCAGTAGCCTGAAAGATTTCCTGCATAGCCTGCAGGTTGTCCCCTCGATCGCCATTACGCGGCTCGACATGACCGATGCCCGCCTGCAGGGGCCTGACTGGGCGGTAACGGATCTGGATCTGACGCTGAGAAACGTTAACTGGCAGGGTGATGACTGGCAGAGTAACGATGGTTCGCTGGCGCTGAATGCCAGCAATTTTATCAACGGTGGATTCGAACTAAATGACCCCATCGTTAACCTGGACTTCTCACCGCAGGGCGTGGCGCTGACGCAGTTCAGTTCACGCTGGGCGAATGGGGTGATTCGGGCTGACGGTGACTGGTCGCGTAGCGATAAACGCCTGACACTGAAAAACCTGGCGGTGGCGGGACTGGAATACACTCTGCCGCAGGACTGGGGCGATCGCTGGCAGGCGACACTGCCCGCGTGGCTGGATAGCGTAGAGGTGACTCGCTTCACCTCTAACCGAAACCTGATAATCGACATCAATCCGGCTTTTCCCTTCCAGCTGACCTCACTGGATGGATCCGGTGAAAACCTGCTGCTGGCGCAGCAGCACCAGTGGGGGATCTGGTCGGGTAAGCTCAGCCTGAACGCAGCAGAATCAACCTTTAATCGCACCGACCTGCGTCATCCGTCGATTGCGCTGAGCGCTGACCAGCAGCAGATTCAGGTTACGGAGCTGAGTGCGTTCAGTAATAAGGGCCTGCTCGAAGGGACGGCCACCGTAGGCCAGCAGCCAGCCCGTCCGCTGACGCTGCAACTGACAGGTCGTGCTGTACCAGTGAATGTGTTGCAGAACTGGGGATGGCCCGCGTTGCCGTTAACCGGTGACAGTAATATGCAGCTGCAGCTGAACGGTGCATTAACAGCAAATCAGCCGCTGCGCCCGACGGTTAATGGCAGTTTGTCGGTGACAACCGACAGTCAGCAACTGCAGCAGACCATGCAGGCTGGCGAGGTACGTTAACAACAGATCAGGGCCGCTGAAGCGGCCCTGATGATTAGTTGATACGCGCGCCGGAACCCCCTTCTTCCAGCGGCCCGTCAGGATCGGCGGGCAGGACGATATAGACCCCTTCAAACACCGCGCCACACTCATCATTGCCAAACAGCTCAACTTCGAGCTGCACACGCGCTTTACGTCCGCGAGCCAGGCGGTCGAGATCGCCGCTTAATGAGCCCAGGTCGGCAATCGCGCCAGGCCGTCCGCTGATGGGGTGGCTGTAGCGAATGTGCGCATCCGCCAGAATAATGGTGCCACCCAGATGACGCTCGCGCAGCAGCAACCAAATCAACCCCCAGCCGGTCAGCGTTGCCAGCGAAAACAGGCTGCCAGCGAACAGCGTCTGGTGTGGATTCTGGTTGCCCGCTTCAGGCATGGTGGTGATAAATTTTTGCCCGGTAAACTGCAGAATACGGACGCCCATCTTTTCGCTGAGCGGGATATGATCATACCAGGCCTGTTGCAGCTGACCGCACCAGTCGGCGCGATGCAGGATATCGTCAAGCGTGACGACCGGTTTGATCATCAGAAAGTGACGAACCGGCGTCGTCTGCGGCGCGGTAATCTCGCCCTGATTGATGTAGCCGAGTTTAGCGAAGAAAGCGACAGCATCTTCGCGGGCGCTGCAGGTTACCCGCTTAGCCCCTTCCTGACGCGCCACGGATTCCAGCGTCATCGCCACCAGGGTACCCAGTCCCTTGCCCTGAACCGAAGGATGAACGGCCATGAAGCGGATAGCGGCCTCATTGTCGGCATTAATATAGAGACGGCCGATGGCGACCGGATTTCCCTGCTCATCAACCACCATCTGATGATGCGCCAGCGCATCCCAGGCGTCACGTTCCGACCCCTGCGGCTGACGCAGAGGTTTACGCAACATCTCCCAGCGGAACTGATAATAGATATCCAGCTCTTCCGCCGTCTGTGGCACGCGAAGGTGATACATGTAATGTTTCTCCCGCTCGGATGTGTGGCCAGTTCCCTGCCGCTCAGCTGACGTTCTCACACCTGTAACCAGAACGTCACAGGACCATCATTCACCAGCGAGACCTGCATATCCGCAGCAAAACGGCCATTAGCCGTGGTGATGCCCTGCTTGCGACAGCAGTCGCTGAAATATTCATACAGCCGCTCGGCTTCAGCGGGCTCGGCGCCACCCGAAAAGGAGGGACGCATCCCTTTTTGGGTATCTGCGGCCAGCGTAAACTGTGACACCACCAGCACGCTTCCGCCCGCCTTGCGAACACTCAGGTTCATTTTGCCCTGCTCATCACTAAAGATGCGATAGCCCAATACGCGTTCTGCGAGACGTTCCGCACGCGCGTTGTCATCGCCCTTTTCCACGCCCAGCAAAACCAGTAAACCGGCATCGATTTCACCGACCACTTCCTGATTGACGCTGACGCTGGCGCGCTGTACGCGTTGAATCAATGCAATCATGTTTCCTCGCGTTGCTCCTCTTTGTGTTGCTGCTTTAACTGCCGATAGTCGGCTAACGCAACGGTGATTTCAGCGCCTAACAACACAATACACCAGGTCCAGTAGACCCAGAGAAACAGAATGGGGATCACGGCCAGTACGCCGTAGATCAGCTGATAAGAGGGGAACATAGTAACATAGAGCGCAAAGCCCTTTTTGCCCAGCTCAAACAGCGCACCGGCAACCAGCGCGCCAATCAGCGCATCGCGCGGCGGCACTCGCTGGGTAGGAACGATGCTGTAGAGCAACCAGAAGGCGAGCCACGACAGCAGGAGCGGGAAAATACGCAGCATCTGATCGACCAGGCTGGTGACGCCTGTCGCGTTAATCCAGCGCAGCGACAGCAGATAGGAGCTGATCGCCAGACTGGCACCGGCCAGTAACGGGCCAAGTGTCAGGATCATCCAGTAGACCGCAAAGGAATAGACCATCGGCCGCTTCTTGTTGCTGCGCCAGATGGTGTTTAACGCGGTATCGACGGAATGCATCAGCAGTAAGGCGGTAACAATCAGGCCGACCGCTCCGACCGCCGTCATCCGGTTTACGTTAGCCACAAACTGCTCAAGATAGCGTTGCAGCGTGTTACCTGCAGCCGGCATCAGATTGGTAAAGACAAAGTGCTTCAACTGCACACTGATATCAGAGAAGACCGGAAACGCCGCAAACAGGGCAAACACCACCGCAATCAGCGGCACCAGCGCCAGCAATGAGACAAAAGCCAGATTACCGGCCTGGGTCGTCATGCCATCCTCATCAATGCGTTTCCACAACAGTTTGAGCCACAACCAGAACGCATGCAGCCCGGGACGAAATTTACGTGACATCATGAATTACTGTTGACCTGCAAACCAGTTGGGTACCGTTTTACTGTCAGTAACCAGTACACTTTCAATACCCAGGGCGCGGGCCGCCTCAATATTCTGTGGATTATCGTCAAAAAATACCGCCTGATCGGCAGCCACACCTTCTGCGTCCAGCACATGCTGATAAATCCGGGCTTCCGGTTTACGCATGCCCAGCTCCTGGGAGAGATAGAGCTTGTCGGCTGCCTGCTGCACGTCCGGATACTGTGTTGGCCAGAATTCGCAATGCAGTTTGTTGGTGTTAGAGAGGATCACCACCCGATGGCCCTCCAGCCGCAGCCGGTTCATCAGCGCCAGGATTTCCGGACGCACGTCAACGAATACCGCCTGCCAGCCAGCGGCAAACTGTTCATAGCTCAGCGCGATTTCCAGCTTTTCACATAGCGCCAGCGCGAAATCTTCATCGCTGATCTCGCCACGTTCGTGTTGTTCAAACGCCTCATCCATCTGGAAATGGCTTTGCAGCGAGGCCAGCGGCACACGACTAAGGTCACTCCAGACACCCAGCACGCGGTTAAAGTCGATATCGATAATCACATTGCCCAAATCAAAGATATACAGCATGGTGTGTCTCCTTCTGTTCCCTGGAGTATTCACTCTAGCGGCAAAAGGGCAGGCTGAACAGGCACTCGCGGAGAGAAAAGCGTAAACGGCAGCGGGCAGGTAAAAAGCGCGACATATCCCACAAATAATCGCTGGCCCGGCTGAAGAGGCAGGAATTTCAGGCAAAAAAAAAGCCCCGCAGGCGGGGCTCTTTATCAGTTAAAGGCGCAATTATGCGTCTTTAGGACCACGTGATGCACGTTTACGGTCATTTTCAGTCAGGTGACGTTTACGGATACGCACTGACTGTGGTGTAACTTCTACCAGTTCGTCATCATCGATGAACTCGATCGCCTGCTCAAGGGTCATCTTGATTGGCGGAACCAGCGTCGTGGCTTCATCAGTACCTGAAGCACGCATGTTGGTCAGTTTCTTACCGGTCAGGCAGTTAACTGTCAGGTCGTTAGAACGGCTGTGAATACCGATGATCTGGCCTTCATAGACTTCTGCACCGTGACCCAGGAACAGCTTACCGCGGTCCTGCAGGCTGAACAGTGCAAACGCAACTGCTTTACCCTGACCGTTGGAGATCAGTACGCCGTTCTGACGCTGGCCCACTTCGCCCGCACGAATGTCATCGTAGTGGCTGAAGGTAGAGTAGAGCAGACCGGTACCGGAAGTCATGGTCATGAATTCGTTACGGAAGCCGATCAGGCCACGGCTTGGGATCACGTAGTCGAGACGTACGCGGCCTTTGCCATCCGGATCCATGTTTTTCAGATCGCCCTTACGCTCACCCATGGCTTGCATGACTGAACCCTGGTTGTTCTCTTCGATATCCAGCGTAACGTTCTCGAATGGCTCCTGTTTACGGCCATCGATTTCGCGGAAGATAACTTTCGGACGGGATACCGCCAGTTCGAAACCTTCACGACGCATGTTTTCGATCAGAACTGACAGGTGAAGCTCACCACGACCTGATACGCGGAACGCGTCAGCATCTTCGGTTTCTTCAACGCGCAGTGCCACGTTGTGAACCAGTTCTTTGTTCAGACGCTCAAGGATCTGACGTGAAGTCACGTACTTACCTTCTTTACCGCAGAACGGTGAGGTGTTGACGTTAAAGAACATGGTAACTGTTGGCTCATCGACACTCAGTGCTGGCAGCGCCTGCACGTTCTGTGGATCACAGATGGTGTCAGAGATGTTCAGCTCGCCCAGACCGGTGATAGCAATGATATCGCCCGCTTCTGCCAGGTCGCTGTCGATACGCTCAAGACCCAGGTGAGTCAGGACTTTACCGACTTTACCGTTACGGGTTTTGCCTTCGCTATCGATGATAGTGACTTGCTGGTTAGGCTTAACTTTACCGCGCTTGATACGGCCGATGCCGATCACGCCCAGGTAGTTGTTGTAGTCCAGCTGAGAGATTTGCATCTGCAGTGGGGCGTCAGCCTCAACCTGCGGAGGTGCAACGTGGTCGACGATCGCCTGATACAGCGGGGTCATATCGTCAGCCATGTCGGTGTGCTCAAGACCAGCAATACCATTCAGCGCAGAGGCGAAAATGATAGGGAAGTCGAGCTGCTCATCAGTAGCATCCAGGTTAACGAACAGGTCAAAGACCTGATCAACAACCCAATCCGGACGCGCACCAGGGCGGTCTACTTTGTTGATAACCACAATCGGCTTCAGACCATGCGCGAACGCTTTTTTGGTCACGAAGCGGGTTTGCGGCATAGGGCCATCCATCGCATCTACAACCAGCAGCACCGAGTCCACCATGGACATGACGCGCTCAACTTCACCACCGAAGTCGGCGTGTCCCGGGGTATCAACGATGTTGATACGGTAGTCATTCCACTTAATGGCGGTGTTTTTTGCGAGGATGGTAATCCCACGCTCTTTCTCCAAATCATTGGAGTCCATCACGCGCTCTGTTGCTTCGGTACGGGCATCAAAAGTACCGGATTGTTGCAGCAGTTTGTCAACCAGGGTGGTCTTTCCATGGTCAACGTGCGCGATGATGGCGATGTTACGCAAATTTTCGATCACAGCTTTGCCTCAGGCATTAGAAATAGCGCGTTATTGTACACTGATTAAGCGGAAGACTGAACACGATCACACTTTTCACTGAAAGTTTATTGCATGGAGGCCAATTTGCCCTGTTACCGGTGCAGAAAATGCACTAAGTTGGTCTGATGCACCAAAATAGTGCCACCAGATGACCATTAAGCACCACAGTGGTGCAATAAAACGATCGTGGTGCAGCCGCTTTATGACAAAAAGGTGCACCACAAGGCGATTTAAGCATCATCAAAAAAGTTGGCACAGAATTCGCTTTATCTAAATCAAGCGTAAACGCCAGACAGATGTCGGTTGAAGAGCGTGCCGGAAGAGGTTGGTCAGGGAGTTGTTTTCCCGCAACGTATTCCGGAAACGACGTTTCCTCGCCATGTAGATAATGAAAGACCATTTCCAGGAGAGTTGAGTATGTCCGCTGAACACGTTCTCTCGATGATGAACGAGCATGAAGTTAAGTTTGTTGACCTGCGTTTTACCGATACCAAAGGTAAAGAACAGCACGTTACGATCCCTGCTCACCAGGTTAACGCTGACTTCTTCGAAGAAGGCAAAATGTTCGATGGTTCGTCTATCGGCGGCTGGAAAGGCATTAACGAATCAGACATGGTGCTGATGCCTGACGCCACCACGGCGGTCATGGATCCTTTCTTCGAAGATTCTACGCTGATCATCCGTTGTGACATCCTCGAGCCAGGCACCATGCAGGGCTACGACCGCGATCCACGCTCTATCGCTAAGCGCGCTGAAGATTTCCTGCGCTCTTCCGGCATCGCTGATACCGTACTGTTTGGACCAGAACCAGAATTCTTCCTGTTCGATGACATCCGTTTCGGCTCATCGACGTCCGGTTCACACGTTGCTATCGACGATATCGAAGCGGCATGGAACACCGGTAAAGAGTACGAAGGCGGTAACAAAGGTCACCGTCCAGGTCTGAAAGGCGGCTACTTCCCGGTTCCACCGGTTGACTCATCACAGGACATCCGTTCTGCCATGTGTCTGACCATGGAGCAGATGGGCCTGGTTGTTGAAGCGCATCACCACGAAGTGGCGACCGCGGGTCAGAACGAAGTGGCAACCCGCTTCAATACCATGACCAAAAAAGCGGACGAAATTCAGATTTACAAATATGTGGTTCACAACGTTGCGCACGCTTACGGCAAAACCGCGACCTTTATGCCGAAGCCTATGTTTGGCGACAACGGTTCAGGCATGCACTGCCATATGTCACTCTCCAAAGGTGGCCAGAACCTGTTTGCCGGCGATAAGTACGGCGGCCTGTCTGAAATGGCGCTGTTCTACATCGGCGGTATCATCAAGCACGCTAAAGCGATCAACGCCCTGGCGAACCCGACCACCAACTCTTACAAGCGTCTGGTCCCGGGTTACGAAGCACCGGTTATGCTGGCTTACTCTGCCCGTAACCGTTCAGCCTCAATCCGTATCCCGGTTGTTGCCAGCCCGAAAGCGCGTCGTATCGAAGCGCGCTTCCCGGATCCAGCGGCTAACCCATACCTGGCGTTCACCGCACTGCTGATGGCTGGCCTGGATGGCATCATCAACAAAATCCATCCTGGCGATGCGATGGACAAGAACCTGTATGACCTGCCACCGGAAGAAGAAGCTGAGATTCCAAAAGTTGCAGGCTCTCTGGAAGAAGCGCTGAATGCACTGAACGAAGACCGCGAGTTCCTGACCCGCGGCGGTGTATTCACTGACGAATCGATCGATGCTTACATCGAACTGCGTAAAGCAGAGATGGATCGCGTTCGCATGACGCCACACCCGGTTGAGTTCGAGCTCTACTACAGCGTTTAACTGGTCAGACGTTTTTTGTTGCCGTGGAAACTTTTAGCCCATCTTCGGATGGGCTTTTTTCTCCGCGAATTCACCGTTCATTCGCCCTCTTTTCGGCTTAAAGACTAAAATGCACCTCTTTAGTGCAGAGGAACGTTGTATGGCAACTGGCTCTCTGCCCGATGCAGGGCAGATTCTCAACGCGTTAATCAACAGTATTTTGTTGGTGGATAACGATCTGGTTATTCATTACGCCAACCCGGCGGCGCAGCAATTACTGGCGCAAAGCTCACGCAAATTGTTCGGCACGCCGTTACCGGAATTAACCGGCTACTTTTCGCTGAATATCGAGGTGATGCGCGAGAGTCTTGAGGCTGGCCAGGGATTTACTGACAGTGAGGTCACGCTGGTGGTAGATGGTCGCGCGCACATTATGTCGCTGACCGCCCAGCGGTTACCCGATGGCTTAATCCTGATGGAAATGGCGCCGATGGATAATCAGCGTCGTCTCAGTCAGGAGCAGTTACAGCACGCCCAGCAGGTGGCCGCTCGCGATCTGGTTCGCGGCCTGGCCCATGAGATTAAAAATCCGCTGGGAGGATTGCGCGGCGCGGCACAGCTTTTATCCCGCGCCCTGCCCGATCCCTCGCTGAATGAATATACCAAAGTGATTATTGAACAGGCCGACCGTTTGCGGAATCTGGTTGATCGTCTGCTGGGGCCGCAGCAGCCGGGCATGCACATCACGCAGAGCATTCATCAGGTGGCCGAACGGGTGGTCAATCTGGTGTCGATGGAGCTGCCGGAGAATGTCTCGCTGGTACGGGATTATGATCCCAGCCTGCCGGAACTGCCGCACGATCCCGATCAGATTGAACAGGTGCTGCTTAACGTGGTGCGCAATGCGCTTCAGGCGCTGGGCGACGATGGCGGCACCATTATTATCCGCACCCGCACGGCTTTCCAGCTGACGCTGCACGGCACGCGTTATCGCCTGGTGGCACGTATTGATATTGAAGATGATGGCCCCGGCATTCCGGCCCAGCTGCAGGATACGCTGTTTTATCCGATGGTCAGCGGACGCGAAGGCGGTACCGGTTTAGGCCTCTCCATCGCCCGTAGCCTGATTGATCAACATTCAGGAAAAATAGAATTTAACAGTTGGCCGGGACACACCGAATTCTCGGTTTACCTGCCTATTCGCCAGTGAGGTTTCTATGCAACGAGGGATAGTCTGGATCGTCGATGACGATAGCTCCATCCGCTGGGTGCTTGAACGCGCGCTCACTGGAGCCGGTTTGAGCTGTGCGACTTTTGACAGCGCAAGCGAGGTGCTGGATGCCCTCTCAACCAAGACCCCGGACGTTTTACTGTCAGACATTCGCATGCCCGGTATGGATGGCCTGGCGCTGCTGAAACAGATTAAACAGCGTCATCCGATGCTTCCGGTCATCATAATGACGGCGCATTCAGATCTGGACGCTGCCGTCAGCGCCTATCAGCAGGGTGCCTTTGATTACCTGCCTAAGCCGTTCGATATCGATGAAGCGGTTGCGCTGGTCGAGCGTGCTATCAGCCACTATCAGGAGCAGCAGCAGCCACGTAATCAGCCGGTCAGCGGACCCACCACCGATATCATCGGTGAAGCGCCCGCGATGCAGGATGTGTTCCGCATCATCGGACGATTATCGCGCTCGTCGATCAGTGTGCTGATCAACGGCGAGTCCGGTACCGGTAAAGAGCTGGTGGCCCATGCGCTGCATCGCCACAGCCCGCGCACCAAAGCGCCCTTTATCGCGCTCAACATGGCGGCGATCCCCAAAGATTTAATTGAATCAGAACTGTTTGGTCACGAAAAAGGCGCCTTTACCGGGGCGAACCAGATCCGTCAGGGCCGTTTTGAGCAGGCGGATGGCGGCACGCTGTTTCTGGATGAGATCGGTGATATGCCGCTGGATGTGCAGACCCGTCTGCTGCGCGTGCTGGCCGATGGCCAGTTCTATCGCGTTGGTGGCTATGCGCCGGTCAAAGTGGATGTGCGTATTATCGCGGCGACCCACCAGAATCTGGAATTACGCGTACAGGAAGGCAAGTTCCGTGAGGATCTGTTTCACCGCCTGAACGTGATTCGTGTGCATCTGCCACCGCTGCGTGAGCGTCGTGAGGATATCCCGCGTCTGGCGCGTTATTTCCTGCAGGTGGCGGCGCGTGAGCTGGGTGTGGAAGCGAAGATTCTGCATCCGGAAACCGAGACAGCGTTAACCCGACTGCACTGGTCAGGTAACGTGCGTCAGCTGGAGAACACCTGTCGCTGGCTGACCGTGATGGCTGCGGGTCAGGAAGTCCTGATTCAGGACCTGCCCGGAGAACTGTTTGAATCCAGTACGCCGGAGAATCCGGTGCAGTCGCTGCCTGACAGCTGGGCAACGCTGCTGGCACAGTGGGCCGATCGCGCTCTGCGTTCCGGTCATCAGAATCTGCTGTCAGAAGCCCAGCCGGAGATGGAGCGCACGCTGCTCACCACTGCGCTGCGTCATACGCAGGGCCACAAACAGGAAGCGGCACGTTTGCTGGGCTGGGGACGAAACACGCTGACGCGCAAGCTCAAAGAGCTGGGCATGGAATAAGCGGTTCAGTACGGGCTGGTGTAGTCTGCCAGCCCGTTTCTTCAGATAACGCGGGAGAACTGCTGCTGACGCGCTTTCTGACGCAGATAGCGATCAAAGCACATGCAAATATTGCGGATCAGTAACCGGCCAATTCCCGTCACCTCCAGCCCCGTAGCGGTTTGTTCCACCAGCCCATCGGCTATCAACGGCTTCAGCAGCGCCAGGTCCTCAGCAAAATAGTCGCTGAAGCGAATTCCCCATTGCGCTTCTGTCGCGGCAAAATTCAGCGAGAAGTTGCAAATCAGCGTTTTTATCACGTCACGACGCAGGCAATCATCGTCGGTTAAGGCGATGCCACGCCACAGGCCATTTCCCTGCTGTTCCACACAATTGTACCAGGTATTAAGGTCTTTCTGGTTCTGCGCATAACTGTCACCAATCATGCTGATGGCAGAGACGCCAAGCCCCAGCAAATCGCTGTCGCCCTGCGTCGTGTATCCCTGGAAATTGCGATGCAGCTGCCCTTTGCGCTGCGCGATAGCCAGTTCATCCTGCGGCTTCGCAAAGTGATCCATTCCAATGAACTGGTAGCCCTGCTGAGTCAGGGTTGCGATGGTCTGCTGTAAAATATCCAGCTTTTGCTGAGCCGATGGCAGTTCACCCTCTTTGATTTTACGCTGTGCCGCGAACATCGCCGGCAGATGCGCATAGTTAAAGACGCTAAGACGATCCGGGCTCAGCGCCAGTACCCGCTCCAGCGTCCAGGCGAAGCTGGCGGGCGTCTGCAGGGGTAAACCATAGATCAGGTCAATGCTGGTCGAGCTGAACCCCTGTTCACGGGCACGCGCCATCAGCCCGAAAATCACCTCTTCATCCTGTACCCGGTTAACCCGCTCCTGCACCGATTTGTTGAAGTCCTGCACCCCCATGCTCAGACGATTAAATCCCAGCGATCGCAGGTGATCAATCACATCCAGCGCAATTTCCCGAGGATCCACTTCGATCGACATTTCGGCATCATCGGCCACGCTGAAATGCTGCTTCAGTAAACCCACCAGCCGGGAAATCTGCGCATTGTCGAGGAAGGTTGGCGTGCCGCCGCCCCAGTGAAGCTGCGTGACCTGACGCTGACGAAACAGCGGCGCGCGCTGAATAATCTCCTGCTCAAGCACATCCAGATAGCGATCCGCTTTGTGGCGCTGACGCGTCACTATCTTATTGCAGCCGCAGAAGTAGCAGAGACGATGGCAGAAGGGAATATGGACATAGAGCGACAGCGGACGATCAGGGTAACGCGCCACGGCACGCTGGAAGTCGTTTTCCGCGTACTGCTCGCTGAACTCCAGCGCAGTGGGATAGGAGGTGTAACGCGGGCCGGCATAATTGTACTTTTCAATTAACGCCTGATCCCACTCAATCTGCTGCGATGGCATGCTCACTCCTTCCGGTGACGTCGTCTGAGAGAAGGTCGCGAAGAAGAGGAGATAAAAGGTGAGCGGGATGAGACCCGACGTAAACGTTGCTTCAGACGCGACAGGCGTCGTAGTTTAAACAATAACCACAGCAGATAACATGTCGCCAGCAGCGCGAAAATTGATCCAGGCCAAAACATTGTCGTTTACCTGCTAAGCGCGGCATGCGGGTAACGCATGCCGATCAAATTTGCTTAGTTGCCTTTCAGCAGACGGTACATATCTTCTTCAGCCTGCTCATCTTCGGCATCATCCATCACAATGCCTAACTGCTCCATCAGTTCGTCGATACGATCCAGCGAGGCATCCAGCCAGCCCTGATCTTCAGCCGACAGCGTTTCGCCATTTTCCAGCCGATCCAGCAGCGCATCCAGACGTTCGTCATTTTCCAGCTTCGCCAGCTCTTCTTCTGGTGTCAGACGCACTTTCTTCTCTGCTGCCGGTTTTTCTGCGCTTTTCTTTGGTTTAACGGCAGCGGTTTTTCCTTCAGCGATCAGGGCCACCGGTTTTTTACTCCCGATGCGCGGATCTTTGACGCTGTCCGCCTGACGTCCGCCATTGTTTTCGGACGCAGCCGGATTAGCACGGCTGCCAGATGCATGTCCGCGATGCTTTTTATCACGTTTGCGATCGCGTGCTTCATGGTTGATATCGTCACGCGATTTGCGTTTGGCTTTGACGGCAGGTTTGCCGTTAGCAGCTCGTGCAGGTTGCTTCATAGTATTCGGTCCCGGCTTTTTTTATTCAGTATAGAATTGCGGCGAAATCTAGCAGAAAGTAGACAAAGAAAAAAGGCGACAGCTCAAGCTGTCGCCTTATTTCATACCTTCATAAGAAGGAATCATGTTTTAAATCCTTTTCGGCTCGTAACATCCCGGTTAATCCCGCGCCTGCTCAACTCCTGAGCTATTCCTTATCCCTGTCTGGCCGCATCCCTGACCCTGTTCCATTCCATCGCTCATAACCCTCCTGGTATCCCTGAGCGCATCATCCTGATGTGTGCTGCCGTGCACTGCACACTAATGTAGACCAACTGGTAAAAGCCTCAAGTCAGTGTCAAAAATAGTTAGTTCAAAAAAAGAACGTTTTAAGATAAAGGGTTGAATTACATATTTTTTTATTTTTAGTAATTAAAGTAAAAAGCGAAATAACCCGCACCGTGAATGGCAAATCTCTTACAAAGTTTGTTACCGAGATGCGATTGAGCACTTTCGCGTCATAACGCGTATAATCGCCCGCATTGCCTTAATGCGTTTTCTGGAGTGTCACCTTGTCTGAATTGAATTACCACGTTACCCACTTTGTCATGAGCGCGCCGGATATCCGCCATCTGCCTGCCGATACCGGAATTGAGGTGGCTTTCGCTGGCCGCTCGAACGCGGGAAAATCGAGTGCGCTGAATACGTTAACCAATCAGAAGGGTCTGGCGCGTACCAGTAAAACGCCGGGACGTACGCAGCTGATTAACCTGTTTGAAGTGAAAGAAGGTAAGCGTCTGGTCGACCTGCCCGGTTACGGTTATGCCGAAGTCCCGGAAGAGATGAAGCTGAAGTGGCAGCGCGCGTTAGGTGAATACCTGCAAAAACGTCAGGCGCTGAAAGGACTGGTTATCCTGATGGATATCCGTCATCCGCTGAAAGATCTCGACCGGCAGATGATTCAGTGGTCAGTGGAAAGTGGCATTCCGGTGCTGTTGCTTCTCACTAAAGCAGACAAACTGGCCTCAGGTGCCCGTAAAGCGCAGCTCAATGTCGTGCGTGAAGCCGCACTCGAATTTGTTGGTGATGTGCAGGTAGAGCTCTTCTCATCGCTGAAGAAAATCGGCGTGGATAAGGTTCGTCAGAAGCTGGACAGCTGGTTTAATACGCTTGAACCTGCGGTTGAAGATCAGGACGCGGAAGAGTGAGTGGCAACCTTGTGCCGGTGATGCTGACGGTACAAAAAGCCCAATAAAAAACGCCCCAGTCACAGAATGACTGGGGCGGCTAAATTCAGCCAAATCCGATTACGTGAAGTAAAAGGTCTGAAAGATAGAACATCTTACCTCTGTACCCTACGCGACGAACTTTACCTGATTTTCTGTGCGTGACAAAGGCTTTTTTGTTGCTTACTTACATGAAACAGGACTTTTTTTACCATGCACGTCACAAAAATAGCGTTGCGATGTAGTTTAATGACGAAAAAAATGTTTAGACCATAAGCAGTTAGAAAAGCGTTTTCTCTCAGTGCCAGCGTTGACCACGCTAAACCGGTCAACTAAACGATTTTCTTATACCTGATTCAGGGCCGGTTCTGTTCTTCAGAACCGACCACACGCATCGAATCAGTGGGCTTCATCCCAGTTGTCACCCACACCGACCTCAACCAGTAAAGGTACGTCGAGCTGCACGCTACCTTCCATCAGCGCACGGATTTTCTGGCTCGCCTCTTCAACCGCCTCGGCTTTGACTTCGAACACCAGTTCATCGTGAACCTGCATGATCATTCTGACGGCATTGTCGTTTTGCTGTTCCAGCCAGTTATCCACGGCAATCATTGCCCGCTTAATGATATCCGCTGCCGTTCCCTGCATCGGCGCATTGATCGCGGCACGTTCAGCGGCTTTCCGGCGAATGGCGTTACCGGATTTAATATCGGGCAGCCACAGCCGACGGCCTTCCAGCGTTTCGACATAGCCTTTACTCGCCGCCAGCTGGCGTGTGTTCTCCATATAGCGCAGGACGCCCGGATAGCGTTCAAAGTAGAGATCCATATACTTTTTCGCTTCACCCGCACCGATATTCAGCTGACGCGACAGACCAAAGGCGCTCATGCCATAAATCAGACCAAAGTTGATCGCTTTGGCGCTGCGACGCTGTTCGCCGCTGACCTTATCCAGCGCCACGCCAAACACTTCGGATGCCGTCGCGCGGTGAATATCTTCGCCCTGGGCAAAAGCGTCCAGTAATCCTTTGTCCTGAGAGAGATGCGCCATGATACGCAGTTCGATTTGTGAATAGTCTGCCGCCACAATGCGATGGCCTTTGGCCGCTACAAATGCCTGACGGATTCGGCGTCCTTCATCATTACGCACCGGAATGTTTTGCAGATTCGGATCGGCAGAGGATAAACGTCCGGTTGCGGTGACGGCCTGATGATAAGAGGTATGTACCCTGCCACTGATCGGATTGATCATCAGCGGTAATTTATCCGTATAAGTAGACTTAAGTTTGGATAAGCCGCGATGCTCCAGAATCACTTTGGGTAACGGATAATCAAGTGCCAGCTCGGCTAACACCTCTTCGCTGGTTGAAGGCGCGCCGCCTGGTGTTTTCTTCGTGGGCTTGATGCCCTGTTTTTCAAACAGAATCACCTGAAGCTGCTTGGTGGATGAGAGGTTGAAGGGTTCCCCCGCCAGCTCATGCGCTTTCAACTCAAGCTCAGCCAGTCGGGCCGTCAGCTCTTTCGAATGCTGCGCCAGAATAGACTGATCGATCAGCACACCGTTGCGCTCTATGCGCGAAATCACCGTCAGTAACGGCATCTCAATCTGTTCGAAGACTTTTTTCGGGCCCGCTTCTTTCTCCAGCTCTGGCCACATCTTCAGATGCAGCTGCAGGGTCACATCTGCATCTTCTGCAGCGTAATGGGATGCCTGCTCTAACGCGATTTGATTGAACGTCAGCTGATTTTTGCCTTTACCGGCGATCTCCTGGAAGGTCACGGTTTTATGGTTAAGCCAGCGAGCGGCCAGGCTATCCATGTCATGTTTGCCCACCACGCTGTTGAGGATATAGGACTCAAGCATGGTGTCGAATTTGATACCGGCCAGTTCAATGTCGTAGTTTTTCAGCACGCCGCGATCGTATTTCAGGTTCTGGCCAACTTTCCATGCGCTCTCATCTTCCAGCAAGGGCTTGAGCTGTGCCAGAACGGTAGCGCGATCCAGTTGATCAGGCGCATCAAGATAGTCATGGGCAACCGGCAGATAGGCGGCTTCACCGGGCGCCACCGCGAAGCTGATGCCGACGATGTTAGCGCTCAGGGTATCCAGCGCGTCGGTCTCCAGATCAAACGCAAAGACCTCGCTGTTTTTCAGCTTCTCCAGCCAGCTATCAAAGAGATCCTGATCCAGAATGGTGACATAACCCTCGGTCGGTAACACGCTGCTGGTTTCCGCCACCGGGGCCGGTTCATCGGCCTGCGCTTTTTGCGCCTGCGTAGTGCTCTTTTTACCCTGCAGCCATTTACCGTCCTGCAGGTCACTCAGCCAGCGTTTGAACTCGTAACGACTGAACAGGGCCTGCAATGCCTCTGTATCGGGCTCAGTGACTGTGAGCTCTTCACAGGGCAGCGCCAGCTCAACGTCTGTCTTAATGGTCGCCAGCTGATAAGAGAGAAACGCCACATCACGATTCTGCTCAAGTTTGGTCGCCATGGTTTTGGCACCACGAAAGCCGAGATCGGCCACTTTGTCCAGATTGTCATAGATCGTCTGCATGCTGCCCAGCCCCTGCAGCAACGCCTGTGCCGTTTTCTCACCGACGCCTGGCACGCCAGGAATGTTATCGGAGCTATCACCCATCATGGCAAGGAAATCGATGATCAATGCGGGTGGAACACCATATTTCTGCTCAACCTCTTCTGGTCCCAGAATGGTGTTGCTCATAGTGTTAATCAGCGTGATGGCGGGCGTGACCAGCTGCGCCATATCTTTGTCGCCGGTGCTGATCAGTACTGAGAGACCCTTTTTCTCCGCTTCCAGCGCCAGCGTACCGATGACATCATCAGCCTCGACGCCGCTCACAGCCAGCAACGGCAGCCCCATCGCCCGCACCATCTCATGCAGCGGCTCAATTTGTGCACGGAGCTCGTCAGGCATCGGGGGACGGTGAGATTTGTAATGCTCAAACAGCTCGTCCCTGAAGGTTTTGCCTTTGGCATCGAATACCACAGCAACGTGACTCGGATTGTATTGCGCCAGCAGGCTTTTCAGCATGTTGAGCACGCCGTACATGGCGCCAGTGGGTTCACCTGCACTGTTGGTCAGCGGCGGAAACGCGTGATACGCGCGATAAAGATAGGATGAGCCATCGACCAGAATCAGGGGATTTTCTGCTATTTGCGCCATAAGTCTGTGTAGTCTTCGTTGCTATGAGTTGGGCTATAAGGATGCCACAACCAGGCAGAAATGGTGAACTAAGGCGTGCCACGTCTGGAGTTTTTCACGCTTTTGGGGACAGGATCGCAACGATCGTTCTGTGGATAACTTTGTGCGTAAAAATTATAACGCGCTGTTTTTCAGGAAAATAAATAATCGGAACCTGAATAAAAACCATAAATTTCATTGGTTTATTTAATTTCCGTGACCCGATCGCTATTTTTAATAGCGCGATCCCTTGTGTGGATATTAAATTTATGCCCTGGAGATGGACAAAAATTGGCCCGTTGTTCAAAGGCATAAAAAAAACGCCAGCAGAGCTGGCGTTTAACGGGGGTGTGAGGCTGATTACTTCTGGCTTACCAGGAATTTAACCACGTTCGCATAGTCTGCGACGAAATTATCCATAGAGCTGGTATCAAGACCGCCGTTGTTAACCATGTATTTGCCATTCACGAAAATAGCAGGCACACCACGCAGATCAACATCAGCAGCGGCTTTTTGCTGCTGCGCAACCAGCGCTTTTACGGCGAAGCTGTTCCAGGCTGCATCATAGTCCGCCGCAGAGATACCGGCCGCTTTGACAAAGGTCTCTTTCAGACTGGCAGGATCGGTGATGGTCTGCGTTTTCTGAATGCCATCGAAGATCGGTGCTGTCACTTTATCTTCAACGCCCAGCGCCATCGCGACAGCCCAGGCCTGGGTCACGACCGGCCCCAGCTCTCCACCGAGAAAATCGACGTGGTATTTCACCATCTTAGTGTCAGCAGGCAGATTCTTTTTCACCGCGTCATTGACGTGATAAATACGTTCAAACTGATAGCAGTGCGGGCAGAAGAAGGAGAAGAACTCCATCACCTGAGGTTCGCCGGCCACAGGTTTAGGCAGACTCACATATTGTTTACCTTCAGTGAACTGGGCAGCAGATGCGCTGAATGCCAGCACTAAACCCATCAGTGCAAACCAAATTTTTTTCATCGTGAAAAATTCTCCTGACTACGTCATTAATATTGCGGTGTCAGCTGCAGAGGAGGTTCCTGCAACAGCTTCTCCTGCTCGGTAAAGAGTGAAATTTGCCTGCGCCAGAAATCTTCATCTGTCATCCAGGGGAAAGCGCGCGGAAAAGCGGGATCCTGCCAGCGTCGGACAACCCAGGCCAGATAATAAACCATGCGCATGGCGCGTAAAGGTTCAATCAGTGACAATTCATTAATATCAAAATCACTGAACTCACTGTACGCCTCCAGCAGTATATCCCATTGAATACGCTGTTCCTGACGATCGCCGCTGATCAGCATCCAGAGATCCTGCACGGCCGGGCCATTACGGGCATCATCCAGATCGACAAACAGCGGTCCGTCACGCCACAGGATATTACCCGGATGGCAGTCGCCATGTAATCGTAGCGGCTGCCACGTGGTGTGCCACTGTTGTTGCAGCGTGTTTCCCAGCTTATCGATAGCCTGTAGCAGTGCGACTTTAAGCGATGCAGGCACTAACAGAGAGTGCTCCAGCACCTGCCGGGGTTCATGCAGATATTCATCCAGACCGATGGCAGGCCGATGCCTGAACAGCGCTTTACGCCCGGTCTGATGAATGCGGCCCAGGAAGCGGCCTACCCACTCCATCTGATCTTCGTTGTCTGTCTCATATTGCCGTCCGCCCAGGCTGGGGAATACGGCAAAGAAGAAGCCAGCGTGACTATGCAGTGTCTCACCCTTTAACCGCAGTGGCGCCGCGATGGGCACTTCGTCAGCCAGCAGATCAAGTGCGTACTGATGTTCTTCAGCAATCTGTTCGGCACGCCAGCGCTGTGGGCGATAAAACTTCGCAACATAGCGGCGTTTTTCGTCGTCGCTGAATTGATAAACCCTGTTCTCGTAGCTGTTCAGGGCTGTCAGACCCGATTCGACGCGAATTCCTGTTTCCCAGAGCGCATCAAGCAACACGTCGGGATTCAATGTCTGGAAGTTAAAAGCAGCGTCGCTCATCATGTTACCTGTAGTTGCCCTTGCAAATAGCAGCCAAGGATAACACTACTCGTCCTGTTTAATGACACCCCGTGCGCGGAGCAGTGCTGTTTTAAAATCAACTTCATAATCTTTTTTCAGGCCTGGGATCTCATCATCGCTGGCTGAGTCACGCATCTTGAGATGGTAAATTAATACATCATCGGTTAATTCACTTAACGGGCCACGGAAACCAGATTCCTGAGCCAGTTTCTGCAAAAATGTGACCAGATTAAGATCAGGCTCTTTTTGCCAGGCGGGTTGCAGCAACTCGATTAACTCGTTTAAACGATGGCATTTCATTCAGATTTCTCCTTTCACAGTGCGTCATCAGCGAGGGCACAGTCATGACAATATTAACCGGCATCATTCTGGCCGGTGGTCAGGGCCGCCGTATGGGTGGTCAGGACAAAGGGCTAGTACAGCTGGATGGCAGGCCGCTTTATCAGCATGTCCTTGAACGGCTCAGGCCACAAGTCGACATTGTCATGATTAACGCGAATCGTAATATTGATCGCTATCAGTTAAGCGGATGCCGCGTGGTGCAGGACGTCTTTGAGGATTATCCCGGTCCGCTGGCCGGTATCTACAGTGGGTTGCGTGAGATTGAAGGGGAATGGGCGGTATTCAGCGCCTGCGACACCCCCGCTATCCCGCTCAACTTCGTGGAGCGGCTGATGCAACAACGAGGCGATGCCCCCGCAGTGTGGGTGCGCTCACAAACCCGGGATCATCCTACTCTGGCGCTTATTCATCGCGATCTCCGTACGCCACTCGGTGAATACCTGCAGGCTGGTGAGCGTCGCCTGATGCAGTTCCTGCGCGATCAGGGTGGACATGCGGTGCTGCTGGATGATGATGAATCGCTATTTCTGAATGTGAATACGCCTGATGACCTTAGGGACTATCCTGCCGGCAATATGCCGGACGGAAATGGTCGTCAGCCAGCATAATGTAAAGTCCAGTAGCAGAAGATCCAGCCCGATAGTAACAATTAACGGGACGTCCTTATTTTTGCAAAAAAAAGAGCTTTTTTATCTCTGTATGACGATGGCTACAGTTATTCGTGGAATAAGAGTCGCTGAGCATTCTCAGCCATTGCAACATCGGATGACTGATTACCAGTAAAATAGCTTCAGACAGGGATAGAGAGAAAAGGGGCAGCACGCCTGATATTTAAAATGGCAGGTGATGCCCCGGACGATCAGAGCATTATCAGCCAGCGTTCAAAATATTTGTCCAGACTGAATCTGCGCGTGCCATTGAATCAGCAGTACCTTCCGCTGCACCGACTACCAGACCAAAAACAACGCCCCAAATGCCACCAAACAGGCCGCCTAAAACACCCTGTGCTGGAGCCAGGATTCCACTGGTTACGCCATTAGTATTAGCAGAGATGTTCCAGCCCGCCCATGCAACGCCCATTCCGCCAGCAAACATTCCGATAACTGCACCACCGATGCTGTCTAAGATCCCAGTAGAGGCGGCACCTGATACTAATTCTGTTTCAGCAACAGTTAGTTCTTTCATTTTAATCTTCCTTAAATTAGTTAATGCTCAATAGAAATCCATCGGAGACATTTAATTAAATGTCGAAATTAGTTTCAATCAAGCACTAAAAAATGTAAATAGAATAAAATCCATTCATTCTAAATGCTATGCGTTAGTCCTGTTAGCAGGTTTATTATCATATTAGCTTAATAAGTTGGTAACTTATTAAGCTATAAATTTCAAAAACTTTGTATCTGCTAGTCTTTATTTTATATTTTGATCTAATGATTATTATAGTTTCCGGTGTTTATCAGGCTACTGGTAATTCAAAAAGGAAATGGAGGAACCTGGAGGCTACCGGAGCAGGCTTACAGGTCAAGTTTTCAGCTTAACGTGGCAAAGTGCAGACGTAAAAAAGCCCCGCACTTTCGTGCGGGGCTTTTTCACTTATTTAATGCCTGGCAGTTCCCTACTCTCGCATGGGGAGACCCCACACTACCATCGGCGCTACGGCGTTTC
>NZ_JAALFV010000013.1:0-63326 GCF_011800405.1 Pantoea sp. EKM21T
GTTTTAGTAACCATCAGAGGAGAACCAGCATGAACACACAGAACGTCAAAACCGCCGCAACCAAAACCACCGAAACCGGGGCTGAAGGGCAAAACATCAACGGCTTGGATCCGGCACTGGTTCAGAGCCTGGATTATCTCAGGTTATTGAAGTCGGAGAGCATGACCGAGGAAGAACGTTTTGAACTTCTCACAGGCACTCTGATGAATATGGCTGAAGAGGTTTGCAAGACGGTTACTGACTGGTCGCGCCCGCGCCCGATGATCCCGCTGGCATCATTTAAAGCGTGGATTGAGGCGGCACACATTGCGCACGGCTATCCAGACGGAATAGGCGATGCAGCATGGGGATACGCAAGCAATGAACTGGCTTTGATTCTCAAAGCCGGATACGCCATGCATAAAGCGGATATTGCCTGATGAGCGAAGTGCAGATGTAAAAAAAGCAGAGTTTCCTCTGCTTTCTTCACCGCCGGTATTTACGAGATACCGGCAACATCAAAACCAGAATCTGGAGAGATATATGATTTTTGACATGCAAATCGTCGCACATGCCATCGCGGTTGTAAACGCAATGCGCAGCGGCCAGCTGGCACATTTAGCGGCAATAGTGTTTTCACAGTGGATGCAGGTAGCGCGTCAGGTGGAGAAGCAGCCATGAGCCAGATTATTAAGCATCCACATTCCACAGCATTCACCAGCCCGATCCAGCAGGACGATATCACCAGAGTGATGGGCAAATACTGCCTTATTCGCCTGGATAATGGTGCAGAGTCCTTCTGGCACAATGGCCATTATGTCTGCGAGGCAAACGGTGCATATGGTGAAACGGGTGTGTCAGACATTGCCAGGCTGACCGCACGGGCGGGTGGTCATTCGTTACGGTGCATCGAGCTGCCGGTGCCTGATGGAGAGTGGTGCTGGGGTGATATAGCGGAAACACTGGCTCGCAGTGCCCTGAGTGAAACGGTACGGGCCTCCTGCATCGTGACGGGCTGCGTAACAGCGCAGGGCAGGGGGGTTCACTTCTGCAATCATCCGCTGCTGAGCGGCGACAACTCGAATCTGTGGTTTCCAATTGGCAACAACGAAGACTGGTTTGCGGCTGTGGAACGGATTCTGATCATGAACGGTTTAGCCGAAAATCTCACCAGTCTTTCACCGCTTCGTGACGGACCAGATTACATGGACTGGAAAGCGACCTATAACAGGAAGGTCATAATCTAGGGAGCTAAGGCCGGTTTACACCGGCCATTCTGTCCATGAGCGGGGTGCTGAACCGCGAAAAAAACCAGCAGGCCTTACAGGCCAGGCAAAACCCGGTGCTGACGCACCGGCTCTCCCCTTCCGCGCTCTCTGTAGTCTGCCAGTGATGCCGGGTGTCTCACTGCTGTCCGGATGGTGTTACCGGTTATGCCGGTTCTGGTGCGATGGCTGCCTTTACTGACTAAACATCAACTTCAGGGGCCGGGACATGGCCACCTTCGGCTCCCCGGCGTTGCCGGGTCGTCAGTCCTACTGCGCTAACCGGCTTTGCCGGTAAGCTCCGCCGAACCCCTTCGGGTTTCGGACATAGGGCCTGATGGCTGAAGTCAACGGCTGCAACCGGCTGTCGCCGGTGCGTTCACTGGCCCCGAAATCGGGGCCGCTGAAGACCGGACCGGCAAAGGGCCGCCGTCCGGTGCTGTGCCCTGTTCATCTCCCGCGTTCTGTTTCGTTTCCTGAATCCCTCGCCGTGCAGAAATCTGGCACACGGGCGCCTTCGCGCAAGGGACGCAAGCTAAACGGCTGCACCCGGTCCCTTCGGGCTGCGGCTTTGCCGTTTCCCTCTGCGCTCAGCCTGATCCCCGTGCGCCCGTTCTGCCCTCACGGCGAGGAACTCAGAGAAACATCGAATAACCACACGGGAGACACAACATGTCAAAGCTGAACGTCAACACCCCGGCTTCAGAATCTAAAGAATCATCTTCTTTAACGGCAAAACCATCAGAAGAAATCAGCTATGAAGCTATCCGCCGTGCCTTACGTCGCAGTCTATTTTTCAAGGATCATCCGCAGTTCAATGTGAACACCGCGGCGCTGCGTAGCGATTTTGCTATGAATCTGGAGTATCTGACGGCGGCAACCTTTACGCGCGAAGAGGCAGATTTTAATACGGGAAAATTCCGCTCAGGAATCGAGATGTTGCTGATTAACGCGCATGAAAAACTGCAGATCACGGTTTTTGTTTATGCTCCAGCGGCAGGCTCTGCACCGGAAACCTATGAAACCCGGATCGTGCATTCAGCTAATCCGATTGGTGAAGAAGAGTATGCGGAAAATACCGAATACCAGACTACTAACGTTTACAAAGCCGCAGGTGAGCTGAATGTTGCGGCGCTTGATCTGTTCTGGTCTGAGCATGAAGGGCTGATTAAATATGCGAAGCAAAACCTGCCCCGGACTAACGAATACAGCCCATTCTGCCACTGGCAATTTTCGCACCTGAGAGGATGAAAACACACTCCCCTGCAGCGCTCTGCAGGGGAGTGAGATATCTGATATTCAGCTAATCGCTGGCCGCTATATAAGCTTTCTGTTTGAAAGCTGACACTATTTCTTTATGAGGTAATTAATTATGGTCCGTTTTTCTTCCCGCTATGCAGCCCCCACTGCTATCCGTAAAAACAGCCCGCTGAATAATGATGAGCTGATGCGCATTGTTCCGAGCGCATTTTCAGCCGAAAAGCATGATTCACGCTCTGAGCGTTATACCTATATTCCGACCATTACACTGCTGGATAAACTGCGTGAAGAAGGGTTCGAACCTTTTTATGCCAGCCAGTCGCGCGTCCGCGACCCGGAAAGACGCGAATTTACCAAACACATGATCCGACTGCGCCGGGGAAATAATAACAGCGGCGAAGAGGTGCCGGAAATCGTATTACTGAACAGCCATGACGGCTCCAGCAGTTATAAAATGATCCCCGGTATTTTCCGGCAGGTCTGCACGAATGGCCTGGTGTGCTGGAAATCGTTTGGTGAAATCAGCGTGCCACACAAGGGGGATATTGTATCGCAGGTTATTGAAGGTGCTTATGAGGTGCTGGGCGTATTCGATAAGGTGGAAAATAATATCAGCATGATGAAATCCATTCAGGTTAACAGTGAAGAACGACGCCTGCTGGGCCAGCTGGCGCTGGAATATAAATATGACGGCAAAGAGCCGCCGGTATCAGCCGAGCGTATTATTAATCCGCGCGCCTGGTATGACAAAGGCACCGACCTATGGACCGCGTTTAACATCGTGCAGGAGAACCTGATTAAGGGCGGCTTAACCGGCAGAACGGCGAAGGGAAAAAGAACCACGACCCGACCGGTAACGGGCATCGACGGCGATATAAAGCTGAATCAGGCGCTGTGGAAGATGGCGGAGGAGTTCGCAAAACTCAAATCATGAAAATAACCCCGGCATGCCGGGGTTATTTTTTGTCACGCATTACGTCCGCAGCTAAGAAATTTTCAGGCGCGGGCGTTTTCTTATTCTGCTTCGCCATTGCGGTGTAAACCTCATCCCGTGCAATGAGCACGCGGTAAATACTCTTGATGATTGCAGCATATTCACGACGCTGTTTGATCAGCTTCGGACTCGGGCCGGTGTTGTACATCCCGACGCTGTCCCAGTTTCTGCCATACTGTCTGAAATTTCGCGCCTCGATCCACGCACCGGTATAAATGCAGATGCACGGATCTTTCAGCAGCCTTTCCCGCGTAATATCAAACTTTCTCAGCTGATTAAAGTGAGAGCTGTTTATCTGCATATTACAGACATCATGCGTGCCGCCGCTGCTTTTCGTATTCAGCGCATTATTACGCATGCGTGATTCCTGAATGGAATGTGCCATCAGGAGACGCGGATCAATACCGAAATCCTGACCGGCTTTTGTGAAACACATTTCCGGCGCAGCCTGCGCGCTGAATACAGCGGCAAGCGCGAGAGCAGCCAATAATTTCATTCTGATAATCTCACGTACGTGCGCGTAAAGCGCCAGGCGGGTTCGAGTGGAAAATACCCGCTCAGATCATCGCTTGCAAGATAATTCGTTACAGACGCGCACGTTGCGCTGGCGGGTAGGTGACGAACCCCGTCAGGGATATAAAGAATTCAGCTGGATAGCGTTATTTACCAAGCCGCTCTTCGGGGGTAAGATTTCATCACACCCCACGCAAGATTTCATCTTGCAGTTTTTTTATTTAAAATCAGAGCGTTACTGGAAATGCGTTATTGGGTTTAGCTCGTATGTCCCTGTTTTATCGTAGGTTACTACGACAAGATAGTGTCATGCCCTACGACATGATATCGTAGGTTTCTACTACCTGTTGTCATAGCTTGCTACGATGTTATATCGTAGGAGTGTTGATAATTAGTTCAATCATAGTGTTGCATATCGTACAGTGTCACACCCTACGACATGGTGGTGTCGCTTACGACTACCTGTATAAGACTCAAATTGCATGCACATTAGTGCTTCATAGAGCTGAAAGCGATGAAGAGTCGGACAGGAGAGCATGACACAAATTGGTAAAGTTATTATAAAAACCTAAATAATACGTTCAGGAGAAGAATTAATGGGAAGAATGGGTATCTACGTCAAAGATAAAATTGAAAAGGAAATCAGGGATATTTATCTTCTGGACATACAGAATGGAGCAAGTCCTGCTGAGGTCAGTCTTTCCTCCACATGTAATGAACTTCTCAGGTTAGGCCTGATTATGCACAAAGCTAAAAACACAGAAGATACGTTTAATCAGCGAGAGTTTAATCGTGAACTGCTTCGTAAAGTCAGCGGCAGTAAAGAAGGCATAATGATATTACTGACGATGATGACTGAGCTTTATGTCAACTCAACGGGAGGCGGGGGGACGGAGCGTATTGATTCCCTGTTGAGCCAGTACCTTACTGAAATAGACAACTCAGAAAGCGATGCAGATAACAGGCACTTCGTTAAACCAGACGAGAGTGAGTAATGGAAAAGAAGTCCGGGCACGGCGGACTTCTTTCAGGATAATTAAGACTCTTTATCAATTACAGTTACCGGTACTCTGATCATAAAGGTTGAGCCTTCATTGATTTGCGAACGTGCACTGATATCCCCCTTCATTGTTTTGAGATAACTTTTAACAATTGACAGTCCCAGGCCCAGACCTTGTCGGGTTTGACTCTCAGCGCCCTGATTGAATGGTTGGAAAAGCAGATTGAGTTTTTTAGTATCAAACCCGCATCCTGTGTCACTGACTCTTAAAAATAAGTACGACTTAGCCACTCTAAGTCGCACTTTAATCAACCCGGAATGAGTGTTTTTATTCGCGTTGTCAATAATGTTATGGATTATTGATATGATTTTTTGTTTATCAGCATTGATGAGAATCTTCTGCGGATATATGTTACATTCTATTTTATTGGCATTGCTTTCATTGTAGAGAGATAAGCCAGCATTTAAAGCATCTTCAATATAAAAGCTTAGGTTATTAACACCAACATTACCGATCTCGATTTTAGAAAACTCAAGTATTTCTTTTGTCTGCTGATAAAGCTTATTAGAATGATAAGTGATTTTAGCAAGGTATTTTTCAGAATTTAAAACATCCCCCCTCACATTGATCATATCAGAAGATAACTGGATTTTCTGAATAGAGCCTGATAGCTCATGATATATGGCTGAGATGAAGATATTTTTTCCTTTAATCGCTGAGTTTAGTTTTACGATATGCACCCAGAGTAAAATGATTAAAGTAAAAAGAAGGAAAATGCAAAAAAGTGCTGCAAGCTCTGTGTAGGAGGAGTTATCCAGTATCAATGACTTTATTGTGTTGAAGTTTCTGATTTGGATTTTATAAATAATTTCTTGCAGGTTAATGAGCGTAGGCTGCATCTTATTCATTTGCTCTAAGAGTACATCCTTCCTTTTTGAGGACGGTGTGGATTCATTAAGCCTGCTTAGTTCAGCGCTTTGCTTCTCAAGGAGGTTAAGTGCACTAAGGAAATCCGGCTCATAATAAAATGAGTTTATGCGTAATGATTTGTTTTTAAGAATTCTGACTTTAGAGTCAAAAACAGACTTCTTTGTTTTGAAATTGTCCGGGGTTTCTGTCTGGTAAACAGATGTTCGGGTTCTTTCAAATGCCAGGAAGAGGATTTCAGCCGTCGAGTAGTTATCAAGGTTTGGCTCAATACTTTTATACTGATTTTTAATTTCGTTGAATTTCTGAACAGTTAAAAAAACTGAACCTGAAAAAAAAAGTGTCAGTACTAAGCCAAGTACGACGGGAACTACCCTGCGTTTCATTTGATAACCTCAATCCTGTTTATCTGCCAGACAGTTTTGGCATTCACTTCCAGTTTGTTCAGTTCTGGATGCTCATCTCTGGGGTAGATTATGGCAAAAGGCCCCAGATCAGAAACCGGGATCAGTTGGCCATTTTTCCGGTATGCCAGGATAACGTGATATTTTATAAGCTCTCCCACTGGCAGGGTGTAGCTGTAGTCATCAAGGGCATATACTCTCAGAGATGATGCCTTAATCGAGTACTTTGATAGCAGCTCTGTGAAGGTCACGCCCTCGAAAGTAGCTTTGGGCGTGAAATTCGTAGCTGTAGTTATTGAAGTGACTGGTAGCTTGACCAGATCCTCAGTAGAGACAGTAATTTCTTTACTGCCGTCTGCCAGAACAAAGGAGTCAGCATACGCTGCTTTGGCCGAGATCGCAGAGAACAGAAGAGCTGTGAGTAACTTCATTTGGTCATTTTCCTTTTCTTCATAATCAACTGTCCATATTCATCGTGACCGCAACTATGCCAGCCTCTCGCTTGATAGAAGCGAGCAGCTGATGAGTGTTCATCAGTGGTCAGTTCAATCTCAGTGTCTCCCTGTTCAAAAAACCACTCAGTGATTTTTTCCAGTATCGCTCCCCCAACTCCCTGCCCCTGGTACTCTGGCCGTACAAACAGACCACCTATCAGTGCATGGGGTATATGAATGCCGAGGCCATAACCCACATAGCTATCGTCAATCTTGCAGATCCATCCACCACCCTGAGCAACGTCAGCCAGAATTACTTCTCTCTGCAGATACTCAATCTGATGGGCATGGACAAAGTTTTCGGTAACAGAAAACCTTATGTCGTACATTTCTTTTATATGTTCAGCTGTTAATTTTATTAATTCCATTTCAGTGCCATTTAAAAAAAGAGGTTTGCCAGCAATATGGAAGAAAGTATAAAAACACGAGTTGGCTTTTCAACCAGTTCAACTCCGTATTCCATAATGATTTCTCCTATCTCTCGCTCATGCTGATTCAGTTGTCCGGTGAGCAGGATTATCGGCACTGTCTCGCTTTTAGAGCGGATCTTCTTGATGACTGCCTCAGAGTTTTCGCTGTAGTCCAGTAACCAGTCAACAACATATCCATCATAATCTTCACTGTCGACCGCCTGCATCATTTCTTGTGCAGTCTCGTAAACCGACGCATCAATACCGTATCTGTTAGATACTGACTTTAATAGTTCGAGTAGTTCTTTATCATTATCGAGTATTGCCAGTTTCGGCGCAGGTAAAAAATCCATTCTTATTACCTGCTTCATGTCTTTACTGAATTTCACGCTTGTTGGATTTACTACATAATAATTTTTATGAAAGTATGCATAGTTAATGCCTGGTTCTTTAATATCAACCTTTTCCTCACTGACAACAATATTACATCTAACATGCATATCATTAACAATGAATATGCCGTTATATGGTTTTGCTTCATCAAGGGATTCGTGGAAATAATCATAAATCGATTTTAGCTCGCTATAAAAAAATCCTCTCTTACCATCGAGTTTTTGTTTGGCGCTCTGATATTTAATACCGAGGATCTCAGCCATTGTTGACGCCTGTTTCCTCTTATCGATTCCTTTCCGCTCAAAAAGTTCTAATACCTTTTTGAGGTTTTTATTAGATGTATCCAAAGTCTACTCCCGTCCATCGGTTACGTTTTACCCAGCTAACGCCGTGACTCAAGAATTTGGGTTAAACAAAAGATGATACACGAATGAGTATCTTTTGAAGGGTTTTTTGATCCGGTAACGTTATGTTTATTAAGGGTTTTTTCAATAAACTCAGTTTCTATATAGGAAAATACTCAAAAACAACTCGAAATAGTTTTCAATACATGCATAATTCTTTACAGAAACACATCACTACTGAGTTGCTTTTGAGTTGTTTGGTTGTGATTTTTAATCAGTAAGCGAAGCGATTATAAGTAAGTTTTAGCAGCTAAGTTGCTGAGTTTACTAATTTTTAGCCACATAAGAGACGCCTTATGGCCAATGCAAAATCCATCAGGGGAGGTTCAGTTTTAGTCCACCTGTCAGAGGAGACTAACCAGCTCCTAGTGGAATCATCGAAGCGTTCAGGAAGAAGTAAAACACGAGAGGCAAAAATCAGACTTGAAGACTCACTCAGATCATTTTCCGACCTAGCCGCCACCGGTCGGAGATTCGAATCTGCCACTGATCTTGAGTAGTTTTTGAGTCTTTTCGCCGCCTATGCCTCTCATTTAAATCTGTATATGAAACGCTGCTGTAAACTTACTGCATATAAGGAGGTGGATATACATAGCCCATTCTGAAACCGAAAATCATATTCGCTTAAAAATGTTTTTTCAGACTGCATCAGATATTACTGGTGCAGGATACTGCTCGCCATTTTAAAAATGGTGAGTCGTTTTTTATAACCTAATTCTGATTAAGGATTAAATGATGCAAACTTCGACTTTCGCTTCCGTTAAAACGGATAGCGTGGCGGTAGCATTGTCTGATGTCTGCCAGAAACCCATCTCTGGTAAATATTTATCTACTAAAAAAATGGTGAAAGGTTTTGTCCGTACTGCCTGTAAAAAAGGTTATCAGCATCGCGCAAATGTAACCCTGGTAGCCCTCGCAATGCTGTGCTTTGCGTTGCCACATCTTGCAGGAGCTACTGACCTGCTGGCCGCTCAGAAGCAGGATGCCAAAGACACGTTCGGTCATGGCAGTACTGTTGAATGGGGGTTTTACATCGGCGAAATCATCATCTCGATTGGCGGATACATCAAAACGCGCAACCCGATGCTGTTCGTCGGCGGTCTGGCTTTCCTCATCGTTATCACCCGCACCTTCTTCGCCCTGGCCGGTTAATCCCGCATGGACGGGGAATCGCTTAAGTACCAGTTCCCGGAAACCCTCAATCAGCAGAAACGCCTTGGCGGACTCCCCACAGAGGAGGCCGTGCTCATCCTTGCGTGCGCGGGCATCGGTCTGCTCTGCGACATGTTCATTGTAATGCTGATTGTGGCAGGCACGCTCTGGCTGTTAGTCCGTCACCTGAAGAAGGGGCAGGGCACCTGGTGGCTCATGAACCTTCTTTACTGGTACCTGCCGACCGCGCTGCTCCGGCTGCAGTTCCGCCGCGTGCCCGACTCGGGCAACCGGCACTGGATGCAGTAACCCGCGCGCCATCTTCGGATGGCGCTTATTAAAAGGATAACGCTATGAAGTATCAGGTCCGGGAGGGGCGCAACCGGGTAATCATTCTGGCCCTGTGCGCACTTTCGCTGCTCGTGTTTATTCTCGCCGTCAGCAACGTCGTCACCGGCGCGCTGGCGTGGCACTTTGCAAAAAAGCAGAAGACCCTAACCACCCCGATGATGTTTGACCGCCCGTTCATCTCCGATTCCGCCTCCGGAGACCCGGCCTTAAACGGCATGCTGGTGCGCTCTTTCGTCAATCTCCGCCTTTCCGTCACACCTGAAACCGTGGACAGCCAGCACGCTGCCCTGCTGCGCTTCGTTCCCGCTGAGTACCGTGACGACATGAAAAAGCAGCTCGCCGCCGAAGCTGAGTACATCAAAAACAACGGCGTCTCTTCCGTGTTCCGCATCGATGACGAAATCACCGACTCCACCACCGGTGACATCACCGTGCAGGGCACGCTGAGCGCAAGCACCACTAACGGCAACCTGAATATTTCACTTCCGGATGCCAGTAAAGCCTACCGGCTCAGCGTGCACTACGTGGACGGCCTTATCCGCCTGACGGCCTTCCCCGAGGTGCCCTGGACTCAACCTGAACGCCGCCCGCAACAGGACTGAACCGATGAAAAAGACCCTTTCCGCCCTGGCCGTTGCCGGCGCGCTGGCGCTGCTGCCTGCCGCCGCGCAGGCAGCCGTACCCGGCCCGGCCGGGACCCCGTTTGAAAATAATGCGCACCTTAAGGCGCAGATGAGTAACACCAGTCCTAACAAAATCATCATCGACGGCGAACTGATTACCGGTATCACCGGTCCGGACAATGCCTACCTCAAAAGCAACACCGCCGACGGCGCGCTGCTGATTACGCCACAGACCGGTCAGGACTTCACCATCTTCCTGGAAACGGCCTGTGGCGTGGGCGTGTCGATCGACGTGTCACCCAAACCCGGCAACGGCCGCACGCTGCACCTGATACCGGCAGATGTGCCACTTAAGCCTAACCCGGACGCGAAGGTATGGGAGGAGAGTCAGCCTTTCCAGAAAACGCTGGTAAGTGTTGCGCGCAGCGTGGTCAGCGGCGAGGTGCCGGACAGTTATACCGAGGTAAAGGCCTCGCGCGGTCCCGCGTATAACCCGCCTGCGGGCGTGCTGCTGACTCCGGAGCGTCAGCTTGCCGGCTCTCACCTGCGGGTTATGCGCTATCGCATGAAAAACACCGGCTACGTGACGCGGCCGCTGAGCGAAAAGCAGTTCTGGCAGAAGGGCGTGCGCGCGGTGATGCTTTCAACCCGCACGCTCTACGCTAGCGGTGAAGGCTTTGTGTGGGTGATTTTCTCGACTGACGCGGAGGGCGGGGCATGAGCAACATCAATACCGCCACGCGCCGGCGCCAGTGGGTGATTGCCGGCGTGGCCGCCGCGGTCATGTTGGCCGTTGGCGGGGGCATCTGGGCGTACTCACACCATCAGGCCGAACTGAACCGGCCCGCGCCGAAAGCGGCACCGAACCTGACCGGCAGCCTGGTGAACACGTCCTTTACCGAAGGGGTGGCCACCTCCGCGCTGCAGCAGCAGCAGAACAAGACCGCCGGCCTTGAGCGCGACCTCGGAATGCTTACCGGCACGCTGAAAAGCCAGAATGAAGAGCTGCAGAAGAAGCTGAACACGATGGCAGACGCAATTAGTCAGCTGCAGATGCAGCAGGCGGGCCGGCCGGCAAATGGCCCTGCAGCCACCTCGCCGGCGACAGGCACTACTCCCGTTAATGCACCGGTCTCCACCGGGCAGTCTGGTCCGGCACAGTGGAGCATCAACAATCCCGGTAGCGGACCGGCCGCCGGACAGGGCGGGAAATTTTACCCGTCGCAGGGTCAGGCCTTCTATCCCGGCGCTGGCACGGTGCGTCCGGGCGGTCTGAGCCGCGATACCTTCACCTACGCTGCGCTTACTGAGAAAAAAACAAAGCTTCCCTGGATACCCTCCGGCTCCTTTTCTGAGGCGGTCATGATTGAGGGGGCTGACGCCAATGCCAGCGTGACTGGTCAACAGAACACCGCCGCAGTTGTTATTACGCTTGTTGGAGATGTCTCTATGCCAAACGGTAAAACGTACAGCATGGACCAGTGCCGCGTTACCGGAGAAATCTGGGGTGACATCTCCAGTGAACGTGGCGAAGTCCGTACAAGAAACATCAGCTGCATCCTGAAGAACGGTAAGCACATTGATATGCCGTTTAAAGGGCATGTTGCTTACCAGGGCAAACAGGGGATTCGCGGCAAACCGGTAATGCGTAATGGTGTAATTGTCGGATACGCCGGTGCTGCCGGGCTGATGTCAGGCTTCGGTGAGGGAATACAATCCGCCGCCACACCTACGGTCGGGCTGGGTGGCAGCGCCTCGGTGGGCGCCGGTGACATCTTTAAACAGGGCTTCGGTGGCGGTGCCAGCAAGGCGGCTGACACGCTGAGCCAGTACTGGATTAAGCGCGCCGAACAGTATCACCCGGTCATTGATATCGGCGCCGGCAACGCGGTCACAGTTGTGTTCCAGGATGGCTTCCGTCTGGAAACGATTGAGGATGCCGAAGCTGAAAAGGCGAAGCAGGAGGCCCCGCAGGCCGCCGTGCAGCAGGCCTCAGCAACTGCACCGGCAGTCAGCAACAGTAATGGCAGTGCGCCTGTTCTGAATCCTGACGAAGTTCTGCGTCAGGCCAGCCAGCTGCGCCTCGGCGACACTATTAATTAAGGAGATGACAGATGAAACAGTGGTATGTACTCAAGTCGTTATTTAATCAGGAAAAACGCGCCGAAGCCCATCTGCTCAACCAGGGGGTGGAATGTTACCTTCCGCTTTTCACCTGTCAGCTTGTTGCCGGGGGAAGTGTTAAACCGGTTAAACCCCAGCCACTTTTTCCTGGCTATCTGTTTGCACGATTCGATCCTGAAGAAATTCATACAACGACGATTAAAGCAACGCGCGGAGTCTCAACCATAGTCAGCTTTGGCAATCGCATAGCAATCTTGGGTGATGCGGAAATGGAGCGCATGAAGCGCGGAGCTGATTCGGCCGCGCAGGCGGACATGCAGGCCCCTGAGCATGGCGATACAGTTCTGATAACAAATGGCACGTTTGAAAACATGCAAGCTATCTGGCATGAGCCGCAGGGCGCAAAGCGCGCAATGCTTCTCCTGAACCTTATGGGAAGACTGGTTGAGCTCGATCTCAAAAAGGTCAGGTCTCAAAACATTCAGTTTCGTAGGACGTCAACTCACGGGCCGGTGGCAGCATGAAGGCACTGATTAAACGCTGTCGTCATCCGGATAGCAGAGTTCACCTTTATGTGGTTCTGATTGCAGTCATGCTGGCGACTAACTTCATCCTGTCCGGTCTGACGATGCGTGAGGGACTGACCGGTTTCCCGGGCTTTCCGGGCTGGCAGGTCTGGCGGCTGGCCCTGTTAACGTCTCCCGTTATTATTCTGCTGGCGTACCTTTTCAGGGATTTAGCGGGCGTGACCTTTTGGGTGATGGCAGCGTGCTGGCTGATACTGGCGGCATTTTATCTTGTCTGGGGGGTATGGTTCTGGGCGATGCCAGTCCCCAGCCCAAAAGACATCTTATTCTTTGCAGGCTTAACCACCGGTATCGCGTACTTTTTTACGCTGCTCTTAACCCTGCTTAACCTCAGATTCTGAAAAGGGGCCAGTCGCATGATGCTAACAGCCCGGAAGAAACGTCGCCGGAAACTGGCGCAGATACGATACCTGGTGGCCTGCTGGAAGGGGCGCCATCTGCCGTATGGCGGCACGCTGGCGACCTGCGTGCTTGCCGGTCTGGCGTTTGCTTTGCTCTGGCGTGAATACGCAGCAGGCTCAGAGTGGGCGGGCGCGGCACTGGTTATACCCGTATTCGTTGCTGCAGCGGCGGTTATCAGACGCCTGCGGGAGCCGCTTAACTGGCAGGACCTGCTTGCCATCAGGCTTGAGGCGTACACGCCTCTTGACCTTCCTGCCTGGCACGAGCTGCAGCTGGCAGTTAAGGAGGCCGGTTTTATTGAGGTACCCGTACTCGAGCTCTGGCTTAAAAAAGAGACCGGGGCCGTGTTTAAACCCGCCCGGCGTGATTTTGCCTTTACTGAACGTCAGCCTGAAGAAGGGGTAAGTGAAGATGACTAAACACAGACAGCGTGAGCAGCATATCCGGCTCTGTGCGCTGCGGCTTCGTTACCGGCGCGCCTGGCAGGCACAGGCGAGCAGCTGCCATCTGGCCGCAATGCTGACCGAAATCGAGTCGGTTCGTCAGCGTCTGGCTTCTGATAGTCCCGGGCCTGAAGATTTAAACAGATGAGAGGACTGCGCCTGACCATATTCAGCCTGCTCTCCGGTATTCCTGTCAGCCCACACATCATCAGGAGAAGAGTTGTGGTAACAGATAAAGTTAAAAAGATGATTATGCTGCTGTCAGTCATGCTGCTGTCGGCCTGTGACAATCAAAAAGCAGAGTTCGACGCCACACGGACCAAAGCCCTGCAGAATCCTGATCCGTGGCAGGCCTGGCAGCAACTGAATGCTGAAGGCGAAAAGGCCTGTCCGGAAAAACAGGTTTTACCATCCTGTTCTGGAAAACTTAAAACTGACTACCGCAACCTCTCGTTTTCGCTCTATCGCAAAGCGTTAGACCAGCACTCTTATGCGGCTTTAACCGATCTGTTTATGCGGGATGAGCCACCGGCCGAACTAAGATCCCGGATGCCAGCATTTGCTGCAGAGCTCATTACCGTTGCCGATCATTCATCGGGTGACCGCGCATCAGCAGAGATACTTGCAACCGCGGCTCATGTACTGGAACGCGGTAAGTGGGTGCAAAGAGATAGTGTCCGCGCGGCCGCTTTTTTTGCCCGGGCGTGGCTTGCAGATGACACACAGGCGCCAGCCAGTCTGAGCCGTCTTTACAGTGAGCAGCATGATGAGGCCAGCGCACTGCTGTGGCGGCTTCGCTGTACCGGAGACTGTGACAGCAGCCAGGCGCCATATGATGATTCTGCTTCACTAAGTCCGAGGCAGATATTACGCATTCAGTCTCTCGCGCAGGACCGAAGCATTATCACCGTGAACGGGCAGGCCAGCTGGGAGGCGAAATGAAATATCTTCTGAAAGGAGCGCTTATTGCGCTTTGCTTTTTGCAGTCATTGCCGGTTATGGCGGGCAGTTCCTCTTCCCGATCATCGTTTAAATCGTCAGCAGGTTATGCCGCTCGCAGCCCGGCTTACCGGAACTCCTTCACAGGCAGTACACCTGTTTATAAGAGCTTCACGCCCGCAGCCGGAAGCAGTACGGCAACGGGCAGAACTGACAGCAGGTCACCTGGAGCAAAACTTTCACCTTCAGCACCTCAGTCTTTGCAAAACCGCAGCGGCCCACAACCTTCTCCTCAGCTTCAGACCATCATCAGGGAAAAGGAAGCCAGCGGACCAGGCTGGCTGGGTACGGCAGGACTGATCTGGTTACTGAGTCAGCATGACCTGTCATCCAGTGATCGTGAATGGATTAACAATAGGCTCCGCGAGGAAAACAGTGAAAACCCACAACCTGTTACTGAGCAGTCTGACGTCAGTTTTCAGTGGTCAGTTCCGGCAACCTTTACAAATGGCCAGTCTGCGAAGATTGTGATTGCGGCCGTTCGTCACGGCAAAGTGCTGCTACCCGACTGTGAACTTGGTGACATAAAAAGTGTGCATGAAAATAACGCTGCCGTACTTAACTGGACTCCGGAACACACGGTTTCGGCAGTAGCGACCTGCAAGGCAGATGGATGGGTGGATCAGCGTCTGCTAGCCGTCAGCCAGCCGCGTGTGGAAACCCGGTAAATCAGCTTCCACGTATCCCGCTGACAGTCCACCTTTAATAAGAAGACAGTTCGGAGCCTATGCTGCCGGCTGGGACTGCTATCGCACAACACTACAAACAATACTTTCGCCTTCACCAGGGCACCCTGCGGCTCCATGCGCACCTTTCTAAACAAAACCTGATTTTTAACGAGGATAATAATGGTCCACGATGAAACCACTCCTGTTCCGGACTCGCTGCTAATCCGGATTAAAGACGGGCGGCAATCCAGCGGCAATATGCTGTTCCGGCTTGAAAGGTTTAACACCCGACCGATTCCGGATGCGGCAATACGCCCGCTGGCAGAGAATTTCGGATACATACCCGCATTCACAGACATCACAATTGAGCAGCTTGCGACATACATCGCTGACGTCATTCGTCAGGTTTCACCCGGCATGCTACATGCTGATATCTGGTCGCAAACAAAAGCGCCGGTAAAAAACATAACCGCAGCCTGCCGCGATCGCGTCATGAGCGAAGATGAGTTTAAGGACTGGCAGATGGTTAACACCTTTATGAAAGGTAAACATACTAGCTGAACCAACCTGTTTTAGTGCCTTCACCAAGGCAACCCGCACCACCCGATTAGCTCGCACCTTTTATCTCCCTGACTTATCGCGGCCCGGCCGCCACTGAGGACCCCACCATGCAGAAACTCTTTGCGTGCGCACTGCTATGCGCGGCGCTGACCGGCTGCGCCGGCATGAACTCTGATTTTGACTGTAACAAGACCGCGACCGACCAGTGCCTGTCGATGTCCGATGCCAGCAGGCTTGCATCGAAGCATCAGAGCCTGGACGACCTGACGGCAGCTAAGGAGGCCGGCCCAAAGCCTGTCGCTGAGGCGTTGGCGACGCCTGGCAACACGAAGCCCGCTGTCAGCCCTTACCGCCCGTTAAGCACGGCAACGACTACCGTGCGTCTGGTTAAAGGGCAGAGCGCGACCACAGACAACCTGCGGGCATCCACGTTACCGGTCCGTACCGGTGCCACAGGTCCTGTGGTCCCGGGTGACTACAGCGGACCGGGACAGGTGGATGCCCGCCGCATCCCGGACGCTACACAGCGCCTGTGGATTGCGCCCTGGGTGGACGAGCAGGACAGCTTTCATCAGCCCGCCGTGGTGGAGTTCGTGAAGCAGAAGTCCCGCTGGGACGAAGATTTCCGCGTAATCAGCGAGGGGGAGTAATGAAAAAGCGTTTTTCATTCAGCAGTGCCTGTGAACAGCGGGCGCCCGCATCGTCTGCAGCTGCGCTGCATCACCGGGTCAGGCCCGGACTGATGTTCGTGGATGTGCCCCCTTATGGACACGTCTTTACGCACAGTACGCCTGGCGCCGGAAAATCCGCGCACTTCCATACCCTGATAAAGGCCGCGCTTAAAAGAGAGCGCGCCGGAGGTCTGCATGATCAATAACGTTATCGATCACCTCACCGGCATCTTCAGCAGCAGCCGGGATGAGGGCGGTGCCAGGATGGCGCGCCAGACGCTGCAGGAGAGCTTCAGCTACCCGTCGCTGACCAGCCTGCTGCCGTGGCGTGAGTTTGATGAAAAGTCCGAACTCTTCATTAACAGCCGCTCGGTCGGCTTTATTCTGGAGGTGGCACCGCTCGCCGGCGCGAATCAGCAGGTGGTACAGGCGCTCGACGACCTGCTGCGTAAAAAGCTGCCCCGTAAAACGCCGGTCACGGTGCTGATGGTGGCCAGCAAGTGCGTGGGCGACATGCTGGAAAACGGGCTGAGCCGCGACATGTGGAAGGGTGACATGGCACCGCGCCTGAACGCCATTACCAAAGCCTTCTGGGAGCGCTCGGCGCTGAAAGGGCTGGCCAACGAGCGTGAGTACCCGCTCTATCTGCGTAACTACCGCGTTTTCCTGGTGTATGCACACCCCGGCACCGGCGGCATCAGGTCGATGGACGCGGTGACGCAGGTGCGCGAAACGCTTCGCGTCTCAATGCTGGCCGCCCACATGGACACGCGCCGCGTGGGACCGACGGAGTTTTTGTCCGTCATCCGCGAGCAGCTGAACTACCGGCCGGGGCAGGTTAGTGTCGGCAGCGAGCACTGGAACCCGGAGCAGGAGCTGCACCGCCAGTGCGTGGACACCAGTACCGAAATGGAGGTTCATCCGGATCACCTGAAGCTGACCACAGCCCGTCAGCACAGTGACCGGGCGGTCAGCGACAGCAGCGACAACGCGGTGGTCAGCACGCGCATCGTGAACATGCAGCTGACTAAGGTGCCGAAACGGTTCGCACTCTGGCAGGCAGCTGACAACCTGCAGAACATGCGCTTTCCTGACCTGGGCATTCCCTGTCCGTTCCTGCTGAGCTGGACCATCTGCGTTGAGGATCAGGTAAGCAGCCAGAATGAGGCGTTCCGCAAAGAGCAGGATATGGGCAAGAAGGCCAACTCCTCCTACGGCAAGCTGTTCCCCAACACGCAGCGCACCTATGAGGAGTGGCGCGACCTGCGCATGGGGCTTGCCAGCAACGAAATCGCCATGTGCAGCTTTAACCTCAACCTGACGCTGTTCACGCCCGACAGTGACAGCGAACAGCAGCGCTGTGAACTCTCCGCTATTAACGTGTTCCGAAAAAATGACCTCGAAATGTCCGCACCCCGCTATCAGCAGCTGCGCAACTGGATGACCTCGCTGCCGTTCGTGATGCAGGAGGGGCTGTGGGACGACATGAAGCACATGAACGCCACCCTGCGCTGCAAGAGTTTTAACGCCGTCAACCTGATGCCGGTCGTGGCCGAGCGTCAGATGGCAGCATCGGGCAGCCCGCTGCCGACCTATCGCAACGCGCTGGCCTTTTTTGACATGTTCAGCGAAAGCAACGGGTCCACCAACTTTAACATCGCGGTGACCGGCACCACCGGGGCGGGAAAGAGCTTCTTTATACAGGAAATCCTGCGACAGGTGCTGAACGCCGGCGGCTTCGGCTGGGTTATCGACATGGGAGGCAGCTATAAGAACTTCTGCCGGCAGGCGGGCGGCGCTTACCTGGACGGTGCGACGCTGCGTTTTAACCCGTTCGCCAACGTGCGGGACATTAAAGAGTCCGCCGAGGGTATTCAGGGCCTGCTGACCGTTCTGGCGAGCCCTAATGAAGCGCTGGATAAGGTCAGCGAAACCATCCTGCTCAAAGGTGTGGTGGCGGCTTATGAGGCGAAGCAAAACACAGCACGTATTGATGACGTAGTGCTGTACATGAAGTCGGCGGCGGTGAAAGAGGAATATGGCCAGCAGCCGACCATCATGAACCGCATCAACGAACTGGTGCTGCTGCTGGACCGCTGGTGTACGTGGGGAGCTAACGGCGACTACTTCAACTCGGATAAGCCGACGCTCGACGGCGACACGCGCTTTGCCGTACTGGAGCTGCTGAGCCTGGAGAACCAGCCTCACCTGCTCTCTGCAATCCTGTACTCGCTGATCCTGGCAATTCAGGAAAAGATGTATCACTCGCCGCGCAGCCTCAAAAAGGTCGCCATTATTGATGAGGCCTGGCGCCTGTTCAGCGGCTCTAATCCGCACGCGGCCCGTTTTATCGAAACCGGGTACCGTACGGTGCGCCGCCACCGCGGGGCATTCATCACCATTACGCAGGGCATCAAGGACTTTACCGGCACCAAAGACCAGGCAGCACCGCCGGCTGCCGCTGCGGCATGGGACTGTTCGGGCACCAAAGTGACCCTGCTGCAGGATGCGAAAGCGTTCAAAACCTACCTCAATTCCAACCCGGATCAGTTCAGTGAGGTTGAAACGCAGGTTATCCGCGGCTTCCAGCCCGCGCGCGATACCGGCTTCAGCTCGGTGATGATCTCAACGGGTGAAAACAGTTCGTTCCATCGCGTCTTTGTTGACCCGGTCACGCGCGCCATGTTCAGCACCCGCGGCGAAGACTACCAGTACATGACGGAGGCGCAGAAGGCCGGGGCGACCAGCGAAGAGGCTGCATACCTGCTGGCCTGCGAGCCTCACATGTACCAGGCCGAGATGCAGGAACTGGAGCGCTGGGCAGGCCTGACCACTGCTTAAAAGAGGATTAAACGATGCAGGAAGAAAGACAGCCGTCTCAGCAGGTGGCCATAGAAAACGAGGATAACGCAGGGATGAGTGACGGCGCTCGCGTGACCGCGTCAGCGCGGCTGATGCGCAGCCGAGGTGCCCGGCTGGCGGCGTTCGCCGCGCTGGTCATTGCGCTCAGCGCTGGCGTCAGTGCGCTGGTTGCTAAGGCCGTACAGCCCGATTACGTGGTGTTTGATATGAAAGGTACTATCGATACGTTTCGGCAGCAGACGGCGCAGCAGCCGGTGGAAAAGGGGGCGCTGGAGACACTGACAAAGCGGTTTGGCGCCGCGCTGGACGCCAGCCTCTCTGACTGGCAGGCCGCACACGGTGGCGTCATCCTGGTGAAGGGGGCGGTGGTTGCCGGCGTCACAGACATTACCCCGGTCATTCAGGCTGACATTGCCCGTCAGATGCAGGGGGCGCAATGAGGCTGCTCGCCACAGTGGTTGTTCTGCTCGCCACAGTGGTTTCCGGTTCTGCGCGGGCTAAAGATCTCGGCACCATCGGGCATCTGTTTCCCATCGCCGAGCCGGACCTGCTGACCTTTATCGGGCAGCGCCTTAAGGGCATTGAGGACAGCGGCGAGATGGACCGCCTGCAGCGTGAGGCCGAAGCCCGTGTGAAAGCCCACGCCGTGCGTCCCGCGCCGGTGGCCGGGCTGACGCCGGCGAGGACGGACCGTGCGTTCCTGTATGACCCGACCTTTACGGTGCGGGAAACCATCCGCGACATGCGCGGCAACGTCATCGCCCGGGCGGGCGATAAGGTTAATCCGCTGGACAGGGTCGCCTTCAGCGAGACGCTCTACTTCGTTGACGGTGACAATCCGCAGCAGATGGCGTGGCTGAAGCTGCAGATCACGGGCCAGCAGAACTTTAAGGTCATCCTGGTTAAGGGCAACGTGCACGACAGCAGCATCGCGCTGGATGAGCCGGTGTACTTCGACCAGTACGGCACGTTAACAACGAAATTCGGCTTTGAGCATACGCCGGTGCGCATCACGCGCGCGGACAGGATGCTCCAGGTAGAGGAGGTGGCACTGAAATGAGTGATAACACGCCGTATGATCTTGTGCAGAGACTGGTAAATGACTGGCAGCATTCTGCGTCGTCATCCGAGGCCGCACCCGTTCAGCTGCACGCGGAGCCGGTGATGCAACCGGTATGGACTGATCCTGTCCCGCCTGCCTGTCGTGCCGAAATCTCACTGGCACCCGAGAGCATAAGCGCGTTTACGGCAGGCTTGCCGGCCGTGGGTGGTTTCATTGTTCTCATAGCGCTGGCCATCGTTATGGTCAGGGCTGGCAGGAGAATGACTCCCGAGAGTCCGGACCCGATGCACGTGGCTTTCGGCTTATCATCTCCGGCACCGTTTGGCAGTCGCGAGATGGCCGAACTTGCAGCTGCTGAGGCGAACTGCCATTACTGGCAATTCATGCTGGCGGCATTTGGCGGCGCGCTGGAGGCTGAAGGGTTTGCGCTTCGTGCTGAGCCGCAGTCAAAGGTTCTGCTGCCCTATGCAGTCCGGACCCGCGTGGGTATCGCCATCGTAAAAGCGCGTTCCCGCTACCTGAACCCGCGCCAGAGCGACGAAGCTGCAGAGGCGATGCTGTGGGATGCCGAAGAGGATGACTACACCGGCAGCTGGACAGATTGCTGTCAGCGGGGAGCCGAGGCAGCTGGCTGGTACGTTGTCAGGCGTAGCGGTCATACCGCGGATAATGGTACGGATCTGTAGCTGACAGCGGCTGGTCTATAATTCTGCGCGTGAATAATCACTTTAAGGGACACAGGCAATGAGAACGCTGACGTTAGGATTTCTGCTGCTGGCTGCCGGCCATGCCACAGCCGCTTCGTCATTTACGCAGGAGTGGCCGTCATGCGATATAAAGGCTCAGCATGACGTGAAGGGGGAAAACGGCGGCAGTATTAAAGACCCGCTTCAGGCGCACATATCGGTACGCATTAACGTGCTGCAGGCCGATATCGGTAATGCCCGCAAAGCGCGTCACCTTACGGAAGCGCAGTCTGAACAGCTATGGCAACAGGCTGGCCGCGTCAGAAAAGATGCTGACGGCTACGTAAAGCAACAGGGCTTTCTGAGTGCGGCTGAACGTGCCAGTTATGACCGCGAACTCGACGATGTTGCCGGCAGACTGTGCCGCGCGGTGAAGTAAATCCTCCCCGGGTGGCTGCGGCCACCTGAATGCCTTTTCTGCCCGCAGTGCGCAGGCTGTTCGTTCCTCGCGCTGCTGCGGTACGCCTCAGCCTGCACCCCGCAGGCAGGCCCGTTTAACGTCTGACCCCGGCAGTTCCGCTGCCGTCTTTATGGAATCTCACCCTATGACACACCCTGCTGAAATATCGGCTCAGCCGGTCGTGCGCGATCGCTGGGGCGGCTGGACGCATCCTGAATTTTTTGTGCCCGCTGACGGCAATGAATATCCGCAGCCCGGCGAGTTTGAGGCCTGGCTTTCCGCACATAATCTCGCTGCCTCCTTCATCTGGATGGAAAACGACGTACCTGGCTGGTTGATGAAGACATTCTGGAAAACAGGTAATTGCAGCCAGTGGCAGCCGTCCGGGCCCGCAGGCGGGGGATGGTTTGTTGGCAGCATTCACGACACAGATGACGGTCCGGTGTGCGTCTGGCTCCGTAACAAAATGCAGGTCAAAGATTAATGAAACGTTTCCTTCTCATAATGTGCCTGCTCACGGCAGCGGTCATGGCGAAGCCTGTCATGGCAGCGACCAGTAACGCCGGCGACGGACGCTGGGTGAACCCGATCAGCGACGTTTGCTGGAAGTGTCTGTTCCCGATGTCGCTGGGCAGCATCCAGCTGGCATCAGGCGCGCACCCGGATACTCCGAACCCTGCCTCGCCGATTCAGATGTGCCCGTACGGTATTTTTTACCGGCTGGGTCTGGCCATTGGCTTCTGGGAGCCGCTGGCGCTGACCGACGTGACGCGCGAGCCCGGCGTCATGGTGAACATGGGCGGCTTCAAAATTAACCTCGGCCGCACCGGTGCCGGACGCGGCGGGCAGAGCGACTCACCCACACCCGGCAGCTTCTATCACGTGCACTGGTACAAATATCCGCTGATTTACTGGCTCAACATCATCACCAGTACGGGTTGCATGCAGACCGGTGACATGGACATCGCGTATCTGTCTGAGGTCGACCCGCTGTGGAACGACAGCACGCTGGCCATGATCCTGAATCCGGAAGTGGCGCTTTTCAACAACCTGCTGGCGCAGGGCGCCTGTGCGGCTGACTCGATTGCCTCCACGGCGGGCGTGCCGCTGGACCCGCTGTTCTGGTGCGCCGGCGCACAGGGGTCGATGTATCCGTTTACGGGCTTTACCAGTAATGAGTTTTCGCCGCTTGAGGCCTCCCTGCTGGTCAGCGAGCGCATGGCCTTCAAGCTGCACCGGGAGGGACTGGTGATGGAGACGGTCGGGGCGGACGTGGCGGTCTGCTATCAGTATCCGTCCCCGATCATCCCGAAATCACGCTGGCGTTATCAGATGGTGAATATGTACCCCGAACCAAACGACTGTCATCCGTTCGGCACAACGACCCAGCTCTGGGGCTCTGTACACAACTCACCGGCTACGAAAAAGAACTTCGGCTACCTCATGTGGCGAAAGCGTAACTGCGTTTATCTGTAAGGACTCACCATGAAACAACCTCTGATTACGGCGCTGCTCGCGGGCGCCGCGCTGCTGTGCACAGAAATGGCGAATGCCGCTGAGCAGCCGGTCGTGTCAGGCAATGACATGGCGTACATGAAACAGCAGCAGCGCGACCTGGAACTGTTCAAAAGCCAGCTGAAGGGCATGAATATCACGCTGCCGGATGCGCAGCAGGGACGGGTCTCGCAGCTGCAGAACGAAATTGCCGCCGCGCAAGCGGATCAGAATAGCGCTGCGCGCCCCACGCCGCGAGCCGTTTACTTCGTCAGTCTGGGTATCCCGGAGGAGGGGCTGCTGCCGATGCTGGCGGATGCGCGCCGCTTCGGCATACCGGCTACGCTGCGCGGCCTGCTGAACAACGACTTCCGTCAGACCGCGGAGACGATGTTTGAACTGTCTAAAAAAGATAAGCAGGCCGGGGTGCAAATCGACCCGACCCTGTATGAGAAATACAACATCAGGGCCGTGCCGGCGCTGGTCGTCACCTGCGGCAGTCAGTCTGACGTGCTCTACGGCAGCCTGCCGGTTAAGCAGGCGCTCGAAGAGATTAAGCAGCGCGGCGACTGTGGCAGTACGGCCGCGCAGCTGCTGCAGGATGCGGAAGGTGCAAAATGAAGCGAGTCCTGCTGCTTTCTTTATGTCTGATGGCGTCCGGCGCATTCGCAGATGCGGTAAGCGACGCTTACAACGCGGGTGCAGGGTATGCTGGCTCAAATAAGGGACAGGGAACCTCTGCCGCTAAAGGGACTGACCCGGCGTCAGTCATTCCGGGCTACACAGCCAATCCCCCACAGGGCGGCTATTACGGCGGCGTGCAGGGTGGTGACGGTGGCATTGCGGATAAAGGGCAGACACAGATCGGAAGTAACGAAGCGGGACAGGCGGTCACGGATTCTTCAACGAAGAACCCACCTGTAACCATCGATCCCAACGCTGACTTTATCCAGAACGGCAAGAACGCAGAAGCCAACAGCGGCTCCATCGTGGACGGTACTAACAGCCAGTGCACCACGAAAGTTGTTTCAAAGTCGGTATTCGAAAACTTCACGTGCGACAGGGACGTGGCGCAGGTCCAGACCTGTGCCCGCACCGGCAGCGTTATCGTCACGGGCTCAAGCCATACGGAAACCCGGACAATGAATATGCTGCTTAAAAACGCGCGCCGAACGGGCAACCAGGTAATAGTGGATTTCACATTTTCTGAAACGGCCACGCTCATCAGCGGCAGCACGCAACTGGTTTATACCCCGGCCCCGTCCTACAACTCGGGAGCCGATTACGTCACCTCGATACTGAACAACAGCGTCACGCTCCGGTACGGCAAGGGAGCCGACAGCCTGGGTATCGCGGGGCTGCAGGTTAACGCGGGTCAGGTTTACTCTGCGGTGATTACACCTAAAGGGTCACGTCTCGATGCCACCATTAATACGCTTATTAAATACATCAACGACGGCACCACGCTGTTCCACCTCGACGTAACATTTAACGTAACCGTATCGGATAAAAAGGCCGACACGACCTGGTCCGAAAGCTGCAGCTTTGATAAATCACAGGCCACCGCCAGCACCGGCAGCGTCTGCACCGACCCGGGCGGCTCCCGCTCGGTTACCTCCGACGGCCAGACCTACACCCAGACGCAGGGCTGCTGGCAATACCAGGACAGCTATATCGTGCCGGTGAACTCCACCGGTAACTGCGCTCAGCTAATGTCTGACAGGAACTGCACGATTGCTGCCCGCGGCTGTACCGAAGCGGAGGTAGGAACGTGCATACATGAGCAGGATACTTACCAGTGCCAGACCACCTACAGCTCTCAGGGCCTGCTGTGCGGCGGCGAGTACCTCTGTCAGAGCGGCGACTGCAACGGGACAGACGGTGCCGGCGACAGCGGCTTTGATACCGCCGTGGCCAAACTTGCCGGTCTGGCCTCCGCCGGTGATGACGTCAAGAACGGCGACCAGATCGACATCAAGGCCTTTACCGGACAGGCGCTCTACTGCCGCAAGGCGATGGCTGGCTTTTCGAACTGCTGCGTTGATACCGGATGGGGGAACAGCTCGGGGCTGGCCAACTGCAACAGTGACGAAATGGCCATCGGCAAGGCGAAGGCTAAAAAGGTCACCGTACTGGTCGGCGAAGCCTGCAATAAGGCCGTGCTCGGGGTGTGCGTGCAGAAGAAGCAGGCTTACTGCGTGTTCGGCGGGAAGCTCGCCCGCATCATTCAGGAGCAGGGCCGACGCGATCAGCTGCACGTCAGCTTTGGCAGCGGAGACTCACCGAACTGTCGTGGCATCACGGTTCCTGAACTGCAGGCCATAAATTTTGATCTGATTAACTTCCAGGATTTCTACAGCGACCTGATGGCCAACCAGAAAATCCCTGACTCAGCGACGATGGTTCAGCAGGCTAAGGACCGCATTGCCGCGCAGGTTAACGCGCAGACAGGAGGTAAAAAATGAAACCACTGCTGATTGCCCTGCTGATGGTGGCGTGCACGGGCCTGGCCGTGGCGGACGATGCGCCGCCCGCTGACGCGGTGGTGACGCCGGCCGACCCGTTTACCGGCTGGCACTGGTACAACGAGCCGAAGAAAAAGCCGGACACGCCCGCGCCGAAACCGCAGCCTGCGCCGCAGGTACCGGACTTCAGCAGGCTGTCACCGTCAGAGCAGGCGGACGTTCTGAAAGGCTATACAAAGGAGGCGCTGAATAACGCCATCCTTCATCCGTCAGCCGAGAACACCGCCACCTTTCTGCGCTGGCAGAAGTTCTGGACCGACCGCGCCTCGATGTTCAGCCAGTCGTTCGCCGTGGCGCAGCTCGATCATCCGGACCTCGACTACAACCTTGATCACCCGCACTACAACAGCACTGCGCCGCTGCAGCAGGCCCGGGATCAGGCCGAGCAGACCGCGGCGATAAGTAAGCTCTCAGGTGAGTACGGCCTTTTCTACTTCTACCGCGGCAGTGACCCGATTGATGCGCAGATGGCAGGCGTGGTGGCGGACTTCGCCCGCCTGCGTCACATTTCGCTGATACCGGTGAGCGTGGACGGCACGGTGTCCCCGCAGGTGCCCGACAGCCGGCCGGACGCCGGTCAGAGCGCGCGCATGGGCATCAGCCACTATCCGGCGCTGTTCCTGGTTGACCCGAAGTCAAAAAGCTTCCGTCCGCTCGCCTACGGTTTTATGACGCAGGACGACCTGGCGAAGCGCTTTCTTAACGTGGCAACCGGCTTTAAGCCTAACTTCTGAGGACCTGATTATGCTGACACTCTCACCTGTCTGGCACGGGCGGCTGCGCGCTGCGCGGCTGGTACAAAACCTCCTGCTGCAGACGCTCGTTATCCATCCGGCGCTGCTGTTCTTTCTGCTGTTCCTGCTCAGTGCACGCGGTGCCGGTGGTGCCGGGCAGATGCTTGTGAACGAGGCCGAAAGGCTGATGCGCGATGCCCCGGCGGGGCAGGTGTGGAGTTGCACCTCACGGGTTTTGAGGGAGGCCGGGCAGTCGGTTCCTGATACGTCGCGGGATAAGACCGCATCGGTCAGCAGAGAAATTAAGCCTGCACCCCCGCCCGTCGCGTGTGTGAAGGCGGCAGAGAGCCGTGAGGCATGGGCAACAGAGACCAACAGTACGCTGCGCGGCCTTTACTTTAGCGGCGTACTATTTTCCATTATTGCCGGCGTGGCGGTGCGGGCCCTGCGCCGCCACGCTCAGGGAGTCCGTTTATGAACCGCTTACCTCTTATCATCCTCCTGTTTATGGCAGGCATCATTTTTAACTGCCTGCGCCAGCTGCTGGCATGGTCAGTCAGCTTCACCTATGACGTGCTTGCCGGCGTTTCAGTAGCCTGTCTGATTCTGGTTACGCTGGGCCTCATCGCGGAGCTGGTAGCCTGGCGAAGGTCGCGCCGCAGCCGGGGAGGCCATCATGAGGCTTAATGTGCTGGTGACGATACTGCTGACGCTGCCTGTATTCGCACAGGCGTCTGTGGCCTCGGACATTGCTGCGCTGGAGCAGGCGAAGGGGCAGCGCGGTGCGCAGCTGCCGGATTTCGGACTGCCCGGAACGCGCATGGTGCGTGCGGCACCTGCAAAGCCGCCCAGAATGATGACCCTTACCGACGGGCGTCAGGTAAACCTGAACGACTATGCGGTGGTGGTTTTTATGCAGCGCGGCTGTCAGTACAGCGCGAAGTTCGACCCGCTGCTGAAGGCCTGGGCGGATGAGGCGGGAATAAAGGTGTATCCCTACAGCCTTGACGGCTACGGGGATGCGGCTTTTCCGGTGGCGCTTATCCCGCGTAAGGCGGGACCGAATGAGCCCATTGCCGGTGAAATTCTGACGTTCTTCGGTAACGGCCTGCCCATCGCCACGCCGACCACCTTTATGGTCAACGTGAACACCAACGTGGCCTACCCGCTGTTTCAGGGGGAAACGGATATGGGAACGATGAGCCAGCGCCTGGCGCAGATGATCGAAGCCGATATCGACAACCTCCCGCCGGATACGCTGGGTCCGGTACCCAGCAGCGCCTCACTGACCCCACAATAATTCAGGCGGCTGTGCCGCTCACGGAATACCCATGACTGAAAAACCTTTAACGCTCTCGCGACTTGAGACTGCGCTGCTGCTTGTCTGCGCCTCGCTGCTGGCTGCTGCCGGAATTTATGCCTGGCTCGCCTGCGACCTTGCTGGCCCGATAATCGGCATGACTTACGGTTCTGATGCGCTGGTCCTCAGCGGTCTTCAGCTTTATCCGCTGCTGTTCCTGCTTTCCCTTGCCGGTGGCTTAGGTTGCGGCGTACTAACCAGCATCACACTGCGTCGGCACGGATTTATGGCTGACCGGAGTTTTCAATGACAGAACGTTCACATTTACAGACGGGGAAAACACCATGAATCTGCGTCAGTTCCTCACAGGCGCTCTGGCTGCCCTTACACTGAACGTGCCGGCTTTTGCCGATGTGCAGGGCGACCTGAACGGCTACTTTGGCAGCCTCGGCTTTGACGGCAACGTCTCAAAGGCGCAGGCATGGCAAGGTCAGGCTGCAGGCTACGTTACCGGCGGCTCCATCTATCTGCGTAACCCGGTCAAACAGGTGCAGCTAATCTCGATGCAGGTACCGTCACTCAACGCTGGCTGCGGCGGCATTGACTCCTATCTGGGGGCTTTTTCCTATATCAACGGCGCGGAACTGCAGCGATTCGTGAAGCAGATCATGAGTAATGCGGCGGGCTACGCCTTTGATCTAGCACTGCAGACGATGGTGCCGGAACTCAAGCAGGCCAAAGACTTTTTGCAGAAACTCGCCTCGGACGTGAACTCCGCCAACATGAGCTCCTGTCAGGCAGCGCAGGGTATCATCGGCGGCCTATGGCCGGTGTCTCAGGTTTCGAACCAGAAAATTTGTCAGGACATTGCGGGTGAGAGCAACATCTTTTCCGACTGGGCCGCGTCGCGTCAGGGTTGCACCGTGGGCGGTCAGGGTGACAGCGTCACTGGCCGGGCTTCCGACAACATGAAGGACCAGGTGCTGAAAAATAAGAACCTCATCTGGGACGCACTGGGCCGTAACCATCTGTTTGATGGTAACCGCCAGCTGAAGGAACTGGTGATGAGCGTGGTGGGTTCCATCATTTTTAACAAAGCAGGGCAGGTCACCGTTCTGACTCCTCTCGTTGATAATCGCGACATTATTACCGTGCTGATGCGCGGCGGCACCGCGAAAATGTACGGCTGTGACGAACAGGACCTGTGCCTCGGGCCGACAGTGGCCAGCGTCACGATCAGCAGTGATGTGGCACTGGTAACGCAGGTAAGAAACCTGATGATTTCCATCGACAGCAAGCTCACCGCTGACACTGGCCTGTCTGACAGAGAGAAGGGCTTCATTAATACCACCTCTGTGCCGGTGCTGAAATACCTGACTAACTCACGCAGCATGGGAATGAGCCCTACCTACCTGATACAAGTCGCCGACTTTATTGCGCAGGACATGATGATTCAGTACCTGCAGGAGCTGGTAAAGCAGGCGAGCCAGTCACTGGCTGGTAAAAACTTCCCCGAGCAGGCGGCCGGCGAACTTCGTAACAACGTGCTGGCTGCTACCTCGCTGCTGGCACAGATGAAGTTGCAGAGCACCGCCGACCAGAACGCACTGGACGGCATCGATCGCAATATGCAGTACCTGCAGCAGCAGGTATCGACCATTATCTCGACGTCCTATCAGGGCAACTATCAGTGGGGAACGGGCAATGACTGAGGTCTGGACCATCTACGGCGGTGATATGTGGCGGCAGGTGTTTAACGGCGTCGTCACCGTCATCGGCAGCGACACTTATGACACATTAAAACGTATCGCCGGACTCTTCGGCGTACTGGGCGTGATCTTCAGTTTTATCAAATCGCGTAATCCGATGGTGTTTGCCAGCTGGCTGGCCATCTTTTTTGTCATCACCTCGGTGCTGCTCGTTCCGAAGCGCAGCATACAGATACTTGATGTTACAGACCCGGCGGCAGTTTATCAGGTCGATAACGTGCCGGCCGGCCTGGCCTTCATCGCCGGCCTGACCACGTCCGTGCAGTTCGGGGTGGCGCAGCTTTATGAGTACAGCTTCTCGCGGCCGGACTCGCTGACCTATACGAAGTCTGGCATGCTTTTCGGTTCACAAATTGTTGCGCAGTCTACGGACTTCCGGTCACAGAATCCGCAACTGGCCGGAATGCTTACCGACTACGTGGAAAATTGCGTGGTGGGCGATATCCTGCTGAATAACAAGTACACCGTGTCGCAGTTGCTGAACAGCACCGATCCGCTGACGCTGATTACGAATAACCCGAGTCCGCTGCGCGGTCTGTACCAGGATACTGGCAGCGGCCGGCAGTTCATCACCTGCCAGCAGGCGGCTGCCGTCGTCAAAAACCTGATCGGAGCTGACGTACGCATTGGCGGTACGACCTGGCATGCGCTGGCAACGCGCGTATTCGGCAGCCGCGTCAGCGGGGATACACTGCTCGGCAACGCAATGGATGATAGCTACAACTTCTTCTATGCAGGCGGCCTGAGTGCATCGCAAATCATGCGTAACAACATCACTAATGCGGCCATCCGGGACGGCTGGAAAGGTTTTGCTGCCCGCTCTTCGGATACGGCCAACCTGCTGAATCTTGCCACCGAGTCCAGTATGACCAAGCAACGCATCAGCTGGGGTGCAGGCGGCGTGATAGCCTCGCGGACACTGCCGATGTTCCAGTCACTGATGATGCTGGTACTGATTGCGCTGTTCCCGCTGGTGATTGCGCTGGCACTGGTGAACCACGACATCTTCGGGCTTAAAACGCTGAAGTTGTACGCTGGCGGTTTCGTTTACTTCACGATGTGGCCGGTTATGTTTGCCATCCTTAACTCGCTGGCCAACTTCTACCTGCAGACTAAGACCGGTGCCACCCCACTTGTGCTGGCAAATCAGGATCTGGTCGCCCTGCAGCACTCGGACGCGGCCAACATCGCTGGCTATCTGAGCATGTCGATACCGGTGCTGGCCTTTTTCCTGACTAAAGGCGCGGCATCGGTAGCTTCACAGGCCGTAGGTGGGGTAATGAGTTCGGCGGCGTTTGCGACCGGCGGACAAGCTTCCACGACAGCTGACGGCAACTGGTCGTTTAACAACATGTCGATGGATAACGTCAGCGCCAACAAGTTTGACACCAACATGCTGCGCCGCTCGGGGTCTCAGGGCTTCCAAACCGGTAATAACGCGATGATGACGCAGACGGCGGACGGCCATACCGTAGTGGATACCAGCCAGGCGATATCTAACCTGCCGGTCAGCATGCGCCTCAGCTCCCTTGCCAGCAGCGGGTTCTCCGAGCAGGCGCGGCAGGCACAGCAGCAGGCGCAGAGCTCTCTTGATGGCTATAACCACAGCGTGACCAGTGGTTTCCAGCAGATGAACCAGCTGACGCAGCAGAGTGGCAACAGCGACAGCGTGACGCAGGGCAGCGACAACAGCGTGGCAACGAACTTCTCCAGAGGCGCGAGCAAAATGCAGTCGGCTGTTGAGAGCTATGCGAAGTCGCATAATGTTTCTGAACAGCAGGCGTATAACCAGCTAATGGACATTACTAATCAGGGTGGTGTGGGTGCGGGTGCCAGAGGCTATGTGAAATTTGACTCAGGTGACCAACTTGCCGGCAAACTGGGCAAGTGGGCGACCGGCCTCAGTGCCGGGGGCGAAGCAAACGTCAATACGGACTGGCGCCATACGTCTGGCAGCTCGCACGGGACGCAGGACAGCCACGCTGAGGGCCGCGATAACCGTAAGGATCAGAGCAGTCAGGAAGCCCGTGACTTCCGCGAGGGTGTGGACATGGTCACCTCAACCCGCCTGAGCGATTCGGGGAGTCATACTGATAATCAGTCCAGCTCGAATGCTCAGCAGTTCGCAGCGACGCTTAATGATGCGAAGAGTCAGTACCATCAGTACACCGAGAGCAGCACGCGCAGTCAGGAGTTCAGCCGCATGGCCACGCTGTCACAGACGCAGAGCGCCAGCCTGGATGCTAACTACAATCAGGAGTTTGTGGACTGGACGACGGCGAAATATGGCAGTGATGCGCAGAACATCCTGACCAACGTCAGAAGCGCTCAGGGTGCGGCCACCGAATTTATGCACGAGCGGCTTGAGCCGGAAATCATGCGTAACTATGGCGCAAGGACAGACCAGGTTAACAGCGAGCCGCTGCAGCCTGCCCGTTCGCTGGATGCCGCCGGGACATCTTCGGGCGGGGGAGCACCGCTTCATGCCGGGACGCAGTCGTCCGGAGACGCTCTGTCGGGTTCACCTTCGGCTCATGGCCATGAACGAGTCCGCGGAGCGTCGCCGGAATCTGTCATCACAAATGGCCGCACAACTGAAGTCAGCGCGCATCAGGGAGAACGAAACCTCAGCGCTCAGGCCGGTGCACCTTCACAGGAAATGAGAGATGATTTCCGCAGCGGGTCCAGACGTGTGAGCGAGCAGGCCGCAGGGGCCGGCATCCAGAGTAACGTTGCTAATCAGGTCGCAGCACAAAGATCTGGCCTTATGGAAACTCTCAGGGAAAATGACGGGAAAATCGCCGAAAATAAAACCACTGTTCAGACGTCCAGTGATATACTCAGAAATGAGCATCAGGGTGCGGTCAGGAGTCAGCAGATAGGCCGTACTGAAGAGGATATTAGGCAAACTAAACCAGGCTTTGATCATGCGGAAACCGACGCCTTTGAGAAGAAATTAAAAGAGCTTAGGGAGCAGCAGAAAAAAGCCTCTTGATGAATGTGAAGGGAGAACGCAGATGGCAAACTTAACTGCAGCACAAGTTGAAGCGGACGTCGATCTTTTGATGGGCTGCTTAGGGGCTAATCATCGAGAAATTCCTTCGGCGGCTTCCTTGTCGAAAAGAAGTTCAATATTGCCACTTTTTGCTGCTGTGTTAAGCGTCTTAAGTACCATTATCTTTTATGTTTCTTATTATAAAGATGATGCATCTATTGCAGGCTTTTTGAACTTTTTTGCTTCGGAAGGTTGGTACTTAGTGGCCATTACTGCAGGTATAGGATTGTTTGTTTTTCTTATGACATATAACAACCAACTCACCTACCTATCTTTACCATCAAACCTTAGAAATGAGTCGTTGATAATTAGTCATATCGGCAAGATAGTAAGAAAATCGGTCATAATTTTTTGTTCACTAATGATTTTGAGTAGCTTACTTTCCGGGGTTTCTGTTTGGTTTGCCTTAGCAGTTCCAGCTTTATTATTAATGTTGTTTGTGATTACAAGCATATTAGTCTCCGCTGAAATTAACCGACTCGGAGCCGGTCTGGCTCTTGAGAAAATCAGCAATCTTATCAAAAAGATTTAAGTTCTCACGGCGTCTGCCGATACCCCTTCCGGCACTCTGACGGAAGGGGTTTTCTTAATAACCCCCCTTATTAATACAGCGTGCCCCGGGGCGCGCCAGTCCCGTTTTTTCCGTTTAACAAGGATACGTCAATGAAAAACCGCAATGCCTTCGTGGCAGCGATTGCTGCTGCCTCTCTGATGCTTTCCGGCTGTAGTGCTATGAGCACTGCCATCAAAAAACGCAATCTCGACGTCAAAACGCAGATGAGCCAGACAGTGTGGCTGGAGCCTTCCAGCCAGAAAACCGTGTACCTGCAGGTGCGTAACACATCTGACAAGGACATGAGCGATCTGGAGCCGATGCTGGCACAGGACCTGCGGGCCAAAGGCTACACCGTGACTTCAAATCCTGACTCTGCCTACTACTGGATTCAGGCCAATGTCCTGAAGGCAGAAAAGATGGACTTACGTCAGGCACAGGGATTTCTGTCGACCGGATATGAAGGTGCCGCTACCGGCGCCGCGCTGGGTGCAGGCATTACTGCCTATAACAGCACATCCGGCGGGGCAATCCTTGGGGTAGGTCTGGCGGCGGGCCTTGCCGGAATGGCGGCGGATGCTCTGGTTGAAGACACAAACTATACGATGGTGACCGATCTGCAAATTTCTGAGCGCAGCAAGGCGTCAGTGACAACTGACAACGTAGCAGCACTGCGTCAGGGCTCCTCGGGCATCAAGCTGCAGACCAGCAGCGAAGATGGCAATCGTATGAAGTACCAGACCCGCGTTGTCTCAAATGCCAACAAAGTAAACCTGAAGTTCGAAGAGGCAAAGCCGGTGCTTGAAGCGCAGCTGGCCAAATCCGTTGCAGGCATCATGTAACGGATAAAGTCACTGATCACGGGAGCGAACAGTGCGAAGACGAATCGAGGATGTTGCAGCCTGGCTACCAGCACATGTAATGATCACACTGCTCGGTGGCATCTGCACACTGTTGTTAGCGAAGGTTACAGAGAACTGGCTCCCGGGGCGGTTTATCAGCGCAATGCATGAATACAGCGGCACATCAGTTGCGGTTAATTCTGATGGTTTCTTCCGGTTTGTCGTCGCAGCCGTGCTTCTTTATGTTTTGTCGATAGCATCCTGCGGAATAACCATTGCACTGGCGCTCTGGAATATCTTACGCCTTATCTGGAGACTTGCAGGCCGCTGAAATTCCTGGTATTAAATAATGACCGGTTGCAAAACCGGCGGCATGCGCCTTAAGGGGAAATAAGAAATCTCTCCTGACAACGAGGCGCCTGCCGATCCCCCGTCTGCGCCCCCAGGCAGCTGACACCAGGGCAGCATCAACACCACGGGTGCTGCCCTCCTCCCTTACGGGACCTCATATTTACACGCGTCTCCCTGATGCACAGGGTAGCGGAAGCGTGGCTCAGATTCGCCGGATATCCCCCCGCATGCTGCACTGGCAGGCTTCTGCGCGGGTGGCGCACGTCCGGGAATGTGCTGTACCTGTACTGACCCTCCTTTCTTAACTTTCTTAAGGAAAAACCTATGCTCACTCTCAGCGGTGCGGCTCGCACCTTTATTGTCTGGTTAACCCTGTTTTTCGCCTGGAGTGCCATCGTGCTGTGGCAGTTCGGGCCGGATATCGTAAAAACCATCATGTCGCACAGCCAGTTGTTTGCCTGGGACCTCACCACCCGTATGGTGCAGGGCGACATGATGCCCCCGGGCATTATTACGCTGCTGCTGGTTTTGCTGGTGCTGACGGCCGGCTGCGTGCTGTCAGCGCTCACGCTGGCCTGCTGGCCTGCTGGAATCTGGCCATCTTCACCTGTGGTATCCCTGTGATAGCTGGCTTCTGGCTGCTGCGCCGTACGGGGCTTATCCGCACCCCCACGTCCGTCACGCTGAAATAATCTCAGGGGCCTGAGCGGCCCTCTCTGCCACTTTTCTTTCTGCCGTCAGCCTGCCCGGTTTTCCGGGCGGGCTGCGCCTGCGTGCTTTCCGGAGTTCCCCATGAGTTTTACACCCAAATACCTGACGCAGGGCGGCCAGATGACGGCCTACCGACTGCGCATGTTTGTTCAGGTCAGCAACTGGATATTCCACTGGATGCTGCTGCTTTTCGTTGTGGCCACCGGCGTGCTGTTCTGGCTGACGACGCCCGACGACGTGCTGCGCAACGGCTTCTGGTACTGGGCAGCGTGGCCCAGCCACTCACTGCTTGGCCTCTCACCGCGCGCGGCCGAAGCCACCTGGGACGTTATCTGGCACTGCGGCGAAGGTGCGCAGTTATGCACCATTAAGCTGACGCCGGCGCAGCTGCTGGCCAATCCGTGGATGCAGGACATGGGCCGCCAGTTTCTGGCGAACCTGCGCTTTATCGCCAGCGCCTGTGGTATCACCGCCAGCCTGCTCTGGTGCCTCATCGCCTGGTACGTGGGTCGCATCGGTAAAAAGGAGAGTGAGGACGAGTTTATCTCTGGCATGACCCTCACCGACAAGCCCAAAGAGGTAAACCGGCTGCTTAAAAAAGCCGGCCAGAAGTCCGATCTGCAGATAGCTGGACTGAACATGGTGAAGAACGCCGAGATCATGAACTTCCTCATTCACGGCACCGTTAACGTGGGCAAGTCCACGCTCATTCGCTGGCTGCTGGACTACATCCGCCGGCGCGGCGACCGTGCGATCATTTATGACTCCGGCGGTACCTTTATTGAGACCCACTACGACGAGCGCATCGACAAAATCCTCTGCGCGCATGATAAGCGCTGTGAGAACTGGGTGTTGTGGCGCGAAGCGCAGGACGTGGTGGACTACGAGAATATGACGGCCGCGCTGATGCCGGTTGAAGGTGACTCCGACCCGTTCTGGGTATCTTCATCGCGCACCATCTTCAGCGACACGGCCATGCAGTTCGCGTCCCGTCCGGACCGCAGTATTGAGGCATTCCTGAAGACCTGCCTGTCCATCGATCTGAAAAGCCTGCGCGAGTTTCTGAAAAACACCCCGTCGGCCAACCTGGTCGAGGAGAAAATTGAGAAGACCGCCATCTCCATCCGCTCGGTGCTGACCAACTATGCCAAGTCCCTGCGCTACCTGCAGGGACTGGATAAGGAGGGAAAGCCAGAGTTTAGCATCCGCGAGTGGATGACCGACGCACAGTACGACAGCAGTTGGCTGTTTATCTCCACCACGGCCCGCCACCGCAAGGCGGTGCGCCCGCTGATCACCATGTGGCTGTCGATGGCCACGCTGCTGCTGCAGAGCATGGGAGAGGACAGTGAGCGCCGCGTATGGGTCGTCGGCGATGAGATTGCCGGCCTGCAGAAGATACCGGAGCTCAACGAAACGCTGGCCGAGGGGCGAAAGTTCGGGGCCTGCTTTGTGATTGGCATTCAGAACATGCCGCAGCTGATCCACATTTACGGCCGCGAGATGGCCAAAGCCATCTTTGACCTGCTTAACACCCGCGCCTATGGCCGATCGCCGAGCGCTGAGGTGGCAAAAATCGTGGAGGAGGAGCTGGGGCATCAGCGCCGGCGCGAGGCGCGCGAACAGAACAGCTACGGCCTTGACCAGGTGCGCGACGGTATCTCCATCAGTAAGGACAAGGTCAACGAGCCCATCGTGGACTACGACCAGATAATGAAGATGCCTAACCTGCAGTTTTATATCCGCCTGCCGGGCGAATACCCGGTGGTGAAGCTGAACCTGAAGTACCGCCAACAGAAAAAATACCACCCGGCACTGATAGAGCGCGACTTTCGTGACCGGCTGAGTCCAGAACTCGAACGCATCATCGAGAGCAACGAACGGATTTCCCGCGCAGCGAACATTTCGTTTCCGACCGGCGAAGAAATACTTGAAGACGGTGGCCACACCACCGTCACTGCTGTGCCTGAATCTGCAGCTGCCTCGCCGACTGTAGCCCCGGTGATACCTCAAAACCTCACAGAGGGATCAGCAGCGTCAGCTGAATGCAAAGCTGATCCTGCCGTCGAAGTTTCCACTCAAGTGCAAGCGACAGAAGAAACCCCCGCTTCTGCCAGCGAAATGTTGACCACCTCTAACGTCCATCCGTTCGCTCGCCGCGCCACGGTTGAACCCTTGAGTGCGTCTCAGGTCAGGCCGCTGCCTGCCAGGCAAGCCACATCGGACCAAACAACAGAGACAACGCCGGGCCCATCGGCACCAGTAATTCCACAGCCTGATACCGCCCCGAGGCTTTCTCCGCTGGACCGAATCAGGAGGCTGCAGACCGGCAATACGGCAGGCACGACTGAAACCGACAGCGACACATCGGGTGGGGAGGCTCCAGAGCTAAACGTGCAGATGGAAAAAGATGACGGCGGGCGCCTCATTGTCCGGCACATCAGCCCGCGAAAAACGGATCAGGAAAAGCGCGAGGAAGCAGAAGCCAAAAAGTATGGGGATGCCAATGCGCGCATGGCCGACGACGAAAAGAACATCCTGCGACACCGCGACGACTACGAGGCGTATCAGGAGATGAGTGACAGCCTGGACCCGGGAGGGTATGAACGATGATGACCGTTGCTCCGGTGGCTTCGGCCGCCGATGCTGCCGGCTACTACAGCAGCAAGGATAACTACTATTTTCTGGACGATATGCCCACGCAGTGGCTGGGCGAGGGCGCGCGCGAGCTCGGCCTTGAGGGGCCGGTTGACCTTGATACGTTCACGGGCATTCTGCATGGCAATCTGCCCAATGGCGTGACGCTGGGTAAGGAAATGCAGGGCGCGCACGTGCACCGGCCTGGACATGATTTTACCTTTTCAGCACCTAAAAGCGTCTCAATGCTGATCCTTGCCGGCGGCGACAAACGCCTGCTGGAGGCGCACCATGAAGCGGTAAAAGAGACGCTGGCTGTCATGGAGCAGACGGTAAGTGCCCGTGACACGAAGGAGGGCGTCACGCGCATCGTTACCAGCGGTAAAATGGTCGCCGCGCTGTTCACGCACGACACTTCGCGCAACCTCGATCCGCAGATCCATACCCACGCGGTGATGGCTAACGTTACGGAGCTGGACGGCAAGTGGAAGGCGCTGGCCACCGACATCATTCACGGTGCCGGCTTCATCGAGACGGCGTACCGCAACCAGATAACGTACGGCAAAATCTACCGCAACGTGCTGAAGGGCAAGGCTGAGGCGATGGGTTATGAAACCCTCCCCACCGGCGGCCGTCACGATTTGTGGGAAATAAAGGGCTTTACGGAAGATGTGCTGGAAGAATTTTCCTCACGTCACCGGGAAATCCACGCGCGCGCCGGCGAGGATGCCTCGCTGAAAAGCCGCGACGTGGCCGCACTTGATACCCGCCAGCGCAAGCAGGATATCAGCCGCTATGGCGAAGACGAAACCGTACCGGTACGTACCCGGACAGAACCCTCCGCCGTATCCGTGCCGGCTACGCCTGTGCCGGAACACGTGGTCGCTGCAACGGGAAAAGCGGCTGCAACAGCGGATAAAGAACCGGCAACGCCTTCAGCACAGGATAAAAATGTGGCGATTGTCCGGCCCGGACCATCCCCTGTGCACGAGCAGACTGATCCCGTGCCGGAACATGTGGTGGCTGACACCGGAAAAGCCTCTGCAACTGCGGATAAGGAACCCTCAGCGCCGTCAGATCAGATGAAAGATGAGCCGATCGCAAAGCCCGAAACCGCCGATGGCCGCGCACGGCTTCAGGCGCGCTGGCAGCGACAGATGGAGGATACCGGCTTTGATATTCAGGGCGTCATGAATGAGGCCCGCGAACGTGAAAAGTCACGGCCTGAAGCCGGCGAAGCGCAGGAAACGCCCGTGCAGGCGATGGAGGCTGTCCGCACCGCTATTTCTGTACTGAGCGACAGTAAAACGCGATTTACCTATGGGGATCTACTGCTGACCGCTCATAACGCCGGTGAACTGCAGAACAGCATTCCGGACCTGCGCAAAGGGCTGGACCAGGCAATTCGTGACAACCTGCTCGTGCCTCTTGACGGCGATAAAGGCGTATTTACCTCGCACATTCACCTGCTGGATGAGTTGTCGGTACAGGCATTGGTTGCAGATATTCTCAAAGAGAACAGGGTGGTCGATTTCAGACTCAACGGCAATCCTCCCCCCGGACACCTTAAAAACATTGTCCGGGAGCCTGCCGTCATCATCAGTGCACCCGCTTCAGTCGGGCGGCTGCGTGAAGTCACGGAGGAACTGGTGACAATGTCACGCGAACAGGGGCGCGAGGTCAGCGTGCTGACCAGTTCTGCCGAGCGCGCCCTCAGCTTTGCCAAATCACCTGAGCTCAAAGACCGGCTTCTCCACCGCAGCCGGATGCTCGATGGTACCTTCAGCCTGACGCCACAGAGTACGGTCATCGTGGAAAGCGCAGAAAAGCTCAGCCTGAAAGAAATGCTGGTACTTACCGGTGAGGCGCAGTTGCAGAATGCGCAGCTGCTTTTTCTGGACAGCGCCGGGCGGCAGTCAAATGCGAACGCACTGTCCGTACTGACCGCGGCAGGCGTAAAACGTCAGAGCCTCAGCGCATCGCCTGACGCAATTGAGGTCCGCGTGACCAGTATTCAGGACAAGCGCGATCGCTATCAGGCGCTGGCAGAGCGTTTTGCCGGAATGGACCCGGCGGACGGACCCGTTACGGCAGTGGTGACGGGCCCGCGCGAGCAGGCTCAGCTGACCGGTGTCATCCGGAATGCGCTGCAGAATGCCGGCAGGCTGGGGCAGGAGCCGGTCAGTATTGTGGCGCGTACGCCGGTATTTATGACGGCCAAAGAGCGCCGTCTCCCTCAGACCTACCGCGCCGGTATGGTGCTGGAAGACAGGTCGGAGAAAAACGAGACGCGTCACTACGTGATTGATCGCGTGCATGATGAGACCCGCATGCTCTCCCTGATTGACGGGGACGGTGTGCTGTCACGGGTGAAGCTCAGCGCACTTTCAGGCGACTGGCGGCTGTTTACACAGAATGACGTCGGGGTTGCCACCGGGGAGCGCCTGTTTGCGCTCGCCGGCGATAAACATACGGGCCTGAAGGCGCGCGACCGCCTCACGGTTACGGCTATTGAAAACGGAACGCTCGTCGTGCAGCGCGAAGGGCAGAAAAAGCCGCTGCAGCTGGATGCGTCCCGGCCGCTTTATGTGAGTTACGGATACGTCAGCGCTCCGGGCAGCCGCGACAACGACCGGGGTACGGTGCTGGCAAGCCTGGGTGCGCAGGACCTGTCGGTGAACATGATTAATGCGCTGGCGCAGTCAGGCCATGAGGCGGAGATTTTCACGGGTGAGGACCTGAGCCGGGCGGAAGAGAAGCTGGGACGCATACGATCAACGCGCTCGCCGTTATCACTGGTCCGGCAGGCCAGCGGAAAAGAGGATGCCAGCGAGGCCGTGGACACGCTTAACAGGCAGCTACTCTCTGATGCCCGTAAAGCCGTGACGCGAAGCGTGGCGCAGATGCGGGACGTTGCTTTCCCGTGGACGAAGCTGCTGGAGGAGGCGCTGACGTTCAGCGGCAATCTGAAGCTCATTGAAACTGAAATTGGCCGGCAGGTTAAGGAAGGCGATCTCATTGAGGTGCAGACCGGTTCCGGGCCTCACTTCGTTGCGCGCTCCACGTGGGAGATGGAAAAAGCCATTCTCGGTGAAATCGAACGGGGTAAAAACACGCAGGTGCCGCTGATGGCACAGGTAGATCCCGTTCTGCTTTCAGGCCTGACTCAGGGCCAGAAAGAGGCTACCTCACTTATTCTGCAGAGTCCGGACCGCTTTACGGCCGTGCAGGGGTATGCGGGCGTCGGTAAAACCACCCAGTTCAATGCGGTAAAGGCGGCAATCGATACCCTGCCGGCCGACGCGCGCCCGGTCATTGTGGGCCTGGGGCCGACTCACCGGGCGGTCAAAGAGATGGCGGGCACGGGCATTGATGCGCAGACGCTAAAGTCGTTTGTGCTGGACTGGCAGATGCGTAGCGCGGCCGGTGAGGACGTCCGCTATGACAATATGCTGTTCCTTATCGATGAGTCCTCCATGATTGGTAACCAGGATACCGCTGCAGCTTACCGCGCGATCGCTGCCGGCAACGGCCGCGCCGTACCAGTAGGTGACGTCGCGCAGCTGCAGTCGCCCGAGAGCGGTGCGCCGTTCCAGCTGATGCAGGAGCGGAGCCCGATTGACGTGGCGGTGATGAAAGAAATCGTGCGCCAGCGCGATACGGATCTGAAGTCTGCGGTGTACAGCATCATCGGCAATGATTTCGCGGGCGCGCTCAGAAATATTGAAAAAGTTTCTCCGGACGTCGTTCCCCGGCGGCCGGGTACAGTGCTTCCCTCCGGATCAATTGTGCAGTCAGCAGACCCGGTCTCTACTATCGTGGCTGACTTTATGAGCCGCACTGATGAGGCAAGGGAGCAGACCATGATCATGGTACAGCTGCACGCAGACCGCAAAGCCATCAATGAGGGTATTCATGAGGCGATGGTGATAACAAAAGAGCTGGGCGAGGCGCATCGCATCGTCCCTGTCCTGGACCGTATTAATGGCGGGCGGCACGATTTTAACCGTATTGACGACTGGGAAGCCGGGCAGGTGGTTATGGCAAATCAGCGGTATCTGCACGTTACTGGTGTTGATCAGGACAATGGCAACGTCATCCTGAAGGATGAAGCAGGGCGCACGCACTTCTGGTCCCCACAGGAACTTAACGCTACTGAAATCGAGGTTTTTGAAACCCGCTCTATCGAGCTGCGCACGGGTGACAGCGTCCGCCTGAGTAAAACACAGAAGCAGGCCGGTCACGCTGCACACGAACAGTATCGCGTGGAGGAACTGCGTGACACGGGTGAAATTGTCCTGCGTAACGGCAGTGGGGTTAAAGTCATCGATCCGGCGACTACGATTGCAGATCGACACGTGGACTACAGCTGGGCTGTCACCGGCTATGGCGCACAGGGTGCCAGCGCCCGGTACTCACTTGCGCTCGAAGGCGTTGAGGGTGCCCGCAAGCAAATGAGTGGCGCACGTGCGTTTTATATCAACGTCTCGCGTGCAAAGGACCACGTTCAGATAATTACCGATGACAGAGATGGCTGGACAAAGACGCTCGGGGGCAGAAAAAACGAGCCGTCCACGGCGCATGACGCGCTGATGCCGGAGCCGGAGCGCGTTCAGGCCAGGCAAATCTGGGCGATGGGGCAGGCCGCGTCAAAAACGGCCATCGGTCGCGCGTTTCTGCGGTCAAACGGCCTGAGCGGCAGCCCGGTTACTGCCCGTATTATCCCACCGACGCGAAAATTCCCTGAGCCTCATCTGGCCTTGCCGGTGTACGACGGTAACGGTAAAGGGGCGGGCCTGACGATGGTGCCGCTTCGTCCCGGCAGTGGTGAAGTAAGTCGGGGTACCGAAAGGCGGATTATCACTACCGGCGGACAGGCGGCGCTATTGCAGAAAAGCCGGAACGGTGAAACCCTGGTGGTGAACACACTGGACGAGGCGCTCAGCACGGCGAGAAAGCATCCCACGTCCGGCATTCTGCTTAAAACCGGAAACGACTCGCCGTCACAACAGCTGCTAAAGATTTCAGGAGGCCTGGAGCCCGTAGCTGAAACGGTGGTAAGAGCAGCCGTTAATAGTGTGCAGAACAGACCGCCCGTTCCGGAAGATACGGTGTCAACAGCGGTACCTGCCGACATTGGCGACGCTGCTGTCAGAGACCTTGTCAGGAGAGACAGTCATCAGCCTGACGTTCCTGTCGTCCCGGAGGCGCAGATTATGGCCAGTGACAGTCGGGCAGATGTGGCAGGAGAGGAAAAGCTTGCCAAAGACCTCAGTCGGGCTGTTCCACAGGAGATGACAGACAGTGAGAAATCTGAGATCCCAGATGCCAGGTCTGTAACGGACGAGGTGAAACTTGCCGGCCGGGTTCTGGAAGATACCCGGCAGGATTCTCCGGGAATTATCAGGATGCCGGAGGAGAGCCGGGAGCAGCCAGTACATTCGGGCAAGGGCGATACAGAACTGGCTACTGAGCTTTCAGCCGCCGCCCGGACGGAAAGAGAGATTGCGGCAGGTCTCAGCAGGCCGGTTCAGCATGATGCTCCGGAACGAATGCCACCCGAACTGTCACATGCACCCTCAAGGAACATTCAGAAAGAACGTTAAAAATCAGCGTGGCCGCACTCATTGCGGCCGCCTCACCTTCAGTCTGCTCCGGGCAGGCATATGAGATAAATCATGAAACAGACCCTTAAGATGGCCACCTTTGCGCTGGCCATGAGCACCTCGTTGTTTTCAGTACAGTCCGGCGCGACCGGCGCGGAAACTTTTAGCCCCGAACAACAGGCCCGCATCGGCGAAATTGCGGCGGACTATCTGGTCGCGCACCCGGACGTGCTCATAGAGGTGAGCAAAAAGCTACAGGCGCGGCAACAGGCAATGCAGCAGCAAACTTACGTGCAGTCAGCGCTGAAAACACACCGGCTGCTGATGCAGCTTGATGGCGTTCCCGTGAAAGGGCCGGCTGACTCAAAGGTTATCGTGACTGAGTTCTTTGACTATGAATGTATCGCCTGCAGCATGATGGCGCCGGTGATGGAAAAGGTGATGGCTGCAAATGCCGACGTGCGCTTTGCATTACGGGACTGGACCATTTTTGCCGCCCGTTATCCGGAATCAGAGCAGGCATCACGCCGCGGCCTTAGCATTTACAGGAAACACGGCGCAGACACGTATATGGCGTTTCACAACGGCATTTACCAGACAGGGCATAACGAAGGGAAACTGACGGCAGAAGATATTGAGAAAGCCGCTGTTGCTGCCAGTGCAGGTAACGCTTCAGAGGATAGTAATGCTGCCTCCGACCAGATTATTGAGAACAATGCTGACCTGGCTGAGATGCTGGGCCTTACGGGGACGCCGGGCATTATCGTGATGCCTGCTGAGAACGCCACACCGGATAACACCACGGTTATCCCGGGCGTGGTCAGCGAACAGGTTATGCAGCAGGCCATCGCCAGGGCAGCGAAGGGATAAAACCCTGGTCCGGGTGAAAAAGAACCAGTCAGCAACTGCCAGTCTGTCAAAAACTCTACCCCATGACGGCCACGCCACTCAGGCTGTTCGTTCCTCGCGATGCTGCGGTACGCCTCAGCCTGACCGCCCTGCCCATCGTATTATTAAGTGAAAGTTCATGATTGCGGCACAGCCTGCTACTGAAAATCAGGAAATACCTCTCCCAGATATTCCTCCGGGTTACACCGTCCCGCCAGACGCGTAATTTGGATTAAGTCAGGCCGCAGATGCGAAGACGTTCAAAATAAAGTTTATTAGTGAACTTTTTTTATCCATACGATTCGAGCTATGCGCAAACTGTGCTGGATTTAAACGGGTGAGATGGGTATTCTTTTCAGAATTCGCCGGGCGGCGATCCTTTTTAGATCCTTATCGAATACTGTGGTGGTTGACGATGAGGATTTGCAGTAAACCTGTGGCCGGTCATGCGCGGCACGGAAATAAATTAACCGGATAGGACGTATCCGTTAAAACGTCCAGGGTATAGAGTCTACGGTTTACCGTACTCTGAATGCAAAAACCCCCCGAATCTGAGATCAACTTGGCGGAAGAATCAGAATCAGGGGGTCCAAAAGCAGGCGCAGCGCCTGTAAAGGATTATAACGCATGCTATTCATAAGACAACCCCTGCCCGCCATAAGTTTGGGACAGGGTGAATGACCGCATTTTAATCGGGATAAACAGCCCGACTTCAGAAAATGACAGACGTCGCCGCGGCGATCATGATGTCACCTGCAAATGCCCTGAACCCCGGTGGTTCGCGCCTGATGACTATCGCCCGCTTCCGGGTGAGTTTGGCCACGCCATGCGTCGTCTGGTCGTCAAAGAGAAGAGCAGCGGTAAATGGAAGCTGCGTTTCCGGCCGTCACTTCATCCTTACTTCACGCAGTACCGTAAAGCTGCAGGTCGCGATCGGCATTTCCGTCCGGAACGGCGTGCGCTTATTGATGCATTATTCCCTCTGCTTGTTCAGCGTGCCGACATGGCCACCTGGGTTGTGACCGCCAATGTTAACCGGCTGGCCAGTGAACTCAGCCCGAAAGACAGTGAAGGCAATGTCATCCCCGAAACCCGGGTAGAACCCTGCCGGCTGTCGCGTCTGTTTCCGGAGCTGGCCCGATTTGGTCTTATCGAAATGCCTGATCTGGAATGGGACCCGATTGAACAGTACTGGATGCCCCGGCATATCATTCTCACGGAACGTTTCTGGCAGCTGTGCGGCGTTAACATGGATAAGCTGCTTCTGCAGCGAAATCAGCGCATCGAGGCTGAAGAGGAAGGTATTCTCGAACCCGGTACGCGTGACTCCGTCAGGGCCGCCCGTCGGCGCTGGTATGAAAAAGCCCGTATAGCGACGCTGCTGAGTCGGCGCGAGAAGGCAGTGCGGGGGAAAAGGCGCAATAAGCTGGGCAAGCTCCCCCTCGATGAACGGCGCAGTACGATGGCCAGCTGGCTCATTCGCACACGGCCGAACCACGAACTGATCAATCTCGACGCAGACAGTTTTGATCGCCTGGTGTGGCAGCATCTTAACCAGCTGGAGCTGGGCCTCGGCTACGAGCCTGCACCTCCCGACGTCGTTCACTGACGTTTCCCGCACGATTTTAACCGCCTTGACTGGCGGTAAAGTCGTTTGTGCCGCGTAACTGACGCTCTGTTTTTCTCCCCGCAGCCGCGCCATTCCGACCCCGCAACTGACATAAATACAGCTTTTCGGGGGCTGTCTTTTTTTACTCACAGTTACCCGCAATTGGAAAATTGACCTTACCTGCAAGTGAGTCTGAGGTTACCCGCAAGACATTCCTGACCTTCGGTCAGTAAAAAAATAATCAAAAAGAAAATAAGGTTTTCAGTCCGACCGTTCAGAGGATAAATAATGAGGCCTTCGCTTGCAGCGGCCGCAGGCGTCCGCGCCGCTCAGAATCTGGAGTAGCTCCCGCCTTCGGCGGGCATGGCAGAGACTAATAGTTACAACACTCATAAAGACTTCATAAAACTGCATCCGAGCAGACCTGAAACCCCGAGCCCGTCCCATCCAGAACCCGAGCCGTCCTGAAACTCCGAGTGCCCATTGACAGGCCGCCCCCGCCCCGGCCCGAAGGGCCGGAACAGGAGTGGCTGTAATGGATGGTGTAACTAATCCTCTAAGTTTTACTGTCCATAGTGAACAGTAAAACTAAGACCCCGGAAATCTCGCCCTGTACGTCGCTCTGCGCCGTACAGCCCGCTCACCGGGGCTTCGGGTTAGATAAACGTTATCGTCGCTTTGAGGCCGTCTGGCTTAGCAGGAAGGGGTTGGTTAGCGCAATATATCAGGCCGTAACCGGCTGCGCCGGGCGTACGGCGCCATCAGACCACTGTACCCTGTTCTGACATCGCCTGGCGCCTCCATGCCGCTAAGCGGCATTCAGGGCCTAGCTGCACATTACTCGCCATTTTGTCCGCTTTAAGAAAGAAGAGATTGGCCAGCCTGAGTGTCTGCTATGTGCCCAGGGTGTGTGAAAACTCTGACCTAGAACTGAAGTGCGCGCATCTACGCAAAATCTGGAGTTAATCGACAGGTTAGCCTGAGCCAAATTTTACGTGTGAGCGTTGTTTTCAACCCTGCTTTACGCAGATTAAGCGACCAAAACAGTTTTCACACAGCCTGGGCACAAAACTGACCGTTGCACAATTTTCGGCTTCAAGTAGTGGGAGGTGCTCATACCACTTCCTCTAAGCTGGACGGCAGCGTGCAAAGCTCGACTTTGTGCGCTGTCGTTAGCAGGCAAGCCGCTTTGGCGGTGCGGCAGAATCAAATCCAGTTCTGAAAATGTAGCCGACTTGAACTCCCGGCCAGAAGCAGTCATTGGCTGAAGGCTGCCCCCGCCCCCCGACCGCAGTTTATAACTACGCCAGCAGTCAGCTCTTGGCATGGTTTTCCCTCGACTCCCGCTCCTACTTGAGCTGAGAGCCAAACATGTGCAAATAGTCCCGAGCAAAGTCAGAAGCGGCTTCATCGCCGACCTCAAATAATGAGCGAAGGTCGAACAGCAGAAGCTGCCAGCTTTAAATTGCAATTGCGAATATTACCAACATGTCCAATTGCGGGGCGTCGAGGAGTTATCTAACACAACCACTTGAATTTTTTTGGAGCTGGCAAAACTATTGGCAAAAGTCAACGCGCTAGAAATATCTGGAAAGTTTCGGATAGACCGTTTTATCAATGGCGCAGGCGGAGCTAGTTGTTCCTTACGAACCGCGAAATGACCCGGCGTTGTGGACCTCGGTAACACGAATACTAAACTTACATCTGTGTGCTTCATCCCGGGACGATTGTCCTTATTAGGACCGAGCTTGCTATTAGTTAGCTGCTGCGCATGGGAAAGCAATAAGTCAAATCCTATACAAATTGCCAGTGCGGAACGTAACGAACCTTCCAGCTCTGGGTGCAAGACATTAGCGGTAAGGGCATGTGCTGAATTGTGTCTGCGCTCCTTGATCGTAACGAACTCAGTTTTGCAGTCGAGTGTTCCAACGCCAAGACGTCTGCTAAGTGCTGTAATTTGTAGCCAAGGTTGATCAATACCGAAAGCTTTCAAAATTTCCGAAATGTCGTCCTCTGTAAGATTTGAAGCTGCCTGTCCAAACGAGTGCTCTGAAAGCTGAAAGAGATTTACCGTCGCTGACGAAACCGGAGTGAGAGCCCCAACGAGCCAGCTGATCTTATCTTGTGGTAACTGCAACTTCAGCCGGAAACGGATGCCCTCCAGCGCCCCGATCGTTACCGCCTTTTGCAAAGCAGGAAGTAAATCAGAAAACGTTAGCTGAGGATTGGAAAAGGAGCTAAGTAACTCTGCGGTACGCTCTCTAATGAAGGACTCCATGGTAGCAAAAACCAATACGGCTAACCCTTGGCGTAGCATGCTCGCTCTTTGGTTGTGCTCTACCTTTAAAGCCGTGTCAATGAGTGCGCTGTGCTTAACGCAATCTTCTAGAACTTGCAATGTAGCGAGTAGTGAATCCTTGGCACTCATTTAGCGCACATTCTTCAAAATATTTTTAACCTCAGCAATACGATAACGTATTTTGCTAGGCGTGTTGGTAGATACTCGGATCGCGTCGACGAAGCGCTCATCTGTGAAAAGTTTTAGAGTCTCCTTTCGTACAGTCGCTACCTTATGTGTTAGCTCATCATACCTAGCGTCATCTAATTCAGAAGCACTTATCATCTGCGCGTCAAACATTGCCGACATGAATTGGTCGCGATATGCAGAGCCTTGATAACGTTTAAATGCGTCGACCCCCCATAGAGTCTCGCAGCGAGCAAGAGCTGTTTCAAACTTCTTTTTGGCTGTCACAACTTTTTGTTTATTGATACCGCAATTAGCAGCTGCAAACGTATCGAGAGACTGTCGCATGTTGCCGTCAAAGTTTTCCCAATTCGAACTAAGACTAAAGAAGCGCAGCACCACTTCTACATCTTGCATCTCTTTATAGGACGTTTCTGTCTTTTTTACAATTTTAAGTTGTTGAAGTAAAAACGGAGTTTCGCCGAGCTCGAATAGCAAGTCATTGAATGGCCCTCGGTATAAAGCATTGCGGATCTCTTGAGGCAGGAGCGGTTCACCACCTGTATTCAGTCGCGTGAAAACTTCGTATTTTAGCTCAGGATCAGTCTGCTTCAGTAGTGTAACAACACGCAAATATGGACGGATTTTAAGGGCATTCGCAAGCTCTGGCGGCAACCCCGAAAATTTTAACCCGTCGACTTCTGGAAACTTTTTAAGACCGTTTAGAGCGAACTGATCAAAGAGAAATCCATAGATTGTTGTAATTCGTTGCTTACCGTCAATTACTGAATAAGTACCAAAATCATCCTCGGATAAGTAGACAGGTGGAATTGGAACGTTTATCAGAAACGACTCCATCAGCTCCGATTGGGCCTGCGGACTCCATCGCTCCCGCCGTTGATATTTGGGAGAAACGTCTATTGCACCGCTATCCACCATTTGCGCAATCGTCTGCAGCGACAAGTCCGAAGTCTGAAGAACCAGGGCGTTCTGTGACGCTTCGAATTTCTGGACAATTTTTTTTAGGTTCGTCATGAGCTGCCTATGGAAAGATAAAAAAGCTATTGGAGTATAGCATCACAAATTGTCGAAAAAATATATCGCAAGCGTAGAAGTAACTAAGTTCATATCAACCTAACCAAACTAAAAAAGGTAAGCTTAAATATTTTCCTTTCGTGTTAACCTTACTCATCGCATCCCCCTGCCTTTTTGATTAATTCTATATACTTAAGTCGACCGAAAAACATCTAATGTAATCCATTATTACAGGCGTTATTGAGGTATACAAGACGTTATACTCAGCTCAGAAGGAAGCTATATGTCTCACAACTTGGCCAGTAAAGATAAGAGTGAAAGAGAAAGGGTCAGCGTTGACCTTGCAGCTGCTGGCGTAGCTTACAAAGAACGGCTTAACATGCCGGTGATCCCGCATGAGGTCGAAATTCATCAGCCGACTGCACTGCGTGAATATTTTCGTGAAAGAGTTGTTCATTACCGGCAGCAGTCACAGCAACTGCCTAAAGGCACTGATGCTGTTTATCAAAAAGAAGCCAAAGAGTAGTGCTGAGATCCACTATGACGGGTGTCAGCCCTGCATTTCGGATTATCCACTGTACCGGGGGATTCAGAGTTTGTTATTGCGTTTGAGGATATTGAGCACATAGTCGCTCCCCTCTTTATCAACGGAATATTCGAGAAAACCGATATCTTTCAGCTGCTGAAGAGCCTTCTTCACAGTGGCATTCTGATTGCCCAGGTGTGATGTCAGCTGAAGCCGCTCACGCAGCCGGTCAAAACCAATCCGATAAAAGGTTGGAGGTAACTCAGCCAAGTAGAGATAGAGTGCCTGCGCAGACTCCTTACGGGAAAGCTTCTGGAGTGCTTTAAGATACAACCTGGTTTTACCATCTACCCGGTACAGTGTATTGAGCTTAGAGTTAGGCTTGATGATGATTTTGCCTGTGTGGCTGTCGTAATAAGTCGATTCAACCAGGTGCATGTTAATGGTGATACGATCGTCTGTACCGGGTACGCTCTTTACGAAGCTTATGTTAGTCCGGGCAATTCGGGTAAGAGAAGCATCAAACCTGTCCTTCAGCTGCCTGTCGATGCGCTTTGTTTCGAAACCGCAGTACTTTGCGAAGTCAGCAAAGTTGAGTTCCAGCTGATCGTCGTTATCGAGCTTTTTATTCGATAACGCATAAATAATACCTACCCAGACCTTGAAATCGGTATCCATGTCGAGACGCGGGCCGTAAATCTGAATCTGGTTATAACCCTCACCCTCTACAATGGACAGTCGTGACAGTGACTCTGTTGCGTCGATACTATGACTTTTTCTGCCGCCCTTATCCGTTGATTTCAGCGTGGGCACAAACACCCCCAGTCGCAGCAGAACTTTAGGTTGTATTGTCTGACGGAGAGTGGGAAGAAGGTGAATAACTTCACCTGATTCTTTGGATGTTTCCTCGATAAAGAGCGATAACTTATTGTTTTCCATTAACAATTCCAAATATCAAAGTGAGTGTATAAGAATGGTATAGTACCCGGTGCAGTGGATCAAATCTACCCGCTATAGTGTAGTTTGGACCCTGTATAGTGGATAACTTACCCTTCACAGTGGATGGACTTACCCGGTGCAGTGTATTGAATCAGGCTGAAATCGTTGCTATCAAAGGTATCAGAGCGATCTTATTCCTTATTGATCTACTATTGATCCTCTAATGATCCTTTTATTTAGGCTATCCAGTGGATAAATTGGATGGTAAGAACCTCTGTCGAGTCCTCAAGTGAAGTGCCAACAAGCTAATCCAAAGCACATATCTATTTAACAAACCTCCATACATACATAGGTACACGATCAAAAAGTTTACCTGCTGCAAACTCAGCTTTTCGATGATCATAAGCCTGTGTCATGGAAAATCCTTCTTCGTCGGGAATTTTGTAGCTTAGATTCTCATAAACAGTCTCGAGGGTTTCAAGCGTATGGCAACGCCTGAACTTCATTAGCCAGTCTGTTTTAGTCATATCATTCCAGTTATTTTTTGAATTAAGTGAATTTTTAATTTCCATTTTTTGTTATCCGATTGATTAACTATTTACTTTTTATGAGTGATGCAAAAAAATGACAACACTTCATAGTGTAGAGTTATTATAATCAATATAAATTATGGTTATCTCTATAAAAGGTTACAAACTTTGAAAAAATGCTGTCTGTTTCTTTTTGTTTTACCTTTTTTTTCTCAGGCTGATTCTGAGATCAGTGTTGGATTTTCACCAGAGGGGACAGCCCAGGCTTTGATCCTCAGTTTCATCCACTCAGTTGCCGGTTCTGCCGACGTAGCCGCCTACGACTTTACCAGCGTTCCCATTGCTGAATCGCTCAGTCAGCTGGCACGAAGTGGCGTGCCCGTAAGGATCGTTGCAGATGAAAAGAAAAGCCATGACCGCTGGTCACTGGTTAACAAACTGGCCTGTTCGGGTGTTCAGGTAAGAACAGATGCACAGTACAGCATTATGCATAACAAGTTTATTGTGACAGGTAACAATGGCGTGCAGACGGGATCATTTAATTACACCTCATCTGCAGAGAAACGTAATGCCGAGAATGCGCTGGTTATAAGAGACAATCCAAAACTGGTTCAGCAATATCAGAATGAATTTAACCGCCTCTGGACCGAGTCATCGCCCGTACAGTGCAACTATTCATGATCGACAGGCGAAATATAATCTGCTGAGCGGACTGTATATGAAAAAGAAAAAAGTTTATCCGGTTCACTTCACTGGTCAGCGGGGCCAGCAGGAGGCGTCTGAGGCTTTCCAGCAGAATGAAACATCCACCTGGCAGCGCTGGCTCAAACACTCCCGGGATAATAAAAAAACTACAGTGGTGACCTGCAGATGTCTGCCGGCAGAAAACGATCCTGTCAGGAGACGGCTGAAGGTTCACTACTCCCGGGATACCGAACGCTGCTGGCTATCTTCATACGCGTTTACGGGTAATGAGCATAAACCTGACTGCCGGTTTTATTCAGTGTGGTCTGATGAACGTCAGGCAGAGATTTATCAGGGAGAAGCGGTCCGTGCTGCAGCGGATGGCACCATTGTGGTCAGACTGCCCACGGGCCTCCAGAAAAAGGCACCTTCTGATGTAAAACCGGCTCAAAACGTCTCTGATGACGAACCGGTCAAACGAAAACGACGGCCATCGATGAGCCTGCTGGGGCTTCTGCACCTGTTGTGGGAGCAGTCTGGTATTAATGTCTGGCACCCCGCTTTCGATAAAAAGAAACGTACCCCTGGCTGGGTGAGCTGGCACCTGCAGCAGACTGCGGCCCGGATTCGTATTGGTCGCGTGCCACTGGAAGAATCCCTCCTGCTCATGGCCCTGAAAGGTACTCAGCAGGTTATTGCCAACCGGGAGCATCTGAGAGCAGCCGAAAAAAGCAAAAGGCGACTCATTGTGGTTTCCATACTGGCTGGCTGGAGTGAAGCCGGTGAAGCACGGCTCCAGGCAATACTGCCGCTGGGGCTGTTTTCTGGCTTTCCTGATCTGGTTATGCCTGAAGACGTTCGTCACCGCCTGGAGCGAAGCTTTAGCCGCGAGCTTAGCGACTGGCGCAGAGGAATGAAAGTGATGGTTATCGCTGAAACTGAGCCGCCTGAAACATCGTTCAGACACATAGACGGGCGCAACCGACCGTCCAGCTGCGGTACCGTGATCGATGTGGCACTGATGACGGTCAGCCCACGCTTTATTCCGCTGGATTCCGGCTATGAGTGTGCTGTGGAAGAAAAACTGTGGCAGGAAAAACGGGCTTTTATCAAGCCTCTGCGCTACGACGGTGAGGAAGATGTGTTTCCGGATTTTGTGCTCAAAGACGTTCCTGGCGTGGATGCGCTGCCGATGGAAGTGTTCGGCATGAACTCACCAGACTACCTGCAGCGCAAGCAGGTAAAAACCTCTCACTATGAGGCGGAATATGGGCCCGGGCGTTGGTGGTACTGGAATGCTGCTGCGAAGACAGACATGCCTGCATTTCCCTGCGTCTGACACAGGTGTCTTTTAACTGCAGGGAGATATGGCTGAAGTAACGTATCTGTTTATCCTGTGCCTGACAGGTTGTCAGGCCTGAACGCGGAAGGTATTGTTTAAGAAGCGTCAGGACGATAAATGAAGCTGAACCTGCAGGAGCTGGCAGTGGACACGACGGAAGAACTCAATAACACCTATTTCTACGCAGGCAGACCCAACCTCACCGCTGGCGAGCTCTTTTTCATGATCTTCTGTGAAGAAGTCGCCGAACAGCTGGGGATTGATGACTTCGGCGCGATCGTTGCCATCCTGTCCGGACGTAATGTCCTGACTACCCGCGCTAAACCGCGCGATGCTCTGAAGGGAACCTCATATGCCTCACGGGCTGCACGCAAAGTATTTCCTAAAGCCAAATTTCCCTTCGGCATAAAGCTCCCCACCATCGTAGGGGGATACCCGCCCCGGACCGCGCGTATTCTTTTTACGCATAAGCTAAGCACCTTTGTCGGACGGGCGATACCCGTCGTGGGCTGGGTGATTCTGGCCAGAGACGTTGCCGATATCAGTTTCAATTCGGTCAGACTGTACAATTCCATCGCCCGTGGGGAGGATAAGATATGGTAGATGACATCCAGGCACGCGTAATGGCACTCATTGAGCCGTGGAACGGCCGCTCCCTGCTTACGTTCCGGAAAAAAACACTCACACCAGAGATGTCGCTCAATCTGGACATGAAGCTGGACCCGGAGGATGCTGCGGAATGCCTTCAGAATGTCTTCGATGCGTTTAGAATGGATTCTGACGAGGTGACTTTCAGCCTCTACTATCCAGAAAACCCGCGCGAGGCCATCCCTCTGACTATCGGGATGCTGATTCAGTCAGCCCGTGCCGGGCAATGGCGCTATGACTGATACATAAGACGGCAGAGTCAGTTATCCGCGTTAAGAATACCGTCACACAGTGAAACAACACGTATAAAAGATATGCTGCTGATAAGGAGTAAGTAGCAGCTATTTCTTCATTTATTATTTCGGTATCAAACTTCATTAAGAAAGGTATTTTTATGATTGGAAGGATTCTGAATACAACGACTTCACTGGCTGAAAGGTTTGTCAGAAGCAGAGTGGTCAAAACACCTTCTTATAAGGAAATAAAATGGAGCATTCCTGAAAGGTGCATCCTAACAGCTGCTACGTATCCGGTTCTGTCCGTTGTGATAATTTTCGCTGCTGCATTTATTTTTTTATATGCAGGGTTAGCATTAGAATTACCAATAAAAAAATATGTTTCCCAGTACTTTCCTTACCGCCACAGCATTACTGAATGGCAGACAACTATCTTAAGCGGTCAGCTGACCATAATTGGTATCGTTTATCCGCTAGTTGTCGGGCTGGTAAGCGTAGTATTTCAGAGGAAAGCAGACAGGAAAATAGCTCAGAAAGCCTATCAGCACTATTCAGGATTTATGCTCGCGGGGCTGAGCGGCCTTTTTCTGTCAGGCTTTATTCTTCTCGGTGTTATTATAAAAATGGTTTCTGGCGATTATGCCTATGGGCTGGTCTGTCTGATAAGTCTGACCTGGCTATTCATCAACATTGTATTATCAATATGGTTTTTTATTGTCAGTCTGGAAATGCTGGATGACACTAAGCGACAACATGTCCTTAAACGATATATATCTCTTGTAATAGTGGAACCTTACGTAATAGAAAAAATGTCAGAGCGACTCAGGGCTTATCCTGTTTATCCAGCTAGAGGGTTTTCTAACCTTAATGTTCTTCAGGTAGACCACTCTGATCAATACATCTGGGTTACGAGTGCGCATCCGCGTCTGGAACAGTTAAACGTTTTTCACCGGCCATTTACATTTTTACTTGGTCGGATTAACAGGAACCTGATAAAAAGTGGTGTTCAGGGTTCACTTATCATAGGGGACGGCGGGATGGCTCCTGAACGGAGCGAAGGAAAAGTGCTGTTTGGGTTAAGGAATATCAGTGAAAAAAGCATACCAGCCAGAGCATTAAAGCTTTGTTTCTTCAAAACGACAGACAGACGGGAATCTGACAGTGTTAGCCTGACCTTAGAGGCCATGACAGCAGATACCTATCTTTCGCTTTTACAGGGTGATGTAAAAGGGTTTGAAGACGCAATGCTTATATTGCATGATGATTTTTCCACGTTGTGTAATATTTTTAGTTTTGCTGATGATGGCAAAGTGAATAATTTTCTTTTATTGAAAATTGGTTTTCTTGAGCGTAGCTTGCAGAACTCGTTTTCAGGCGAAGCATATAAAATATCCAATATTTCTATTGAGAAGATAGCTGAGTCAGAAAGATTTTTTGAATTATGTCTGTGGGCTAATGTCCGCCTTTTTAATAGTCGCGGATATATGAGTTCAGAAGAGCTGGACATATCTATGGAAATTGTCCGTTCACACTGGTCAGTATTAACTGGCTGGTGCATTAATAACTATCCATTGTCAACAGCAACACTACGGTCACGTTATGACCGTTTAACGAGGACGTTCGCAACTGTATGGGAGAGTTATCAAGACAAAGTCAGACATCGGTTCGCTGATTCAGAAAATGCTGCCCTGTATGAACACTTTTGTTCTAAGCAACTTCAGGATCTCCCCGCAATGGTCCTTGATGCGATGCAAACACGCGATCCAGTTACTGCTGACGCGGCAGTTGACCTGCTTAACCGCTGGCAGCACTCTATGAAAATTGAAAGTCACGCCCCTGAAAATTACCGTTATGACGGGTTGTTGTTTAGTCCGGGAATATTCAAAGAAAGAAAGCTTAACAGTGTTACGGACAGCATGTGGTTTAACACTGCAATGATGAACGGACTGACTGATATGCGTATCTGCGTAAGCCTTTATCTGACATCCCGTATGAACGGACCTGATGAATTCATAACACATTATGTCAGGCTGCTGTTGAATGGAAGCCTGACCGATCATACGGGTGGCTTTGAGACATTGTCAGAGGAAATATCCCATCCAGGACAGCTTTTAACTGCTCTCGTAAGGATTTGTCTATGGACGTGGTCAGAAAGGATGGCATATGACGCATGGCTTAACGGGCTTGCACGCAGGTTAAGTGATTATGACAAACCGGATATGGTTTCCGGTCGCATTTATGGAGGGGTTTACGACAGTGGATTCACTGAAATGACCAGTCCCTGGGTGCAGTTGTTATTAACGGTGTCGGCAGAAAAAAGCGGCAATGTTCAGTACTTAGAACAAGCCATTGCTGAGGATTATATATCCTACCGAGAAAAACAAAGGCTGATAGGTGTTTTATCACGAATAAAAGACCAGATTGATAAGGAAGAATGTATATACCACTTAAAGGAAAAAGAGTCGGTGAATGCCAGACAGAATCTGTTAACTATTATGGATAGGCTTATTAATGTAATTAAAGTAAATCTGGATCGGAAACTTAGGGACGCGGCCATCGATCCTGACAAACTTGCTATTACTGCAGAAAAAACCACGAACTTTTTAAGTCGACGACTTGAGAGACCACTTCCTCTCTCTTTATTCAGATTGATCCGTCATGTCCAAAGTAATGATGGCTTAACGAAAAGCCAGACCGTTATAAAACTTGAAAAAGAGTCTTATGCTAAAGGCATAGATGCTTTACCCGTTTCCAATGAAGGTGACTTTCAGGCTGAGGCCGTCGCAAGTAATATTCAGATAAGGGTTATTAATCAGCTTTTGCAGACAGTGCCAGTCAGGAATGTCATCATTGATGATTTTATTATGCTGCTGGGTAACATTAAGTCTTCACCGGAATTTGCAGGGAAAAATGTGCTCGTGATGAGTAAGGATATTTACCAGCAGTATAATAATCTGATTTTTGATAGAGCAGATGTCACCGTGGCAATGAAAACAAACAGAGACGGCTCCCGAACGCTGACGACCGAATTTGGCACCTGTAAAATTTACTTCATGCCTTATGTTAATCGCCCGGTTTCACTGGTCGTTGATGATGATTATTTCAGTGCGTTGTTGCTGAGAAAGTACGAATCGGGGAGCTTGGTTGAAGCTGTTGCTGAGAATGTCAGGAGCGATTCTGACCAGTTTGATCTTGTTATAAAATATGAAATAAGTGCCGTCTTTAAGGGAGATGTCTCTTTAAGGATAGAACATCCTAAAAAGGCGGGAAACAATTAATTTTGTCAGCGGTGCCCGACAGTCATCACTGATACACACAAAAGATAATAGTCAGGGTCACAAATTCATATTTGGTTTGTAGCATATATGGATCCGACCTGTCTTTCTTAGCAGCAACCTTTTTTGGAGCATCCCGCATGGAACTGCAGACGCGACTAGTTTTTATCGATACATCAGCTTATGAGGCCAAACGATTTCAGTTTGGACATTATGGTCTTGCGCGCCTCGAAAAAATGGTGGTAGAAAAAAAGATTCATCTTTTAATAACCGATGTCATACGTTCAGAAATTGAAGGACACATCAGAAAGTTCGCCGATGAGGCAGTAAGTGAGCTGAAAAAATTTCAGAAAGCCGCTTCTTTTCTGCGGGTAGCTGAGAAGTCAACTGGCGGCGGGCTTTTTGCCAATGTTGACGCCGAAGGTGTACTCCAGGAGGCTATGACGAAGTTCAGGGCCCTTATGGATAACGGCATAACTGAGCATATTTCTGTATCGATCGTTGATCCAACTAAAATTTTTAATGATTACTTCTCGGGGGTTCCCCCTTTCCACCGCGAGGCAAAGAAATACGAATTTCCGGATGCATTTTCACTGGCTGCAGTGGATAAGGTAGCCCAGGACCGCTTTCATATGGTCTACATTGTCAGTGCTGACGGTGATATGAAGGCAGTGGCCGACAGATATCCCAACTTCATTCACCTGGAAAAACTGGATCAACTGCTGGACCTCGTTAACAGAAATGACCAAGAGCTGGTCGGACTGCCCGATTTTGCAGACAGCGTGCTGAAGCAGGTGATAGAAACCGTTCAGGATAAGGCGAGGGAAATTCTGCTGGAAGGCGAATTCATTCCATATTCTTCCGGAGATAGCGATTATGACGTCAATGAAATCGATATTAGCGGTCTTAAAATTACCGAGGTACAGTTGATTGATGTCAACTCCGACGAGGCAACCTATGATGTGGAGTTCGATGTTGAGCTCCTAGTAACCTATGACTTCATAGACTACTCAGGAGTGAACTGGGACCGGGAAGACCGAGTTATGTATGGGATGCAGGAGAAAAGTTATTCTTTCAAACACCATGAACGGTATGCTGGCACGGTTAAAATCGGCTTCTTTGAAGGGATCAGGTCTAATGCTGAAGTTCTCGATGTAACTTTCGACGACTCTGTTTTTGATCTTAATCTTGATGATGCGGAATATGTCGAAAAGCCATAACTCAGTGTGAGACTCTTTAAAGGCCAAGTTACCGCAGTTAAATAATCAGAGGCTCCAAAAGGGAGCCTTTTTCAATATAGACTTTATTTACGTCATATCTGGCAGGTTTTTAATGATGCTTAAAAGCCTGAGATTATCGAGGTTGGCCATCCCTTCGGTCATTTCACGGTAACGTTCCAGCATGATGTTATAACAGTATGTCATGTCAGATTTGGATAGACTGGACGGTACCCAGATACCGCGATCTGCTTTTCCTTCATTCACCCAGCGCAGCATGGCGAGCATTTCAGCTTTCTGACGCTGGGTTTCAGGAAAACCATCAATTTCAAGAGGAATATTTTTAATGCGACAAAGTGCTTTAACATCCTCAGAAACCTGATCATTGTATGGAGCCGCCTCCCACGTACGAGAATTTTGTGGCCTTTCTAGTGCTTTACGCATCTCTTCAAACATCGAAACCAGATCACACACTTCCTGCAGTTCGTTTATAGCCTCCGTATCAGGTGATTTATTCATCAGCAGTCTGACATCGTCGTTTGCAAGCCCTGGATTGATGCGCTTCAGGCTTTCTTCATTCAGCCCAAAAAACCACAGCATCTGCTTACGATAGGCCTGTGTTATAACATCTATAGCCCGCAGTTCAGAAGGGTGCCACATGTCTTTGCTCAAAGTGGGTTCAATAAAACCGGGCCGACTGACATCAAGATTACGTATCTGATAGTAAAGGTTTAGTCGGCTTACGAGCGGAACATCATCACCAGCTACTTTTTTAAAGCCAGAATTACTCCACTCTGCAATCCCTTTTTCAATAAAGCTCCGCGCAACTTCAGAAATAGGAGGACTAAAAGGCAATGTGCTGCTGATGTGCTGCAGTTGCGCTTTCGTTTCAGCATAAATCCTTAGCTCCATACGCTGCTCGAGCTTGTCATTTTTCTCAGCCATAATTCCCGCCCGTTTAAAACTAGTTGAATATTTTTTCCGTATGCCTACACAATGTCATGCTGTGTTGGTTGGTGTCAATGATTGAGTACAAAAAAGTATGGTGACGTACGCCGCCGTACATAGTGTATATTAATTATGCCCTCTGATTTGTTCTTGATAATCAGATCCGAAAAAAGGCAGAACCGGATCTTGACTGGTCAGTGGCGGCTTTTTGCGCAGGATACTACATATGGTGGCTATGTCAGCTGTTGTAACCACTACATATAGCGTCATAACTCATGGCAGGGCCGCCTGCGCCGGGCTTTTCCCCGCCCCGCCGCCGTGCTACGCTTCCGGTTACTGCCGTATCGGGAAAAAGTCGGATCATACAGACAGGGTGATGCGGTAATTGCGGAATGAAACAGTTTCAGTGGTTAGTAACGCATCATTTCCCATAGTGTGTTCTTATTGACTCATTATGAATACACTGATAATTAATAGCCTTTAATTTGACGCACGCTGTCCTTTACGTTCAGCCTGTTGTCTCTTGCCTGCAAAAAGAAGAAAGGTTGAGTCATGGCGAAAATTCAGGCCCGTAACGTGGACGACGCGCTCTATCAGTGCATCGAGCAGTCAGCAATGAAAAACGAACGCTCGCTGGAAGGCGAAATACGGACTGCCCTGCGGGAGTATTATCAGCCTGTCGTCAGTCAGGAGCCCATGATGTCAGAACGGGAACGCTGGCAGCACGAAACGGGCAAGCGACTCAGGTGGCTGTTTGACCGGCTGATAGAGGACAATTATTTTCGGGATTATGCCGGAGGAAGGACGCTTGATACCTTTGACCTGGTCCGGCTCGGCAGACAGCTTAATACATCCCCCGGGCTCCTGATGGATATCATGGACGGGCTGCAGGAGCTTACGTTTGAGCTTGCGGATGTGATTGCTGAAAAATTTGGCTCCTCCGCTGAATGGTTGCTGGGAGAAAGCGGGCAACCCTTTCCGTTTGTTGACATTGGCTCTGTGGGCTATCGGGAGTTTTTCTTTCCTGCCGAAAGTAAAAGCGATTACACGTTTGAGTTTCTGAGAATATCCGGCGGTATGCACAATGGCACCCTGCTCATATTACGTAAGGATATGCAGACAAAACGGATCACGCCCGGCGTCATCAATGATTTTCATCTGAACAGCGATATGGGGAGCGGCGGATACGGGAATATGAAAAGATTCCTCCTGCTTCTCAAAACAGAAGGTGCCCGGCTGTCCATCAATACTTTTGACTGGACGCCCGAGCACCCGAATTTTGGATTCTCGACTGTCATAGGCCAGCATCATCACGTTTATTTTCAGGACTCGCCTCACCGTTCATCCGCCCGCTGGCTGCAGCAAGTGTTTAACGGTGAAGATCCGGGCGACTGGTTCAGCAACGGATGGTCGTCCGTTCTCAGGGAAATCGGTGAGACGCCCTTCGGCGATGACAGCAAAGTGGCAGGTGGAGTGGTTTCAGAGTGAATTCAGCCGTAATAAGGGATTTGATGTGCGGGTTACTTTGTTCTGGACTGATACCAGCGGCTGGAGCGGCAACGAATGAGGAAATGAGCCGTCTTGATGAGGCCTATCCGCCCGGGAGTGTGGTGATCTGCCGCCAGGATCTGCCAGGAGACGGTATGGTGCCCCTGCCGACCCGGCTGGAGATCCGGGAAACTGTTATCAGCCGGAAGGCTGACCTGACCACAGGACGGGGTGTCGCCACCTGGATAACGCATGGCAGCACCGCACCCGGTCTGACGCTCACGTATATGTTCAAGCAAAGGGAAAACGGGTCGGGTTATTATTCACGAATCGATCCTGCCAATATGGCCGTCTCAATGCCCGCTGTCGGGCCGGAAGGGGAAAAAACCGTTCTTGAGGGTTTTCGCCGGCGTCTGCCTGCAGGTGAAGAATTTGCTCCCTTCAGCCAGACAGAAATTACGGATTTCCCTTCCTATGTGGTCCGGAAACCTGGCGAGCCTGTGAGTTACTGCCATAAGGCAAAGCAGAAATGACCCTGACGCTGCGGTCTCCTTATCCGCACGCCCCCGTTCCGCAGCTGCAGGTTGCGATTACAGACCCGTTACTAGCGATTCAGGATGATCCGACACAATGAACAAAGTGAAAAGGAACGCGCATCGATTCTGCACGGCGGCCATTTTCGCCGGCACGGCTTTCGGTGCCGGGGCCGTTACCCAGGAAGAGGCTCATCGTCTCGATACAGCCTACCCGCCAGGCAGCGTTGTGGTCTGCCGTTCTGATTTACCGGCTGCCGCAAAGTCAGCAGAACATACAACTGTGGTTACCCGGGGAAAAGTACTCGCCCGCCACGATAACCTCACGGATTTCGACACAGAAATCGCGTGGCTTAATGAGGAGACGGGTGCAAAGGCCATGGCCCTGACGTTCCGTTCGAGCGAGCGCGCCGTACCCGCTGGCGTCTATCTTCGGATCGAGCCGGACAGTATGGTCCTGACGGTGCCCGGCGCACCGCCCGAAACCGTGAAAAACGTCCTGAATAGCTTCAGAGTCGCTATGGCGGACGAGGAGCATTATAGCCCTTACTCTGACACCGATATCACGGATTTTCCGTCCTACGTGACACACAAGCCCGGCGAGCCGGCAGCATGGTGCAGTAAGGAGGAGCCCGCTCATGAGTAACGGCAGGGACCTGACGTATCTGCCAGCCGGATATTCTTCACCGGCCACCGCCGCCCTCCCGGTTGCAATTGATTATCCCGCAGCACTCGCGCTGCGCCAGATGGCCGCGCAGCACGATGAATACCCGCAGTACCTGCTGGCTCCGGAGGTCAGCGCGCTGCTTCATTATGTGCCGGATCTGCACCGCAAGATGCTGTTCACTACCCTCTGGAATACCGGCGCGCGTATTAATGAAGCGCTTGCGCTGGCCCGGGGAGATTTCAGCCTGGCGCCGCCCTACCCTTACGTGCAGCTGGCCACGCTCAAGCAACGTGGTGAGAAGGCCGCCCGCGGTCCGGGACGCGCTCCCGCCGGTATTGTGCCGCACCGCCTGGTGCCGCTGTCCGATCCGCAGTATGTAGCCCAGCTGGAGATGATGGTCGCCACGCTGAAAATCCCGCTTGAGCGACGCAACCCGGAGACAGGCCGGATCGAAAAGGTCAGGCTCTGGACGGTGACTGACCGGACGGTGCGCACCTGGCTGAACGAAGCCGTCGCTGCCGCTGCCGATGACGGAGTCACGTTCTCTGTGCCGGTAACGCCACACACATTCCGGCACAGTTACGCCATGCACATGCTCTATGCAGGTATTCCGCTCAAGGCTCTGCAGAGCCTGATGGGACATAAAAGCATGAAATCCACTGAAGTCTACACGAAGGTGTTTGCGCTGGATGTGGCTGCGAGACATCGAGTGCAGTTCCATATGCCCGGAACGGAAGCTGTTGCGATGCTCAAAAATAATATTTGATCTGTTTCAAATGTAACGCCCTCTAAAAATATCTATTATTTATCAGTTTCTTACTTGCATCTCTACAAATTAAGTCGATGGGTGTAATCACATGATTATATAATTTTATAATCATGTGATTTATTGATTTTATAATCACATAATCTTTTTCATTGAGTTTTAAACTCACGTACGTATAGTTACAGGATTACAGGATTACAGGATTACAGGATTACAGGATTACAGGATTACAGGATTACAGGATTACAGGATTACAGG
>NZ_JAALFV010000013.1:63423-112030 GCF_011800405.1 Pantoea sp. EKM21T
TTACAGGATTACAGGATTACAGGATTACAGGATTACAGGATTACAGGATTACAGGATTACAGGATTACAGGATTACAGTTTTTGAGGCGAATTTTTACATTTGAAAGGTGTGTTTATGGCTAAAGTCATTTCTTTTTTAAACGGTAAGGGGGGAGTTGGTAAAACGACTACTTCAATAAATGTAGCTACAGCAATCGCAAAAAGGGGGGCCAAAGTAATAGTAGTCGATACTGATCCACAGAGTAGCATCGGAAACTGGTACAACGAGGATAAATGCCTCTTTGACGTAGCTGATGCAGGATCAGAAAAAGAAGTCTACTCAGTAAGGAAAACATTGAAATCATATGATTACATAATCATAGATGGTGCTGCTGCGATATCTGCTATTTCAGCTGCTGCAGTCATGGTTTCCGACGTGGTTTTAATTCCAGTAACACCTTCACCGCTGGATTTTGCCGCCTGTGGCGCCATCATTGCTGTGATTGAAGCGCGGCAGGAACTGCAACCAATCAAGGCTAGATTTGTAATAACAAAAAAGGTTAATACAGCCAAAATGCTGAGCGTTCTTAAGGCATCGATTGAAGATACGGGCATTCCCACGCTACGGACAGGAACGACGCAAAGGCAGAGTTACATTAAAACAATGATGGATGGCGGCACTGTTTTTGATACGGACGATTCAAATGCCAAAGGTGAAATCGACGTACTTACAAACGACATTCTGGAATTATGCCAATGAAAATGAAACTCGGTGCTAGCAAAAGTACAATGCAGGCGGTTGACGCTATCCACAAACCGGTTTTACCGACAAAGAAACTCCAGATGAACATTCCTGAAGATCTGCACAAGTCCTTCAAGCTGGCATGTTTGAAGCAGGACAGAGACATGACTGATGTAACAATGGAACTCATCAATGATTGGATGCAAAAAAACCGGTAATTAGATGATTAGATGATTAGATGATTAGATGATTAGATGATTAGATGATTAGATGATTAGATGATTAGATGATTAGATGATTATATACTTATTTGATGCCTTACTGGCTATGGGTGGGCTGCTTTATGGACAGGTTAAAAATAATGCTATCTGCATTTTTGGGCTTTAAGCCGATGAGCTCGATGAGTGATAAAGATAGAAAAAGCGCTGCTGAATGGGGATTCCTGCTGAGCACGCTGTTTATCGTGCCGCTTTTCTTCATGCATGAGGCCAGTGAACTGATCAAAATAGGTATGCAACTGCTGTGGGGCGCCTGCGTTTCGCGCGCCGCATTTCTGGCCAACGGCGGCTGGAACAAGAAAAAATCACGTTAATAAATCACCTTGAGGGGGCTAATGCTCAGTAGAACGAAAACTCACGTTGTGTTTCACAAAATACAGGCATGGATCATTAGGGGGAGATTGTTTAGATAGGGTTCTGGCTTAGAACCCCGAAGGGCCACATCGTAGGAGTCACTAGATACCGTCGAGAAGAAAATCAATAGCAGCTTTAATCTCTGTACGATAGAGAGATGAATCGCAGAAAACAGCCCCCAAAGCACGAGTGGGAATGCTCGCCATTTCATGCGTCATTACGGCATATTCTTTGTCATCAGTCAGTCTGATAAGCGGAACCAGCCGTTCAGGTCGCGTGCTGCTCGGGTACTTTTCAAGAGGCAGCAAGGGGATCACAATCCTGCGGTTCAACTGCCCGATAATATCGCTGGTAACATCGAGCAGCAGGGGATAGACGGCGCTTTTCCCGGTATTACTGTATACAGTGAACTGCATTCTTAAAATGTCCTGTACTCATCGCTGAAACAACCGTGTTCATCGTGAAAGCGGTTTAAAGCTTCCAGTGCTTCGCTGTTTTCCTCCTGCCATTTTTTTGCCTCGTACTGACGAAGTTCAGCGTCGAGGGCCGTGGTCAGGGTAGCACTGAGATTAATTCCGGCCTCACGCGCACGGCTGAGTAAGTCACGTTCTACGGTCATGGTAACGCTTTGCGTTGCTCGTTGTGCTATAGCCATAAATACCCCACGTAAAATCCCGTGTAACTAACACTGTCAATCACACGGAATATAACACAGGAAAATAACTTTGGGGGAGTAATAGCTTAACGTGAGTTTTCGTTCCACTGCGCGCCAGCCCCCTTTTAATGCAGAAGTGTTGATGAAAATACAGGAACTACTGACGTATATGCGCGGGTAGGGGGTGATGCTCACAACGATTACCCAGTAAGCCGATATGTTTAAGGGTCCTGTCCAAAGGCGCTGCCCTGTCTTTAAGGGATGGCTTTATCAGCTTGCTCATGGTGACAGGCTACCACGCGGGCGATAATTCCGTGGAAAACGCCCGTGCAGACCTCTCTACGCTGTTGGTAAATTCTGGCAGCACTCTTCTTGAGAAATCAGGGCTTCAGGCGTACATCACACTCTCCTGAAACCGGCTACATCACGCGCGCTACCGGAATATCGCTCCAGCGCGTTGTCCATGCCGGTGAGAGCATGTCCCGCTTCATTTTCCATTCCGTATTCACGCCCTGACCGGCAAACCACACACTGCCCAGCCCGGACTGATTGATCCCGTCAAGAACCTTCATCAACTGGGCACTGTTAGCACGTGGCTTATTCTCATCGAACAGATTCAACTGACTGACGCCGTTAGGCGTAAAATCGTCGAGCATTATCCCGGCCTTCATGTAACGTCGCCCTTCAAGCCAGATGCGATCGAGAGACCGCATGGCAACTTCAATTACGTCACGTGTGTCCTGGGTAGAAATCTTAAGACTCTCACCGGCGCTATTGCCATAAAATATCTCACCCTGCGCATGCGGCGAGGTGCGAATAAAGACGCTGATACGCCGGCAGAACTGACGCTCCTTTCTGAGCTTCTCTGCAGCTCGGGTTGCATACTGACACAGCGCCTCCTGCATCAGCACCTTCGACGTAATTCTCTCGCCAAAAGAGCGGCTGCAGACGATCTGCTGTTTCGCTGGTACAAATTCTTCGAGAGGAATACAGGATTCCCCATTAAGTTCCCGTACAGTACGCTCCAAAACCACGCTGAAGTTTTTACGGATAAGGGCAGGGTGGGCGCGTGACAGCTGCAGGGCGTTTTCAATGCCCATCAGATTAAGGCGCTTGCCTATGCGTCGACCGACGCCCCAGATTTCCTCAACGGGCTGGTTCGCCAGCAAGGTGGCGGTGCGCTTCGGATTACCCGGAGTCAGAGCTAATACACCGCGGAACTGCGGCCACTCCTTGCTGGCCCATTGGGCTGATTTGGCCAGGGTTTTTGTCGGCCCCATACCCACGCCGACAGTGAGGCCAGTCGTAGCCAGTACGTGTACGCGCAGGCGCCGGCCAAAATGTTCAAAGTCTTCACAGAAATCAATGCCGGTCAGGTCCAGGAACATCTCGTCAATAGAATACTGTTCCACGCGAGGCGTTATCTCTTCCAGCGCGGTCATTACGCGTTGAGACATACTGTGGTTTATGTGGAATAGAGTTTCAACAGCTTAATTAATAACCGTCTCAGAGCACGCGTGCTTTAGGAATGTCTGACCAGCGCGTGGTCCAGGCAGGGCTGAGCATTTCACGCTTCATTTTCCACTCAGTGTTAATTCCCTGTCCGGCAAACCACACATTTCCCAGTCCTGACTGGTTAATGCCGTCCAGTACCTTCATCAGCTGTGCGCTGTTAGCCCGTGGTCGATTATCGTCAAACAGGTTTAGCTGGCTTACGCCGTTCGGCGTGAAGTTATCAAGCATGATGCCGGCTTTCATGTACCTGCGACCCTCAAGCCAGATACGATCGAGCGACCGCATCGCAGACTCAATGATGTCCCGCGTGTCCTGTGTTGGTAGTGTCAGCTTCTCTCCGGCGCTGTTTCCGTAAAACACCTCACCGCTGGCGTGTGGCGACGTCCGGATAAACACGCCGATGTTGCGGCAGTACTGACGTTCCCCGCGCAGCTTTTCCGCTGCACGAGCAGCATACTGACACAACGCCTGCTGCATGGCTGTTTTTGTAGTAATGCGCTCCCCGAAGCTGCGACTGCAGACTATCTGCTGTTTTGCTGGCGGCAGTTCTTCCAGCGGAATACATGACTCACCGTTCAGCTCGCGTACGGTGCGTTCCAGCACCACGGAAAAGTTATCGCGAATGAACTTTGGACGCGCGCGTGACAGCTGCAGGGCTGTTTCGATACCCATAAGGCTGAGTCGCTTACCGATACGCCGTCCCACCCCCCATATTTCCTCAACGGGCTGGTTAGCCAGCAGGGTTTCAGTACGTTTCGGATTACCCGGCGTCAGCGCCAGCACGCCGCGAAACTGTTTCCACTCCTTACTCGCCCACTGGGCCGATTTTGCCAGCGTTTTAGTGGGCCCCATGCCGACACCCACGGTAAGACCCGTTGTGGTAAATACATGCGCGCGCAGGCGACGACCAAAAGCTTCGAAGTCCTCACAGCCGTTAATACCGGTAAGATCCAGAAACATCTCATCAATGCTGTACTGCTCGACGCGTGGTGTTATCTCCTCAAGCGCGGTCATCACTCTCTGGCTGAGGCTGTGATAAAGCGCATAGTTTGAGCTGAACACGTGTACCTTTTCCGGATAGTCCTGCGTTTTTATCTGGAACCACGGTGCACCCATTTTTATGCCCAGTGCTTTTGCACCAGCAGAGCGCGCAATAACGCAGCCATCGTTATTACTGAGTACGACTACCGGCCTGCCACGCAGGTCCGGGCGGAAAAGCGTCTCACAGCTGGCATAGAAAGAGTTGACGTCAGCCAGTCCGAACATGGGCATAATTATCTCCGACGTGCACGGGTACTGTTAAAGAACCAGGTGACAACGCCGAGCAGCTGGAGCTCTTCCGGATAGATGGCGGCGTAAGCAGGGTTCATCGGCAGCAGTGCCACCCGTGGGATCAGCTGCAGGCGCTTAACTGTGAACTCACCGCCAACCTCGGCGATGACGATGTCGCCGTGCGTGGGTGGCTCCGCGCGATCGACCACCATAACATCGCCGTCATAAAGCCCCAGCTCCTGCATGCTGTTGCCACTGGCCCGTACGAAGAATGTGGACGCCCGTCTGCGAATACAGAGCTCATTCAGGTCCAGCTCTTTCTCTACATAATCCTGAGCAGGGGAGGGAAAGCCAGCTGAGCAGGGATCTGCGTACAGCGGCACCTTTACCGTTGGGGTTAAAATCGGCGGCCATAACAGCGTCAGGCCCTGAGCGTAACTGACCGCTTTCATAACGCGGCGTCCCGGACGTGTTGCTGTGTACGGATTAGGAAAAAAAATGTAAAGCGCATAAAAATCCTCCTTTAAATTATACTGGTTATATGAACAGTATTATTGAGCCTGGAATTTCTGGCAAGAGGAAGCGAAACGGTTATGGCTAAAGCTGTTGTCAGAGCGCTGGAATTTTACTGAAATGCTGAGCTATGGCCTTTTTATATGCTCTGCCACTGCAGCCGGATCAACAGGATATAAAAGGCTTTCTTTTTGAGCGCAGCACTTTTATGGCGGGAAGAGGCTTGACCATTCAGTCCGCTTTAAATTATATTTCCATTATTCTGGAAATATAGATTTGGTGATGGCGTGGACATACAAAATGCGGCGGCTGCTCTCAGGGAACTGGGACACGTGACGCGACTGGGAATTTACCGTGAACTGGTGAAAGCCGGGCCTGAAGGACTGCCCGTGGGTGACATTCAGAAAAGACTGGCTATTCCGGCCTCCACGCTCAGCCATCATCTTTCTGCGCTGATGTCCGCTGGCCTCATAAGCCAGGAACGGCAGAGCCGCACCCTGTTCTGCAGGCCCTGCTATGCACAGCTTGAGCAGCTGATGGCTTTTCTGACTGAAGAGTGTTGCGCCGGTGGCAGCGGCTGCAGCCTGCCCACCACGATTACTCATAAAGAGACTCTATTGTGAATAACTTCAATGATGCCCTGAACAATATCGATCCGGCGCTCCTGGATGCGCCCCTTACGGAAGAACAATTAAAGGCCGAAGAGGTGACGCACCCGCCCCGTATTCTGATGCTCTACGGCTCGCTGCGGGAGCGCTCTTACAGCCGTCTCACTACTGAGGAGGGCGCCCGGTTGCTGACGGCCATGGGAGCAGAAGTGAAGATATTCAATCCGTCCGGCCTGCCGCTGCCGGATGATGCACCTGAGACGCACCCGAAGGTTACAGAGCTGCGCGAACTGGTGCTCTGGTCAGAAGGGATGGTCTGGTGCTCTCCTGAGCGTCATGGTGCCATGACCGGCATCATGAAGACGCAGATTGACTGGATACCGCTGACGTCCGGTGCGGTCCGGCCCTCGCAGGGGAAAACCCTTGCTGTCATGCAGGTCAGCGGCGGCTCACAGTCGTTCAACGCCGTAAACCAGATGCGTATTCTTGGGCGCTGGATGCGGATGATCACTATCCCGAACCAGTCATCCGTGGCAAAAGCCTGGGCCGAGTTTGATGAGACCGGCCGCATGAAGCCTTCTCCGTATTACGACCGCATCGTGGACGTCATGGAGGAACTGATGAAGTTCACCCTGCTGACGCGCGGGCGAAGCGATTATCTGACCGACCGCTACAGCGAAAGGAAAGAGAGTGCTGCGCAGCTCTCAGAGCGGGTCAACCAGCGCAGCATATAAAAAAGCCGGCATCTGCCGGCTTTTTTTACACTCGTTATATATATGCCACCTGGTGAAAAATCAGTGGCTGACGCGGTTACCGTGCTCATCAATGACGGCTTCGCCGTCCTCTTTGGTAAACGCGCCCTGCTGCGGGTCCGGCAGTATGTCCAGAACTGCTTCGGAGGGGCGGCAGAGCTTCGTACCGAGCGGCGTCACCACCACCGGACGATTAATGAGGATCGGATGAGCCAGCATGGCATCGAGCAGCTCGTCATCGCTGAAGAGATCTTCTGCCAGGCCGAGCTGCTCGTACGGTTCGGTATTTTTGCGCAGCAGGGTACGCACGCTGATGCCCATGTCCGCAATCAGCTTTTTCAGCTCATCGCGCGACGGCGGTGTTTCCAGATACAGAATAACCGTGGGTTCGGTGCCGCTGTTGCGGATAAGCGCCAGAGTATTGCGGGACGTCCCGCACGCCGGGTTGTGATAAATGGTGATGTCAGTCATAAGCGGTACTCCATAAATGCACTGCTCAGGCGCAGCGCCGGGGTTAAGGTTAAACAGACAGGCGCAGGGCCAGCGCGGCCAGCGTCACAAACAGTACCGGCAGGGTCATCACGATGCCCACGCGGAAGTAGTAGCCCCAGCTGACAGTAATGTTTTTCTGCGCCAGGACGTGCAGCCACAACAGGGTAGCGAGGCTGCCGATGGGGGTGATTTTCGGGCCAAGGTCGCAGCCGATGATGTTGGCATAAATCATCGCCTCCTTCACCACGCCCTGCGCGGTGCTGCCATCAATTGAAAGCGCGCCAACCAGCACGGTAGGCATGTTGTTCATCACCGAGGAAAGCGTCGCCGTCAGAAAGCCGGTGCCGAGCGTTGCGCCCCAGACGCCGTGCTCTGCAAACCGGTTCAGGGCGGCAGAAAGATAATCCGTCAGGCCGGCATTGCGAAGTCCGTATACCACCAGGTACATGCCGAGCGAGAAGATAACAATCTGCCAGGGCGCACCTTTCAGTACCTTGCTGGTATCAATCACGTGGCCTTTCCGGGCTACCAGCCAGAGAATAAACGCCGCCACCGCTGCCACCAGGCTGACCGGTACGCCAAGGGGTTCAAGAGCGAAAAAGCCGGCCAGCAGCAGAATGAGAACAATCCAGCCGGTTTTAAAGGTGCGCGCATCGCGAATGGCCTCACGCGGCGCCTTCAGCTTCGCCAGGTCGTAAGTGGCCGGGATGTCCCTGCGGAAAAACAGGTGCAGCATCACCAGCGTGGCGACCACGGACGCGATATTCACCGGCACCATCACCGAGGCATACTCGCTGAAACCCAGTTTAAAGAAGTCTGCCGTGACGATATTCACCAGGTTTGACACGATGAGCGGCAGGCTGGAGGTATCGGCGATAAAGCCGGCCGCCATCACAAACGCCAGCGTGGCCCCGGGGCTGAAGCCCAGCGCCAGCAGCATGGCGATAACGATCGGCGTCAGAATTAGCGCGGCTCCGTCATTGGCAAACAGCGCCGCCACTGCTGCACCCAGCAGAACGATATACGTGAACAGCAACCGGCCCCTGCCGCCGCCCCAGCGTGAAACGTGCAGCGCGGCCCATTCGAAAAAGCCGGACTCATCAAGGAGCAGGCTGATAATGATGACCGCAATAAACGTGGCCGTGGCGTTCCAGACAATCTGCCAGACCACAGGAATGTCTCCGATGTGTACCACGCCGGTCAGCAGCGCCAGCGCCGCGCCGATAACGGCACTCCAGCCAATGCTGAGCCCTTTCGGCTGCCAGATCACCAGTATCAGGGTCAGGATAAAAATCGCACCCGCCAGAAACATACTCTCTCCTTCTTAATTATAACTGCCCGTTAAAGCGGGCTGCTAAGTGTACCCTGTAAACATATGCATTTAATCGAATGTGTTTAGATAAAATTTTTACATGCAGACAGCTTTGCCGTTGGTGGTTGAGTTATCACGCTCAGCCTGCTGACTGAGATGAAGAATTTCATCCCGCTGACACAGATATGCCTGCTCAATGACCGCTGCTGCCCACGCAGGCATGTGTGGCGATAACCGGTAATGGATCCACTTGCCGTCGCGCCTGTCGATAAGCAGTTCACTCTCTCTGAGCAGGGCCAGGTGCCGCGATATTTTTGGCTGTGTTTCTTTCAGGATAGATACAAGCTCGCAGACGCAGAGCTCCCCTTTTTCGCGCAACAACAGCACCAGGCTGAGCCGGGTTTCGTCAGAAAGATTCTTAAAAAGTTGCAGGGGCAAAAGTGACGGCATAATTTCTCCTTCGTGGCGGACAGCAACAAGTCTCGTCTTCTGCAGACGAAAGGTCAATTTTATATTGATAAATTCATATATGTTGTGACGTGATTACAGGCTTTTCTGTACAGCTTAATGAGGGAATAGCGGTTAAACGATGTCACACAGATTTTAACGGCAGCACACTTTCAGCTGCCTTAATAGACGGGCAAGACGAAGTCACATCACAAAAAAGCCTGTTTCTTTAGTGAACAGTTCTACTTACAGCAGAAAGCAGCATCAGTAAGAGTGGCTTCCGGCCAGATGACCTGCAGTGATAACCGGCACGATATCCTCAGACTCTTCTGTCTGCTCCAGTTCGCGCAGAATTCCGCAGTCCCGTGTTGCCCGGTTGGCATTGCAGTGGCTTTGGAGCTCAAAAAGTTGTTTTTCCAGCATATTCAGTTCACGAATACGGGCCTGAACGTGGTTCAGATGTTCATTTATCAGGGCATTAACCGTACCGCAGTCTGCGTCAGGCTGGCTGCGCGCCTGCAGCAACACCCGGATTTCTTCATGGGTCATATCGAGCGCCCGGCAGCGCCGGATAAACATAAGCCTTTCGAGATGTGCGCTGTCGTAATGGCGGTAGTTATTAGTCTGGTCCCGCAATGCGGCCTGCAAAAGCCCCTCTCGCTCATAATAACGTACCGTCTCTACAGGACATCCCGCCTGGCGGGCCAGTTCACCAATTTTCATATCACACCTCTTCTGAGCTTGACCCTGTAGTTACATCAGGGTCTTTAATGCCAGTATACGTTATGAACGGGATAAAAAAATGAGTGACTGCTGCAGTAATAAAAAATGTGGATCAGCCGCAACCGTAGAGGAGGCGTCTGTTAAAAATACCGCAACTGCCCCGACTGAGGCTTCCGGGAAGATGCCACCAAAAACGACTGAGACCACACCGGCTTGTTGCAGCACCGGGAGCTGCTGCTCAACGGACGGCCTGAGCCAGGTGTCCGAACTGGTTGCAGAGCATCCCCGCAACGATGACGTTCAGACGCGTCTGCGCATCATGCAGATGGACTGCCCGACGGAGGAGGCGCTCCTCCGAAAAAAACTGGCAAAATTATCTGCCGTCAGCAATCTCGAATTCAATCTTATACAGAGGGTGCTTACCGTGACCCATACGCCGCAGGCGCTGGAACCGGTTCTGCAGGCGGTGCGCTCGCTGGGTTTTGACCCGGAACCGATTGATAAAGCAATGCAGCCTGAAGGCAACTGTTGTACAGGCCGTGAGGCGGAAAGTACCGGCGGTTCCTGCTGCGCACCTGTCCCTGTCACATTCGGTGAGCTGCAGACGCAGCAGTTGACCGCTGACGGGGTGCGTACCAGTATCAGGATCATGCAGATGGACTGCCCTGTTGAAGAGGGCATGATTCGTAAAAAGCTGGATGGCATGTCAGCCGTCAAGGAACTGGATTTCAATCTTATGCAGCGCGTACTGACGGTGGTTCACGCACCGGATGCGCTGGAGCCAGTTCTGGCCGCCATTCGTTCGCTGGGCTTTGAACCTGAACTTCCTGACAGTAATGGCCGGCACGTGGTCACTGAGGAAAAGAAAAAACCCTGGTGGCCGCTCGCGCTTGCCGGTGTGGCGGCAAGCGCCGCCGAAGCCATGCATTGGGCGGGCATGCCGGAATGGCTGGAAGCGGCTCTTGCTCTTGCTGCCGTTGCGGCCTGTGGCCTGTCCACGTACAAAAAAGGCTGGATTGCTCTTCGCAACGGCAACCTGAACATCAACGCCCTGATGAGTATTGCCGTCACCGGGGCGCTGGCGCTCGGACAGTGGCCTGAAGCCGCCATGGTAATGGTCCTGTTCACGATTGCGGAACTGATTGAAGCAAAGTCTCTTGATCGCGCCCGCAATGCCATCGGCTCTCTGATGAAACTGACGCCTGAAACGGCCACAATTCAGCAGCCGGACGGCTCCTGGAAAGAAACTGAGGCCGTGTCTGTATCCCTTAACAGCGTGGTCAGGGTAAAACCGGGCGAGCGTATCGCCCTCGACGGCACGGTGGTTCGGGGAAGGACCGCCATTAATCAGGCACCTATTACCGGCGAAAGCCTGCCGGTGGATAAAGGGGAAGGCGACCCGGTCTTCGCCGGGACGGTCAACGGATCCGGTGGCTTTGAGTACCGGGTAACGGCCGCTGCCGGAAATACCACGCTTGCGCGTATCATTCATGCCGTGGAGGAAGCGCAGGGGGCAAAAGCCCCTACGCAGCGCTTTGTTGATCGCTTTGCGCAAATTTATACCCCTGTGGTGTTTGCTATTGCCGTCGCAGTTGCCGTTCTCCCGCCGCTGATTGCAGGTGAAAGCTGGCAGGCGTGGATATACAAGGCGCTGGTGATGCTGGTTATCGCCTGTCCCTGTGCGCTGGTCATTTCCACGCCAGTGACCCTTGTCAGCGGCCTGACGGCAGCAGCCCGCCGGGGGATATTGATCAAGGGCGGCGTTTATCTTGAAGAGGGTCGAAAGCTGAAGTGGCTGGCGCTCGACAAGACCGGCACCCTGACGCACGGTAAGCCGGTACAGACGGATGCGATTATCTATACCGGGGTGGCAGAAGACGAGGGGCGCAGGCTGGCTGTGAGCCTGGCAGGTTACTCCGATCATCCGGTTTCGCAGGCTGTATCGGCGGCATCAGATAGCATTCAGCGTTATGAAGTGGAAAACTTTGAGGCTCTGCCAGGCCGCGGCGTGCGTGGCGTCATCAACGGTCAAACCTACAGTCTGGGCAATCTGAGGCTGGCTGAAGAAACGGTGCGCTGCCCGGAAGCGGTCAGGGCTGCACTAACGGAACTGGAGACCGGGGGTAAAACGGTCATCATGCTCTGTGACACTCATCAGGTGCTTGGGCTGTTTGCGGTGGCTGATACGGTGAAGGAAAGCAGCCGCGAGGCGATAAGTCAGTTGCATAGTCTGGGTGTCAAAACGCTCATGCTGACCGGAGACAATGCGCACACTGCGCAGGCCATTGCCGGTCAGGTTGGTATCGATGAGGCGCGGGGGGATCAGCTGCCGGAAGATAAACTGCGTGCTGTAGAAACGTTTACGGCGCAGGGCACGACCGGCATGGTAGGCGACGGCATCAATGATGCACCGGCGCTGGCCCGCGCCGATATCGGCTTTGCCATGGGCGCAATGGGCACGGATACCGCCATCGAGACTGCCGATGTGGCCCTCATGGATGACGATTTGCGTAAAATCCCGGCTTTTGTCCGACTCTCCCGCCAGACGTATAACGTTCTGGTTCAGAATATCGTTATGGCTATTGGGATCAAGGCAGTGTTTCTGGCCCTGACCATTGCAGGTATGGGCACCATGTGGATGGCGGTATTCGCGGATGTGGGTGCAAGCCTGCTTGTCGTGGCAAATGGTCTGCGCCTGTTACGTAATAAGCAGCGGTTGCTGCCTATCAGATTATGATGGGCAGTGTCAGGAGAAGCCGTTGGCTTATATCTTCTGCGTTTTGTTGCCAATGCCGGCTCTGGAAAACTGAGTGACAGCATCACTGACACAGCACTTTTCATAATAGACGTAGTGCAGTTTCGATACCCATCCTGATATAAAGGCTCTCTCCGACAGAGGGCCTTAGAATGTCATGATACGTCTGTTTTATGCCTGCGCAGCCAGATTAATTTGTAGGCAGCAGGAATAATGAACAGTGAAAGAAGCGGAGCTGTTATCATCCCTCCAATCATGGGGGCCGCAATCCGACTCATGACTTCTGAGCCTGCTCCGGTTCCCCACAGAATGGGTAGCAGGCCCGCAATGATCACCGCTACAGTCATGGCTTTTGGCCGGACACGTAATACTGCTCCATGATAAAGAGCTTCATCAAGGCCTTCAGGTGTGAACGTCTCCCGGTGGGACAATTCCGGGTGTGCTTCAATGGCATGACGCAGATACATCAGCATGACCACACCAAATTCTGCCGCCACCCCGGCCAGGGCGATAAACCCGGTTCCGGTCGCCACAGACATGTGGAAGCCCTGCCAGTAGAGGAACCATATTCCCCCGACCAGCGCGAACGGCAGACTCATCAGGATCAGCAAGGCCTCATCCACACGACGGAATGCCAGATACAACAGGATGAAAATGATCACCACCGTCATCGGAACCATCAGTTTCAGTTTCTTGTTGGCATGCTCCAGTAATTCAAACTGACCGGAGAATGACACGCTGGTCCCCGGTCTCAGTTTCACTTTTTCGCTGATAGCCGTCCTGATATCGTTGACCACCGACACCATGTCCCTGCCGCGGGCATCAACATAAATCCAGCTGGCCGGTCGCGCGTTTTCCGTTTTCAGCATGGTAGGTCCGGATACAACGTTAATATCGGCAACGTCACCCAGCGTGATCTGCTGTTTCATGGGTGTCAGGATGGGCATTTCCCTCAGAGCTTGTGGACTGCTCCGGTAATCCTGCGGGTAACGGATATTAATCGGATACCGGGCCACGCCCTCAACCGTTTCCCCCACCGTCGCGCCGCCGATGGCTGAGGAGACAAACAGCTGGACATCACCCACCGTCATCCCGTAGCGGGAGGCTTTTTCACGGTTAATATCGATGTCAATGTAGCGCCCGCCCTCCAGTCGCTCGGCCAGAGCCGATATCACGCCCGGCACGGTTTTGGCTACCGCCTCAATGCTCTGCGCCGTTGCATCGATATCGGACAGAACAGTACCTGACACCTTGATACCTATCGGACTTTTTATCCCGGTTGAGAGCATATCAATACGGTTACGGATGGGGGGCACCCAGAGGTTAGCCAGACCGGGTAAACGGACCGTTTTATCGAGTTCGTCAATAATCTTGTCAATCGTCATGCCGGGCCGCCACTGATCCTCTGGTTTAAGCTGGATCGTGGTTTCCATCATTTCGAGCGGCGCGGAATCCGTCGCGGTCTCGGCCTTCCCGGTCTTGCCAAAAACAGAAGCTACTTCAGGTACGGTTTTAATAAGCTTATCCGTGGTCTGTAAGAGCGCAGCGGCCGCTGCCGGCGACACGCCCGGCAATGTTGAGGGCATATACAACAGGTCGCCCTCATTTATCTTCGGCAGAAACTCGCCGCCTACCTGACTCAGGGGCCAGATAACCGTGAAGATGGATAAGGTCGCAACCAGCAGGGTTATTTTTGGCCAGTGAAGTACCCGCAGCAGCAAAGGATGATACGCTTTGATCAGCAGCCGGTTCAGGGGATTGCTGGTCTCGGCAGGAATTTTCCCGCGGATCCAGAATCCCATCAGAATCGGAATGACGATGATGGCCAGCGCGGCCGCGCCCGCCATGGAGTAGGTTTTCGTGAAGGCCAGCGGACCAAACAGACGACCTTCCTGTCCTTCCAGGGTAAAAATAGGAATAAAGGACAGGGTAATGATCAACAGACTGATAAACAGCGCGGGTCCCACTTCAACGGAGGCATCGGTGATAACCTTCCAGCGGGTTGCGTTATCAATCTGCTCACCCGGATGCTGATGATCCCACTCTTCCAGCCATTTATGCGCATTTTCAATCATCACGATGGCGGCATCCACCATCGCCCCTACGGCAATGGCGATCCCTCCCAGCGACATTATATTGGCGTTCAGCCCCTGGAAATGCATGACAATAAAGGCGATACACAGACCAAGAGGCAGAGAAATAATCGCCACCAGGGCCGAACGAACATGCCACAGGAACAGGGCGCAGACGATGGCCACCACGATAAACTCTTCCAGGAGTTTGTAGCTGAGGTTGTCAATGGCCCGGTCAATTAACTGGCTGCGATCGTAGGTAGTCACAATCTCAACGCCTTCAGGCAAACTTGCCTTCAGGGTCTCCAGTTTATCTTTCACTGCCGTGATAACGTCGCGCGCATTTTTACCCGACCGCAGGATCACGACGCCGCCGGCGACTTCTCCCTGACCGTTAAGTTCTGCTATACCACGCCGCATTTCAGGCCCGGTCTGCACGCGGGCCACGTCCCGCAGATAAATCGGTACACCGTTTTCTCCGGTTTTCAGGACGATGTTATTGAAATCGTCTATGGACTGGAGGTAACCGCTGGCCCGGACCATGTACTCCGCTTCGGCGATTTCAACGGATGAGCCACCGGCTTCCTGATTAGATGACTCAAGGGCCTGTTTTACTTCTGGCAGGCTGATGCCGTACTGGGCCAGTTTCTCCGGGTTAACCTGGATTTGGTACTGCTTGACCACGCCGCCTACTGATGCAACTTCCGCGACGTTAGGGATAGTTTTCAGTTCAAATTTCAGGAACCAGTCCTGCAGAGAGCGCAGTTCGGAAAGGTCGTGTTTTCCGCTGTGATCAACCAGAGCATATTCAAATATCCAGCCCACACCTGTGGCATCAGGCCCGATTTCCGAGCTTACACCGGAAGGCAGTTTTCCCTGAACCTGATTAAGGTATTCGAGCACACGCGAGCGGGCCCAGTACAGATCGGTCCCGTCCTCAAAAATGACATACACGTAGGAATCGCCGAACTGGGAAAAACCGCGCACGGTCTTGGCACCGGGTACCGACAGCATGGTGGTCGTGAGCGGATATGTAACCTGGTTTTCAACAATCTGCGGAGCCTGACCAGGATAGCTGGTCTTGATAATTACCTGTACATCGGACAGATCGGGTAGCGCATCCACAGGGGTGTTGATGATAGTCCAGGTGCCCCAGACACTAAGAAACAGAGCGGCCATCATAACGAGGAAACGGTTGGCAACCGATCGCCGTATAATCCATTCAATCATCATCGTCTCCTCAATGACCGGAATGTGTATTTGCAGACGGAGCGGACATTGGCGACATTGTGCCGTCCGTTGTTTCCGGATGACGCATACGTTCCAGTGCGCCCGTAATGTTGGCTTCGGAGTCAATCAGGAACATGCCGCTGACTACCACCATATCGCCTTCATTGAGGCCGGTGCCGATACCGGACTGTTGCTGAGATTCGTGGAGAACGTGGACCCTTTTTGGCACAAACCGACCTTCTGCATCGACAGTGATCACGCGCTGTTCTTTACCGGTGTCAATAACGGCCTGCGACGGGATCAGCAACATTTCCTGGCTCCGGGTATTCAGTTTCAGATAGGCATTCATGCCCGGTTTAAGACGTTCGTCCTTGTTTGATACCTGCAGACGTACCTGCAGGGTCCGGGTGGTTTGATCGACGCTGGGAAGAATGTTCCATTTTTCTACATGGAACAATTTATCCGGATAGGCCGGTACTGAAATTTCAAATTGAGAGGTGTCTTTCAGGAGATAGGCGATGGATTCGGGTACTGCCGCACTGATCCAGACCGGATCCATCCCCTGAATCTGTGCCACCACTTTATCTTTTGAGATATTCATACCAGTGCGCAGGTCAAACGCCGTAATGACACCATCTATCGGTGCCTTAATGGTAAACCGGGTCTGAATACTCCGGGTTGACCGCAGTTTCTGGATATCCTTTTCCGGCATTCCGGCCAGACGAAGTCGTTCAAGCACACCTTTAATTTGCGTTGGTGTCCCTCCGGTGCCAGATAACAGTAGAAACTCACTTTGTGCTTCCACCCATTCCGGAATGGTAATATCGATAAGCGGTGTACCTTCCTTCACATGATCGCCAATCGTCAGGGGATACACTTTTTCGACGAAACCGTCAGAGCGCGCCTGCACAATGACAAACTGATACTCGTTGTAAATAACATTGGCCGGTATTGTCTGAGAATAATTCAGCATTCCGCGTGTGACTTTTTGCGTTTTTAATCCCAGGTTCTGAACCAGCGTTGGATCAATACGGATCCCATCGCTGATTTTCTCGCCGCTTTCATTTGCATATTTTGGCACCAGGTCCATGTCCATAAAGGGTGATTTTCCGGGTTTATCAAATTTCGTATCCGGTTTCATCGGGTCATACCAGAAAAGTATCTTTCGCTCCGGTGTCTTTAGTTCCGTTTGTACTGTTTTTTGTTCCGGGTTTACATACTGCCAGGCAGTAACCGATATCAGCCCCCCTGCTATCAGGCTGCTGATAATTATTGCAGCATATTTTATCTTTAAAGAAGCCATACAATTTCTCGCTGAAAAATCAAAACACCTAGCATATGCGCCTGATCATTAATTCACAGAAATATCTTTATAAGTGTTCAGGCCCACTGGATATATTCGCTCCGGGCTGTCAGTCAGGATTGGGTAACGTTAATGCTTTTGAGTAAGGCGATATTGCCCTGCTTAATAAACGAGAAATCAACGTGGTTACCGGTTTTCAGGGCATTAATGGTGTCGTCTGCATTCACAAAGGTGAAGCGCATGGTCATTGCAGGCCAGCCCACCGCAGGGATAGCTCCGTGCGAAATGGTAATTTTTTTACTTTTTATATCAATGTCTTTAACGACACCGTTGCCATAAATAATTTGCTGTGTCGAAGCATCACTGGCAGCATTCATATCACCATGGTGATGTGTTTCAGCATGAAGACCGGCAGAAATCATGACAGAGAAGGTGCCCAATAAAACGGCTTTAAGTGAATTACGCATTTTTTATTTCCTGATTAATGAATTAAATTTACTCTACCCAACCGCCACCCAGTGCGGTGAACAGATTGATTTCGTTAACCTGAAGGGAATATGTAAGATCGAGAATGGTTTGCTGTGTCGTGAACAGGGAGCGTTCTGCATCCAGCACTTCAATGTAGCTGACAGCACCACTTGAATATAATCCTCTGGCACGCTGGAGGGTTATCTGCAGTGAATTGAGATAACGCTGCTGTGCCTCAAGTTGCTGGCTAAGGCTGTCCCGCAGCGCAAGCGTATCGGATACATCCTTAAAGGCGGACTGAATTTTTTGTTCGTAGTTAACCACCGACTGTTGCTGGCGAATTTCAGCCAGTTTCAGATTGGCTTTGTTCCTGCCGGCATTAAAAACAGGAATTTCAATTTTGGGAATAAAATTCCACATTCCGCTTCCTGACGTAAAGAGGCTGGACAGCTCTGTACTGCTTGCGGAAAGACTACTGGTCAGGCTAATGGATGGGAAAAAGGCCGCTCGCGCTGCGCCAATATTGGCATCAGCCGCTTTGAGCTGGTATTCCGCTTCCATGATATCCGGGCGCTGCAGCAAAATTTGTGACGACAGGTTTGGTGGCAGTTTTACTGGTGCGATCTCACCACCTTTCATCGTTTTTTCTGACGGAAGTGCGTGGTAGGTTCCCAGCAGCAGTTGCAGGGCATTGTTTGCCTGCGCCAGATCGCCTTCTCGTTTGGCTATCTCAGCGCGGGTACTTTCGATTTGTCCCCTGGCCTGTTCAAGCGCCAGAACGTTCGCACTCCCGGTCACCAGCTGTTGTTCAACGAAAGCATAAGACTGTTGATAATTTTTCAGCGTTTCCCGCGCAATACGGAGTTGTTCGGACGCCAGTTGCTGGCTGAAATAGCTCTGTGAAACGTTCGATACCAGCAGGATGTGTACGGCACGACGGGCTTCTTCGCTGGCAAAATAGTTCTGGCGGTCAGCTTCACTCATGTTCTTAAGCTTGCCGAAAAAATCGAGCTCATAGCTGAGCTCCAGACCCGCGTCGTACTCCTGTGCGGTCGGCTTGTCACCTTTCAGACTACCGCGGTAGGTGATCCCGGATGAGGCATTCAACTGGGGATTACGATCTGCATCCGTGACGTTGAACTGGGCCCGGGCCTCTTCAACCTTCAGGGCGGCCATTCTCAAATCACGGTTGTTTGTCAGGGCTTCACCGATCAGCAGGGTAACATGGGGATCGACAAAAAAATTACGCCAGCCCGTATCCTGATAGCCATTTACCGCTGGCGTCAGGCTGTTGCGTGACAGAGAAAACTGCTGTGGTACTGGCGCTGCCGGCCGCTGATACTCAGGTGCCAGTGAAACGCAGCCTGTCAGTATAAAAATCATGCTGATGCTTAATAGTTTTAATTTGAACATAACGCTTCTCTTCCAGGCAGGCCTGGTAAATGGTTCAAATGAAGTCCAGAGTATTGATAGGGGGATTTTACAGAATGCTCTCTGTTTGCCAGGTGACTGAATAATGACAATGCTGTCATTTTTAACGTAAGTCGTTGATTACATGCTTAGGCTAAATAGAATGAATGGCATGAGTAGTCAGCCAGGGGAGCAAGATGAAAATACTGATCGTTGAAGATGAAGTAAAAACTGGAGAGTACCTCAGTAAAGGGCTTACTGAGGCGGGATTTGTAGTTGATCACGCTGATAATGGTCTGACCGGATATCATCTCGCCATAACAGCCGAATATGATTTACTGATTCTGGATATCATGCTCCCGGATGTAAACGGCTGGGATATTATTCGTATGCTTCGTGCCGCAGGTAAAGGTATGCCTGTTTTGCTGCTTACGGCTCTCGGCACCATTGAGCACCGGGTTAAAGGACTTGAGCTGGGCGCGGACGATTACCTGATTAAACCATTTGCGTTTGCTGAGCTTCTTGCCCGGGTCAGGACACTTTTACGACGGGGTAACACAGTCATCACGGAAAGCCAGTTTAAGGTGGCTGATCTGATGGTAGACCTCGTTTCAAGGAAGGTTAGCCGCGCAGGGAAACGTATTTTGCTGACGAGTAAGGAGTTCTCCCTGCTGGAATTCTTCATTCGTCATCAGGGAGAGGTGCTGCCCCGTTCGCTGATTGCATCGCAGGTCTGGGATATGAACTTTGACAGCGATACTAATGCTATAGATGTGGCAGTAAAACGCCTCAGGGCAAAGGTAGACAACGATTATGAGCCTAAGCTGATCCAGACGGTCCGCGGCGTGGGATATATCCTGGAGGTTCCGGATGCGTTTTAATTTCTCAGGGCGCCCTTACTCTCTCGCACTGAGACTGACCTTCTTTATCAGCCTGTCCACCATAATTGCGTTTTTTGCTTTTACCTGGTTTATGCTGCATTCCGTTGAAAAACACTTTGCAGAGCAGGATGTCCGGGATCTGAAACAAATCAGTATCACGATGAACAGAATACTGCAGACACCTGTAGCTCCGGACCAAAAAAAAATAAGTAAAATCAAAGAATCCATCTCAGATTACCGCAACGTCGCTGTTCTTATTTTGACTGATGGGGGTGACGTGTTGTTCAGCTCACCACAAGGGGCGACGTTACGCTCTGCGGTCAATGCATCAAACTTTACCGCGCATAGTCGGGCCAGAGAAATATTCCTCTGGACAGTGAAAGAGCCAGCTTTACTTATGCGCAACGGCTCTGACATGAAAATGCAGACTTACAGAATCGTTGCATCTTCAGGCAAAGCAACGCTTAACGGAAAACCACAGACGTATCAGATGATAATTGGGCTCTCGATTGACTTTCATCTTCATTACCTGGAAGCACTAAAAAAGAATTTAATTGCCATTGCCTTCGTAATCAGTCTGTTGATTATTTTCATTATCCGCATAGCGGTTCGGCAGGGACATCTTCCTCTCCGCAACGTCAGCAAGGCCATTAAAAATATTACCTCGGAGAACCTGGATGTGAGACTGGAACCGTCCAAAGTTCCCATCGAGCTGGAGCAACTGGTGATATCGTTTAACCATATGATTGAAAAGATTGAGGATGTATTTACGCGACAGGCAAATTTCTCTGCTGATATCGCCCATGAAATCAGAACGCCCATAACCAATCTGGTTACACAGACTGAAATCGCGCTAAGTCAGCACAGAACGCAGAAAGAGCTGGAGGATGTGTTGTATTCCAGCTTGGAAGAGTATAACAGAATGACAAAAATGGTCAGCGATATGCTTTTTCTGGCACAGGCTGATAATAATCAATTGATCCCCGAACGGATAATGTTTGATCTCCGCACAGAAGTGGTCAAGGTGTTTGATTTTTTCGAAGCCTGGGCAGAAGAACTCAATGTTTCTCTGCAGTTAAACGGGTCGTGCTGCCTAATTAAAGGAGACCCACTTATGTACCGAAGGGCATTAAATAATCTTCTTTCTAACGCTCTGCGTTATACGCAGTCAGGGAAGATAGTGACTGTAACCATTGCGGGGAATGAGAATAGCGTTCAGCTTATAGTTGAAAATCCAGGGAAACCGATACCTGCAGAACACCTGCCACGTTTGTTTGATCGATTTTATCGCGTCGATCCATCGCGGCAAAGAAAGGGAGAAGGCAGTGGGATTGGTCTGGCGATTGTAAAGTCAATCGTAAACGCTCATCACGGGAAACTGTGGGTCGAATCAGATACAGTTTCGACACGATTCATTTTGCTATTACCCAGAACGGCTGCATAGTGTCCCGAATGTCTCCAGTTTTTCGACGAATAATAAATATATTACAGAGATGTCATTAAGCTGTCATGCCTTCAACAGAATTAAGCAGGTAGAATCGTCCTCACTAAGCAGGCGGAACAGTCTTTATGGATCAATATCAGCGGAATACAGGCGCTGAGTTACGTATATTATCTTTTTTAAAATGAAATCAGTCTGGCTTGTGAGTTCTTTAGTTGATGACATCGTTGACAGTCCGTTATTTATTTCATTATCAATGGGGACCTTATTATGAAAAGTTTAATCTTCGCTTCCTTTGTCGGACTTAGCTTAATTCCTTCAGCCTGGGCCGATGGAAACATTAACATTCATGAGCATGTTAATAATGCCCAGGCGGCAGCGCACCAACAACCGTCTTCATCCGTTCCTGAATCTGTCAGGGGAGAAGTATCACAAATGAAGAGTATGGATCAGCATGAACAGGCCCTTATCGTTCATAATTCCATGAAAAATAGTGCTTCTGATGCTCATCAGAAAATGGCGAAGAACCATCAGAAGATGTCAGATGAGATGGCCGGCATGAAATCAAGTACCGCGCCATCTTTTGCAGAAATGGATGAACATGAAAGGGCCGCCGTTGTCCACGAAAATATGAGTAACGGCCAGTCAGAAGCACACCAGTCAATGGCTGCAATACATCGCGGCATGAAGTAAAACTGACGGAAGCGGGTTGCTATATCAGTCCTTAATGTTTTATTCAGATGCAGAAATCCTTACCTTACAGATACGAACCATTTATTCAAATCAGCCCCTGCCTGGGGCTTTTTTGCAACGCTTATAAACACCCGGCATTTTTATGATATTTATTTTTTGTTTCCTGCTGCAACTGGAGGCTTTATCGCTTTGAACTAATGCTGAGGAATTTTGTTGAAGCTATTTCAACCAGCTTAGTATTTTCATATGATGAAATGTGCTATTTATCTATAAATTACTTGCTTAATGCTGCTTATTTTTTGAGTGCTATAAAAGCACATTAATCAATTTCTATGTTAATTATTTTAAATATTTACGGGCGAAGCAAGAGCACGCTTTTCTTGACGGTTAGAATTTGTCATTATGCATAAGAGCGGTGTATGCGTCATGAAACGTAAAAAACTGACCTTCAAATTTTATTGGTTCTGATGGCATTCTGTAAGCGGCTGTATATTCATTTCGATGCTTTTATCGTTTCAGCATGAGGCCTTTCAGGCATAACCGGAAGATAAATCGCAGATTGCAGTGCAGGTTCAGGGCAGTCAGCTGGCAGATAAGACCTGAACCGGGTAAAAAAGGTAAATACAGTTACACCTTACTGCACGTTGAGTAAACCGGGGTCTGCAGTAAACAGAATGTTTAAAATATAAAAAAGTAGCCCGCCACAGTCAGCGGGCCGGCTGAAATCAGCCTGAAAGAAGATTTACCGGAAATACATTAATGATGAGGGTAATACACAATACATCCCGGATGCAGTGGCAAAGGAGAACAGAAAACTCCGGGCGAATTTTCTGTCCACATACTATCCGTTATTTCTCTTCCAGCATCATTTTACGGTGCAGATCGATAATGCTCTGATGTGCAGCTGAGTTTGCATTATCCATGCTCTCATGCGCAAGAATGGCTCGTTCATGCTCATTCATCGAAGAGACAGAAACACGGTTATCAGTGTTATCTGATGCTGTTTCAGGATGCTGCTGTGCCCATGCGGACGAAGCGGAAATCAGGATCACAAGAGGGATAAGCATTACTTTTTTCATGGTGGCAGTCCTTAACGTTGAATGTAAAATAAGAATAAACAATTACCGGCCGGGTTTACCTGTGGCCTCAGTGATGTTCATCGTACAGAAGAAAAAACGTTACGGCGAAAAATGACAGAAATGTAATTTATAAACAGTGCGTTCCAACATTACACAATTGTAATCACACAAAGTCTGTAGCTGTGGTAGCTTTCCGGTAACAAAAAAATTTACATCCTGAACGGTAAGCACGGCTTGTGCTTCCGATGCGGAGAGAGCCATTCTCCCGGGATAACAGGAAATTGCCGGAGTTCAGTCATGCAGCTTAAAAGTTCACGACGTAATTTCATTAAAGGGATCACTGCCGCTGGCATTGTGGGCGGACTGGGCCTGCGAACATTCGATGCATTCTCGGCGGTAAGCCTGATGCCGTCCCGCACACTTACCGGCACAGACTTTGATCTGTTTATTGGCGAGACGCCGCTTAATATCACCGGTAAAACCCGGTATGCAAAAACCATTAATGCTGGCCTGCCAGGTCCTCTGTTGCGCTGGAAAGAAGGCGATACCGTTACATTAAGAGTCAAAAATCGCCTTTCTGAACCGACATCAATTCACTGGCATGGCATTCTTCTGCCGGCGAATATGGATGGCGTACCGGGACTGAGTTTTCATGGTATTGAGCCGGACGATACCTATGTTTACTCCTTTAAGCTAAAGCAGAACGGTACATACTGGTATCACAGCCATTCCGGCCTGCAGGAGCAGGAAGGTGTTTATGGCCCGATTATTATTGATGCAGCTGAACCAGAACCGTTTGTCTGGGACAGCGAACACATAGTCATGCTTACCGACTGGTCTGATGAAAAAGCATCAGACATTCTCGCCAAACTGAAAAAGCAGTCCGATTATTACAACTTTGCGAAACCTACCGTTTCTGACTTTTTCCGTGACGCCAGGGAAAAAGGTCTCGGCAGTACGTTGTCCGATCGGAAAATGTGGGCAGAAATGAAGATGAATCCGACGGATCTGGCTGACGTCAGTGGTGCCACATATACCTATCTCATGAACGGGCAGGGCCCAGGAAAAAACTGGACAGGGCTGTTCCGTAAAGGCGAGAAGGTACGCCTGCGTTTCATTAACGGTTCCGCCATGACCTACTTTGATGTGCGCATTCCGGGTCTGAAAATGACGGTCGTGGCGGCTGATGGCCAGTATGTCACGCCTGTTGCTGTTGACGAGTTCCGCATCGCTGTGGCCGAAACTTACGATGTAATCGTTGAGCCGGCTGAAGATGCCTACACTATTTTCGCGCAGTCTATGGACAGAAGCGGCTACGCTCGCGGCACGCTGGCTGTCCGTGAAGGGCTTTATGCTCCGGTACCGGCTCCCGATCCACGCCCCTGGCTGACTATGGACGATATGGGGATGGGCGGGATGGATCACGGCAGCATGGGAGGTATGGATCACAGCCAGATGCAGAGCATGAATAACGACACCATGACAGGTATGGATGGTAATGCTATGCAGGCTATGGATGGCTCAGCTGTATCCGGAGCAGCAGAAAGTATGCCGGAAATGGACCATAGCGCCATGGCAGGGATGGATCACGGCAGCATGAGTGGCATGGGGGACATGCAGAAACATCCTGCATCTGAAACAGACAATCCACTGGTTGATATGCAGGCCATGATGCCGGCGCCTAAATTAAGTGACCCGGGCATTGGTTTGCGTAATAACGGCAGAAAAGTCCTTACGTATGCCGATCTGAAAAGCACATTCGAAGATCCGGACGGGCGTGAGCCGTCGCGTACCATCGAGCTACATCTCACCGGACATATGGAAAAATTCGCCTGGTCATTCAACGGTATTAAATTCTCCGATTCAGAACCGGTTACGCTGCGATATGGCGAACGCGTGCGTGTGGTGCTGGTTAACGACACGATGATGACGCACCCCATTCACCTGCATGGTATGTGGAGCGATCTCGAGGATGAGGACGGTAATTTCCTGGTACGCAAACACACTATCGATATGCCTCCGGGCACCCGCCGAAGCTATCGGGTGACAGCCGATGCACTCGGGCGGTGGGCTTATCACTGTCATCTTCTTTTCCATATGGAAACCGGCATGTTTCGTGAAGTCCGGGTTACAGAGTGAGGTAGCGATAATGTCAGTTTCAGGATGGAATGGTATGGCAAAGTATTTTTCACGTTCCGCTGCAGGATTGCTGGCCTGCACTGCGTTTGCCGGAACGATAGTGATGCCCGCGTATGCAGCACCTACGGGATCATCTGACAATACACAACAGCATGATATGTCAGGCATGGACCATTCTGCTATGCAGGGAATGGATCATGCGTCAATGGAAGGAATGACGCCTGGGGCATCCGGTATGGAGGGTATGGAATCCATGCAGCCCGCGGCGCCAGCAGAAAGCCGTACACCCATTCCGCCGGTTACGGAGGCGGACCGTAAGGCAGCATTCCCGGACGTACATGGGCATAAGGTTCATGACAACAGCATAAATTACTTTGTGCTTGCCGATCAGCTGGAATGGCAAAAAAACAGTGATCCGGGTGGCTTCAGCTGGGATGTGAGCGGCTGGGCTGGCGGGGATATAAATCGACTCTGGTTACGTAGCGAAGGTGAAACCACCCGAGGTAAAGTCGAATCCGCAGAAGTTCAGGCTTTATGGGGACATGCTCTGACACCCTGGTGGGACGTGGTTGCCGGTGCCCGGCAGGATTTCAGGCCCGGAAAACCGCAAACCTGGCTGGCTGCTGGTTTTCAGGGCATGGCGTTGTACAACTTTGAAAGCGAGCTGACTGCGTTTGCCGGCGAGCAGGGACGGACAGCGCTCAGGCTGGAAGCCGAATACGATGTGCTGCTGACCAATCGCCTGATCCTGCAGCCTTCCTTTGAGGCAAATATTTACGGGAAAGATGATGAAGCACGGGAAACCGGTAAAGGCCTTTCCAGTACCGAACTTGCTCTTCGCCTTCGCTATGAAGTGAAAAGAGAATTTGCACCTTACGTGGGGATTTCGTGGAGCCAGCTCTATGGCAATACTGCTGATATGGCTGCCCGTGAAGGTGAAAAAGATAATGAAGTGCGCTTCCTCCTCGGGGCTCGCATGTGGTTCTGATGCAGTTAATTCAAACAAAACAGGTATTATTATGAAACATTCATCTGCCAAATATTTCTTTGCTTTAGTTACTTCTGTCGCAACTTTCGCTGCACAGGCGCATCCGGAACTGGCGTCTGCTGTCCCTGCTGATAAGTCTCAGATAACGGCACCGTCTAAACTGGAACTGCATTTCACCGAAAATCTGGTAACGAAATTTTCCGGCGCACGTCTTGTAATGACCGCCATGCCGGGCATGTCTTCTCATGCGCCAATGCCCGTTGCGGCTAAAGTCTCAGCGGGCAGCGATCCGAAAACAATGATTATCACACCGGCAAAAACTCTGCCTGCAGGAACCTATAAAGTGGAATGGCGGGCGGTATCTTCTGATACTCACCCACGCACCGGCAACTACAGTTTTAGCGTGAAGTAATACCATGAACGATCAGACTTTTATTATCATCCGTTTTTTTCTTTACCTGGATCTTATGCTTCTTTTTGGCCTGCCTTTATTCGAAATTTATGGGGTAAAGGGTGTATTGAAAAAATCGGTATCGTTGTTCAGCGTCTGGTCGTTCTTTTTTACGCTCATCTCTGCTGGCATGGTTTTGTCCCTTGTAAATATGCTGCTTGTCGCTCAGGCCATGAGTGGCGTCAGTGATCCCGGCGAACTGACGCTGCATATTATGGAGATGGTTGTCGGGGAAACTGCAGTGGGCATGAGCTGGGTTATCCGCTTCGCTGCGCTGGTCATGGCGTTTATCGGGCTTGGCCTGCGGCTCAGGCATGTCGGGCTGTCACGTTATGTGCTTACCCTGTCCGGCGGTATAGCACTTGCTACACTGGCATGGGGCGGGCATGCGGCAATGAATGACGGGATCAGCTACTATCTTCATCTTCTGAGCGATATCATTCATCTGACAGCGGCCGGGGCCTGGATCGGTGCACTGGCGGCTTTTACTCTGCTCTTATGCATTAAAAAGGCTGAAAAGGCTGTCTATGCCAGCCAGCTGGCCGCAGCGCTGTCGGGTTTTGCCCGTGCCGGCACGATCATTGTGCTGAGCATTGTCATCACCGCCGTGGTTAACTTCGTATTTATCGTTGAAAAGCCTCTGAGTACCCTGCCAGGCAGTGACTATGGTCTGCTGCTGCTGATAAAAACTGTTCTGTTTTTTCTGATGCTGCTGCTGGCCGCCGCCAATCGCTTCCGGCTTACACCGCGACTGGAAAAGGCCCTGCGTCAGGGCCAATATAAGATGGGTATTTACCTGATGCGTAAAAGCATTATCACGGAATTTACTGTTTCGGTACTGATACTGGCAACCGTCGCCTGGCTGGGCACGCTGTCGCCGGGTACCGGTATGGAATAACGACTAACCGTAGCCTGCAGGAAAGCTGCCCATGACCACTATGCTGATCGTTGAGGATGAACTGAAAACCGGTACCTACCTGAGACAGGGGCTTCTGGAAGCGGGATATGATGTAACCCTTGTAAACGACGGGCGTCAGGGACTGGAGCATATCCTGCGACAGCATTATGATCTCATTATTCTGGATGTAATGCTGCCCTCAATGGACGGCTGGGATATTCTTCAGCAGATGCGTATGGCCCGGCACGAAGAGCCCGTGCTGTTTCTGACTGCCCGGGATAACGTCAGTGAAAAGATTAAAGGTCTCGATCTTGGCGCGGATGACTATCTGCTCAAACCCTTTGATTTTGCCGAGCTGCTGGCGCGTATCCGCACCCTGCTCAGACGCAACCGTACGCAAGCGTCCGGTACGCACCGCATTGCTGATTTGGTTATGGATGTCACCCGCCGGAGTGTGAGCCGTTCCGGCAAAAAGATACATTTGTCTGCTAAAGAATTTGTGCTGCTTGAGCTGCTGTTACAGCGGACCGGAGAGGTGCTGCCAAGGAGCCTGCTTTCATCTCTGGTCTGGAATATCAATTTTGAAAGCGATACCAATGTGATTGATGTGGCCGTCAGACGACTTCGCAGTAAGGTGGATGATGACTTTACACCAAAGCTTATTCACACGGTACGGGGTATCGGATATGTGCTGGAGATACGGGAAGAGTGAAGCGTAACTGGTCCCTGACATCACGACTGAGCATAATCTTTGCCGGCGTGATGATGTCCGTCTGGCTTCTTTCGAGTGTGCTGCTTGTAGCCGCCCTCAGCAGTTATTTTCGTCATCAGGATGCCACATTGCTGACCGGAAAGCTTGAGCTTGCCACAGAGCTTCTTGAGGGCGAGGTGCACGCCGGAAAGCTCGACAGCGCATCGCTTGCACGAAAGCTTTCGGATGCCATGGTTGGTCACAGCGGACTTTATCTTTCCGTTAAAACAATTGATAACCAGATGCTGGCCGACTATTCATCTCCCGGTTTTTTGGTGCCTTATGAGCGCTTTAGCGGCGAAGCTACCCGTCCGGGTATTATGCAGACGGTGGAGGAAGACAGCAGGCGTTATAACGTTATGGTCAGAAAAATTAATGCGAAGAGCGCAGGTAAACTAAACGATGTACTGATTACGGCCGCCTATGATACCAGCCTTCATGATGAGTTTATCGGTCAGCTTAAAAGATGGCTGGTCTGGTTTAATGTCGCTCTGATATTTATCTCCGTTTTTCTGGGATGGCTCGTCACCCGGATGGGACTCAGGCCTCTGAATGAAATAAACCGGCTTGCCTCGGCAATTACGATTAACAGCCTGAGCAAACGTCTCCCTGGCCATAATCTGCCAGCCGAACTGAAGGTAACAGTAGCTGAATTTAACAGCATGCTTGAACGGCTGGAAGATTCATTTAGTCGTCTGTCTGAGTTCTCTTCGGATATCGCGCATGAACTGCGTACCCCTGTCAGTAATCTGATGATGCAGACTCAGGTTGCGCTGTCACGTGAACGTGATGCCGAAAGTTACCGTGAGGTGCTTTTTTCAAATCTGGAAGAGCTGAGCCGGCTCGCCAGAATGAGCAGTGATATGCTTTTCCTGGCTAAATCTGAAAACGGGCTGATGCCTCTGGAGAAACAGGACGTTTCGTTAAACGCAGAGCTGGAAGAGCTCCTCGATTTTTTTGAACCGCTTGCCGGTGACAGCGGCAAAACGCTTTCTCTGCAGGGGGAGGCAGTTGTCAGAGGCGATCGCCTGATGCTGCGTCGTGCAATGAGTAATCTGATAACTAATGCCATAAAATATTCATTACCCGGATCAGCCATTAATGTGCTGGCTGAACACCACGCCGGCAGGGTTTTTATACATGTCTCTAACCCCACAGAAAATATCAACAGGGATAGTCTGAACCGGCTTTTTGACCGTTTTTACCGGGGCGACGCTTCCCGTCAGCATAATACGGATGGTGCCGGGCTGGGGCTGTCTATCACCCGTTCTGTTTTACTGGCTCATGAGGGCGATCTGCAGGTTTCCATGAACGATAATGTAATTACGTTCACGGCCATGATGCCAGCTCCCCGGGAGGCGTTTTAACGTTTTACCGGCAGGTCGACAAATCTCATGGTCTTGTACTGTCTTAGTATCAGAAATAGGTTTCCCGGCACACGAAAGGATATCGGGAAAACCTGAAGTCAGAATCCAACACATGAAGGAGTGAGGTTATGAAAAAAACGCAATTTGTTTTTGCTTCCCTGATTTTTGCCCTGCCGGCTGCCGTTATAGCCCAGCAGCCGGACTCAAAAATGTCCCAGAATATGAATATGTCTCCGGCTTCAAAAGAGTACATGTCTGGAATGCAAAAGATGCACAGCGACATGATGAATGCCATGAAGGAGCAGGACGCTGACAGAGCGTTTGCCAGGGGCATGATTGAGCATCACAAAGGGGCTATTGCTATGGCCGAAACGGAACTGAAATACGGGAAAGACCCGGAAATGAAGAAGATGGCAGAGGACATTATCAAAGCGCAAAAAGGTGAAATTGAGCATATGGAAACGTGGCTGAAAAAATAACCCTCTTCCGCTTTGGGGTCTGTTAACGTAAAGCTGGATTCTGGCGAAGGACCCCTGGGAATCGTTCATGAGAAAGTAATATAACCGGTCTGAACCTTCGCCCCGGGCTCAGTATTCGTTTTTCAGACAAAATGGTTCTCCGGGGCGTAACAGGGTGCCTTACTTTTTTTTCAATGCATAATCCAGTTTTTTCATATCGTTAACGACAATCTCTTGCTCGTCAACCGTCAGCGGCACTTCCTCCAGATAACGCTTCACTGAAGCCTTACTTTCCAGCAGCAGGCCTCTGGCGCTTTCTTTAGGAAGGTTAAAATCGCACCCGATACAGGCCATACGGTGAGGGCAACTGCTCCAGAATGGATTCGTACAGAAAGAATCCCCTAAATCGTAATAGGTTGCCGGTCCGGTCAGGCTGACAGCTTCCGGATCATGATCGATTAGCACGCTCATCATATGCGCCACCCGGTCCGCCTTCACAAAAGACGCAGCCAGCTGGGTAGGACGTATACGAATATAATGCATGGTGGACTGAGGCGTAGAATGACCTGACCACTGCATCAGCTCATACAAAGACATGCCCTGCGGAACACTGGCCAGGGCTGTAACTGCTGAAGCGCGGCCCCGATGGCTGGTAATTGTCCCCCGGCTGTCTTCCACTGGCATACCCGCTCTGGCACAGAGAACCGGGATGACCGTCCGGTTTATGACATCCCTGCCGACCGGTTTGCCCCGAAACTGAAACAGGAACCGGACTTTTTCACCGGTACGCTCATCCGTAAGAGCTGCCTGTTCCTGTGGACGTTCGCTGAGCCAGATATCAACGTACTTTTTTACAATGGCAGAGACAGGTTTTACAAAGGCTTTAGACGTTTTTCCTGCCGGTACGCTGAGGTAGCAAAGCGTTCCTGCCGGAATGATGCTGCCATCCTCCCGCCTGATATCTTCTGCCTGCAGAGTGATGCAGCCAGCAGTAAGACGCATTAACTCGTTCTGACGCAGCCCGGCATGTGTCCAGATAACGGCCATCGCCTGCAGCATGGACAGAGGATAATGAATGTCACTCAGGAGATCTTCATGGCGCAGATTCAGGCTTGCCCAGATCAGCTTCAGCCAGACTGGATCATCAATGACGCGGGGATTTACACTCTGACGGAACAGTGGGGTGCCAGGCGTAGAGAGATGTCGAGCCGGACTGAATTTCAGTCGCCCCCAGCCCCAGTTTTCATAATCGATCATGAAACGGCGAACCGCATACACAAATCCGCTACGGGAATTCGGCAGCAAGAGCTCACCTATCCGGGCCGATTGGCGGGTTCCTCCTTTAGTGCCCAGTGACAGCTCGCCTACCTTCATTCGTCCAACTGCCGCAATAAAGCTGGCACAGGTTTCCATTGTCCAGTCGGCCGGTTCGCGAATATCCGGATATTCACGGGTAAGCCACAGCCCACAGCGGAGAATAAAACTGTACTGGTTCTCGCGCGATCGGGGGCGAAGCACTGACGTATCCCTCCATTTCCGGCACCACGTGACCCAGTCTGCCGCGATACCTTGCGTGGGTTTTTCATGCCATTCTTTATAATTCCGCATACGTACAGAATTTTTTATGATGCCCATTGCGGCAAGTGCGTGTGAAACTCTGCCTGCTGTTTTTGCTATTCCCCGGTCGTGATAATTCTGCGCCCGCCACAGCAGATCCATCGTAAAGCTTTCAAGTTGAGGATTGTTATTCATCAGCATCAGTACGCCGAGTATGGCTGACAGAGCATTTTTCTGGTTCTGACTTTTATACCCAAGCGACACCAGAACCTCAGTCAGACGGCTGAGCTCCTGACTGAAAATTTTCTGTCCAAAAATGGCTCGGGCATATAGCGACGGCGCGCCCTGATGCGGCAAAATGAACGGAGAAGAAAATGGGCCAAGATGAAAGGCAAAAGCGGAAAGCAGCGGCCTGCCTGATTTATGCTGCTGTAACAGAGAAATCCATTTTTCCTGCGGCCACTGCCAGCAGGGTTTTCCTGTCCGGTGTGTTTCTGCCAGAACGGAAAGAATTATGATCCTGATCAGCCTGTCACTGGTTCCACTGCGAGTGGCAATATCCTGCAAAGGCATCAGTAACAATGACAAAGAATCCGGCTGGTCGAGAGCGGCTGATCTGCGATGGCCTGTACTTAGCGCTGCCCGTTCTTCATCAGTGAGCACATCTGTATGTTCAAAGGGGCTGTAAGTACAAATGATTACGTCTTCTTTCATTAGCGAGTCTCCGTCTGAAAAATAAGGCCGGCAACTTTTCGATCAATTTCAGCTACTGCAGCGGCCATCCGGCCAGCCAAATCAGAACCTGAAAGATGGATGTAAATCTGGGTAGTACGCGGATCGCGGTGTCCTGCGTATGTGGCTAGTTCATGGAGTTTCCATCCTGAGCGAGCCAGGTGCGTCAGGCGAAGATGGCGGAAGGTATGTGTGGTGATTTGTGGAAAGCCTGCATCAAGTGCCCATTTCCGGACAGTTTTACTTCAGTTCCAGAAAGACAGGGGGGCACCGTGGTTACGATCAGAAGACGAGCGAAACAATGCACCTCCACGGTAACCCGCGAGCCGTAACTGCCGGAAATGGTTTGCCAGCACTGGTGTTACGGCGGGACTGTAGCAGACTATCCTTTCCCTCCTGCTTTTCGTCGTTTCGGCGCGAACACGAATCAGACGATGAGCAGGGTCGATATCCTCAAGTGCCAGGGCTGTCACCTCTGCACGGCGGAGTGCACCAAAATAGGCAAGCGCGAGCATCAGCCGGTCACGCAGGGAGGCAGCTGAAACATGTTTAAGAAATCTCAGCCATTGCTCATCATCAGGAATAACGGGCAGACGTGTGATACGGGGAACCAGACCACGTCCCGTATAAGCACTCCCCGGCAAACCGGCACGGGGTAGTGGATTGAGACTGCATATATCCTGATAAACCAGAAAGTCATACCAGAGACGGATCGCAGAAAGGCGCAGCTGGAGCGTGGCGCTGGCCGCGGGAAAAGGCATGCCGGGTAACTGAGGGTTGATATAGGCAGCCATGTCTTCAAACCGGGCCTTTTCAGGGTCAATGCTGTTCTGGCTGCAGAACGCAAAATAATGGCTGAGGGCACTGCGATAGGCGGAGAGTGTGGCCTGAGCCCGGCCCAGGTCGGACAGCAGTTTCAGCCAGCGCTCCGCCAGTACCAGAACGTCCTCGTTTGGTGGAATCATCATTGTGTTTACCTCTGACAGCAGCATTGCTGCTCAAAGTTTACCCAGTCAATGTTGCATTCCACTTAACTTACTAGAGCGCATAGTTGGAACTGAATACATGTACGCGCTCGCTGAAATCCTGATTTTTTATCTGGAACCACGGTGCCCCCATTTTGATGCCCAGTTTTTTTGCGCCCGCGCTGCGTGCGATGATGCAGCCGTCGTTGTTAGACAGCACAACAACGGGTTTACCGCGGAGATCGGGGCGAAACAGCGCCTCGCAGCTGGCGTAAAACGAGTTGACGTCGGCAAGCCCAAACATGGACATGGTCACCTCCGCCGGGCTCGGGTACTGTTGAAGAACCAGGTAACAACACCGAGCAGCTGCAGTTCTTCCGGATAGATTACCGGATAGGCCGGATTCATCGGGAGCAGGGCAAGCGTGGGCTGTAGCTGTAGACGCTTAACGGTGAACTCGCCGTTGACCTCAGCGATCACGATATCGCCGTGAGCCGCATTCTCAGCCCGATCAACAACCATGACGTCACCATCGCAGAGACCGAGGTCCCGCATACTGTTTCCACTGGCGCGAACGAAGAAGGTCGAGGCGCGTCGGCGGATGCAAAGCTCGTTAAGATCGAGTTCTTTCTCAACGTAATCCTGAGCGGGGGAGGGGAAGCCGGCTGCGCACGGATCAGCATACAGCGGCACCCGGATGCGGGGCGTAAATAGTGGGGGCCAGAGCAATGTCAGGCCTGCTGCATAGTTACCCGGATTCATGACCAGATGCTCCGGTTATGATGTCTTATCACTGCAGAAACTCTCTTGAAATAGCGCATAAAATTCCTCCTCTTATTTTACTGTTTATATGTACAGTATTATTGAGGCGGATTAATCTGGCAATAGGGAGCGAGACGGCCACTTATTAAAGCGAATCTATATATCTGAAGGGATAGGAAATTTTATGAAGATCACCCTGACTTTCAGATCCGGGCTGAGCTAACAATAATGCGTTATATATGTATGATGTGTAAGCAGTCCATGTCGGCATCGGTGAAATGACGCTTCCTCGCCACGACTGTTCGTTCCTCGCTGCGCTGCGGTACGCCTCAGTCGGGCCTGCGGCGAGCGTTACAATTGCACGTTCAGGGAAAGAAATACCGCCCCTTATTACTCTTATGGCTTGCCCATCCCGGCAATAATAGCCGTCTGAGAAATGCCCTATATGAAGTTTTGTGAACTGTAAGCGAGTCAATCCTTATCTGCCGGTAAAGGCTCGATAAGCTCACTGCCCTGGTGATGAATATTGCCTACTTTTTTGCTGACAGGATGCCAGGTAAATGCTTTTTCCGGAACGGCAGCGTCATGGGCAATTTCTTCAGCACGCGCTGGAGACGTTTCTTTACTGAGCCATTCACGAACGGCATTAGGCGTAATGACCAGCGGCCGCCTGTCATGTATATCGACCATGCCCTGATTGCTGGCTGACGTGACAATCACAAAGCCTTCTTTGCCGTGATCCTGCCCGTATGGCTGTCTGCCGATGGCGGCAAAAAAAAGAGGCTCCTTTTTTTTGTGAAAGATGAAGAATGGCTGCTTCTCACCACCTTCTTTCTGCCATTCGAACCAGCCGTCAGCAGGCACGATAGCGCGGCCATGATTCCAGAGAGGCTTGAACATGCGGCCGCTCGCAGCCGTCTCACCACGGGCGTTAATAAGTGGTGGCTTATCCCACCACTCCGGTCCATAGCCCCAGTAAACCGGATCGAGGCGCAGCGAATCTTTCTGTTCGTTTAGCAGTAGTACCTTAGTACCTGGTGCTACGTTAAACCGCCCGAGAGGCTCCAGATCGAAGATTATTTCGTCTGGTGTAAGACCGAGGGAGTCAAAATAGTCGTCGCGGCTGCTGTACTGCGCAAATCTTCCACACATAGATACCTCCTGCTGTTGATGTAAGGATAGCGACGTATACTGATATCTGGAGCATTAATTGCGCCTGCGAGATGGACACCTGGTTGCTATCAGGTTCACTTCACAAGGCTGAAAAGCTATTAAGAATGGAGCAATTCATGGCCTTTCAGAGTCCGGCCCAGAACTACACCGAAGCACGCCTGAGTCTGGGCGATCTGGTGCATCTTGCCCCTTACTCTACCTATCTCATGCGCAGCGAAAGCGACTGTCCCGGTACAGGTATTGTTAAAGGGTCCGTGCTGGCCATCGATCGGGCGCTGACGCCGACACACGGTCAGATTATCGTTGCTGAACTCGACGGGGAGCTGACGCTGAGGCGCCTGCTGCTCAATCCGGTACCCGCCCTTCAGGCGTTGGATGCGGACGAGACTGTAACGCTGCTTGACGTGAGCCAGACGCTCCCGGTGTGGGGTGTGGTTGCCTATGCCCTCACCGATGTAGCCGGAGTGGGATTTAACGGACCTGCAGGAGGTTAGAAATGTTTGCGCTGGCCGATGCCAACAACTTTTACGCCTCATGTGAAACCATATTCAGGCCCGACCTGCGCGGCAAACCGATTGTCGTTGTGTCGAACAACGACGGCTGCGTTATCGCGCGATCGGCAGAAGCAAAGTGTTTAGGCGTCAAAATGGCTGCTCCGCTGTTCCAGAACGAGCGTTATTTCAGGCAGAATGGTGTGCATGTGTTCAGCTCCAATTATGAACTGTACGGCGATATGTCAGCGCGCATGATGGCCATACTGGGTGAGATGGCTGCGGGACAGGAAGTCTATTCCATCGATGAGTCTTTCCTGGATGTGACCGGGATTAGTGACCTTATCTCCCTTGAGACATTTGGTCAGCAGATGCGCGAGCGCATCCGGCGTGAAACCGGGCTGATTATTGGCGTAGGATTCGGACCAACGAAGACACTGGCCAAACTGGCCAACCATGCGGCAAAGAAGTGGACGCAGACCGGGGGCGTCGTGGATTTGTCCAGCAGAATCCGGCAGCGAAAACTACTGCACCTGACCGACGTCGGTGATATCTGGGGTATTGGCCCGCGCATTACCAAACGCATGCACCAGCTGGGGATCACAACGGCTCTGCAGCTGGCTGATAGCAACATCAGCATGATACGGAAAAACTTCGACGTTATTGTTGAGCGTACTACTCGCGAACTTAATGGCGAGTCCTGTATTGCACTGGAAGATGCCCCACCACCAAAACAGCACATTTTAAACTCGCGATCTTTTGGCGAAAGAGTCATAAAACTGGAAGACATACAGCAGGCAATCGTGCTGTATGCCACACGTGCGGCGGAAAAGCTTAGGGAGCAGAACTCACGCTGCCGGCATATCAGTGTTTCCATCGCCACTGCCCGTCACGGTAATGAACCGCAATATTCGAATACCGCCTCTCGCCTTTGTGATTATCCGACGAACGATACCCGCGACATCATTGAGTCAGCCCTAAGCGGCCTCAGTACCATCTGGCGGGAAGGCTATCGGTACGCTAAAGCGGGCGTCATGCTTGGAGATTTTTATCAGTCAGGTATTGCGCAGTTTGACATGTTTAGTGAGCAGCAGCCGCGGGCGAACGCAGACGCGCTAATGGCAGCACTGGACGGTATTAATCGATCCGGGAAAGGAAAAGTCTTTTTCGCGGGTCAGGGAGATCGCGACAGTTCATGGCAGATGAAACGTGAAATGCTGTCACCTCGCTATACAACGAGATTAAAAGATATACTAAGCATTAAATAAATTTAGGTAAGTCGGTGGGAGTGCTTGAGTAGTCTGCCGTTTCAAGCCAACCATGATGGATGTACTGTAGAACGAAGTCTCTAGCCATCTAGTTAAGGTAATGCCAGCTCCGCGCTCGTGGCAGAGCCCTAAGTGCTTATGGTGGTCCGCTTCGTACCTGAAGGGGACGATCCCTCATGTATAATTTAAGTAATTTGAGCGTAACTAAGTACGTAAGATCAAGGACTATCGTATTGATCATTATGAAGCCTTAGCTATATCCTACTGTAAACGATGTGAATTCATCACTGCCAAGTCTAAGGAGAGCATATGCCAAGAGGACTAATCTCAGGTCGAAACTATTCGGAATGCGATATCTTTAATCAAGCTTTATACCCAAGAATGAGAGAGGAACCCCTCCTTGATAATGATGACTGTATTGTTGTACCAGTAAGAAATAACGAACACCCTCATTTTAGACGGATAGGAAATGCATCCTTCGATAAAATTCTAGGTAAAGCAGAGAATAATCCAACGCACGATGATTGTGTTACTTACTTACATAATCAATTAATGAGTCATGGTTCGAAAAAAATCAAGTTCTGTACGTATGTTTTTGAAAATGGTAAAAAAGAAGAGCAGGTAGTTTTCAGTCCATTAAATGATAGTAATTATACATGGTATAAGGAAGCGGATGCCAGAATTGCGTTTCATGATAAATTTTATATTCAACCGGATATAGGTGGAAGAGATGTAAATAAATTTTTCCCACGCTCCTCTTACCCAAACGTTATCATTGAAGTAGTTCGTACCCACTCCCCGGACAAAGATACATTCCAGAAGCTTCTTGAAGTTTCAAAAACAAATTACCATGTCTACTTTTATTTTATCGGTGAAGGGAAGCGTGCCTCGGTGCTAAATAACACCTCTGTTAGTGAAAATGAGATAAAGATAAGGCTTTCTCATTACCTAATTGGCGGTGAAATATATAAGAATGGTAAGCCCTATCCTGCACAGAAAGATAATGAGTCTTTTGAAAAGTGGTACGACTATCTCAAAAATTCCTATTTTACTAATGCTATGGAAAAAGTTCAGAAAGTGTAATCAGCAAAGACGATACATTGATTGCTACTGTAAATTTAAGTTCATTTCATGACAGGTTTTTATCATTAATAATGGAAAGTGAGTATCAGTAAGCGTTCCTAAATACACATAGGATTGTAAAAGTTTATGTTGTAAGGAGACCCGAAATTTGCTCCCTATCAGCTAACATACTACATCCTTACATCTGCTCCTCGCTCTTAGCGGACGCGCATCACCTGCAACTACTGCGCGTCCTTGAAACACCTCTCCAGATTGATACAAAACAAAACGCTTCACCCGTTCTCCGATTCTCGCGGAACATTCAGTCCGTTCTGGCTGCGCATGTGTTTCCCGGTGAGCCTCAGCCATTACTTCGGCAAACGTTGTGTGTTCAAGTATTAAATGTGGATTTTTTGCTTAATGCTTACGCCCGGGACATGCCGTTTTCCGGTTCAATTTTGACTCTTCTACAAATCAGATTCTCTTCCTGTACCATCTCCCTACTCGCGGGGTCACTTTTTGAAGACGTCTCAAACGTTTCCAGCCACCAATAAAAAGAACTAAACCAGTTATGAAAATAGTTGCTGCAATGAATGGGCGTCTCAGACCCAGTTCACTGATGGCCGGAGTACAAAATAATATGATTATGCCCGTCAGCATCGGCAATACCGGCCTGCATCCTGTACTCGCTGGCTCCAGTCTGTACTCAGCGTGGCAGCCCATGCAGACGGTATAATTATCAGGTACGTTTGTACCACAAAATCCACATTTCATTTCCAGACCTGCTCCTTGTGAAAGTCCGGGCAAGGATACATCAATAAAGTATGGTACTGAAAATCTCTTTAAGTAACTTCAGGCGCTATCTTCCAAAATAAACATATCATGCATTTGGTCATCTAAGGGGCCGCTTTGTGCCAGGAGCAGACATTGCGATCATCATAGTGCGCGAATGAGTGAAAGCAGGTTAACTTGGGCACTTGGTGAAGTTCAAAACCTGCTCAAGCTTTTAGCCGAATCATCTCGAGGAAGGGCACAGCTCATATGAAGGTTATTGAAAGTGGCATTCGTGACGTAAAACAAGGTGAAAATGTGAAAGTAATCACGCCGGTAAACATCTATGAGTGTGAACTGGGCGATGATGTTTTTGTAGGACCATTCGTAGAGATACAAAAGGGATGCGTTATAGGCGACAGAACCCGAGTACAGTCTCACACTTTTATCTGTGAGAACGTTACCTTGGGTAAGGACTGTTTTATAGGCCATGGCGTAACCTTTGCTAACGACCTGTTCAAGAATGGCGGTCCTGATGCTTCTGCAGAAAGCTGGATACATATCGTATTAGGCAACGCGGTAACCGTGGGGAGCGGAGCAACTATCTTAACAACGGACATTTGCAGTGGTGCGGTGATTGGTGCAGGTAGCGTGGTTACAAAGCCTGTGTTAATTAAAGGGGTGTATGCTGGCAATCCAGCCAGACTTTTGAGAGAGCTCTAAGCATTATCTCTGAAAATTTTTAGCCCAAACTTATCGCCATCGCAGGTCGTTAAGGTAGGCTTCTCGCCAAAGCGGCCCTCAAAGCCGCTGGATAAGTGATGGGCTGAAGAACTTACCTGTCAGTGATTATGATCCCTTAGAAAAACCGTCAGCACATCTTTCGGAGGAACACCTCCGCACTCTGAAATTAACCAGCCTATTGCCCCACGGTGGTAGGTTCCATGAAAAAGCATATGATTTAGCATGTCTATGGCTGTCATTTCTCCCTCTCCACCATCGACAAAACTGAACTTAATCGTTTCTCCTAAATCGGCCGGAGCCATTGAGCTGACGTGCTGAATATACCAGTTTGTACAGTCTTCCATTTTGACCTCAAGCTCATCTACAGAGGGTGTTTCAGGGGTATTCAGGGCAGTGTAACCATGCTGCCGTCCCGAAATATTTGCTCTGAAAATCATGTCTACCACATGAATATGGTTCATCAATCTTAGCATCAGATGACGCTTTTCTGCATAAGCAGATTCGCTGATAGCTTTAACTGCTTTTAGCGCTTCAGCATCAATCCAGCGCTTGAATTTCAAGAGTGTAACCAGTGTGTCCTTGTCCATGAATTTCTTCCTGATTTGCCAGTTTCAATAGCATATCAATTATGTAGGTCATGTAGCAGGGGTTCTAATTCAAAAAGTATAAGCATAAACAAGGTCCGCTCTTCGCTCTTAGCGGACGCTCATAACCTGCAACCAATGCGCGCCTTTGAAACACCCTTCCTAATTGACATCAAATACCACTGCTCACCCGTTCCCCGCCGTGCGCGGGACATTCGTTCTGCTCTTCATGTGCGTGCGCTTTCCGATAGCAGGGCGTATCTCACAGGTGCAATTGTGGACAAAAAAATTTCAGCACCAGCGAAAACAGCTTCCATTAAGCGAGCTTATGATCTGCACCTCTGATCAAAACCAAGCTCATAACAAACAGTGTCAGAACAAAAGGGATGAACATGACGGGATCACCATAAACTGCAGCCGCCAAAGCTGCTCCGGCAGATAATGCAATACTTGAGACACCATCCAGCAATGCAATTTTATTGTCATTTTCGGCAGATGCAATTACGGTATCTATCCCCGCGCCGTAAAACATTTCTAATAGCGTAACGCCAACTACAATCAGTAGCAGTCCGGACAGTTCTGTAAACTGCAGAAACCAAGGTATAAATAATAAAATACAGAATGCCGTCGAAAAAAGAAGAGCATTAATCACACCAAGCTTTTCGGTGAAATACTTATAAACGGGGATTTGACCAAGAATAATGACGCTGGTATTGAATAACATGATGGGCCCAACTAACTCTTTTTTTCCAGACTGGACCAGCTCCAGAGGAACGATTGTCTCAAAAGTGTAATACAGCATGGCAAACACAATGCTAAGGGTTGCTACCACGGCAGACTCCCTGCTAAGCACTCCGGCCAGATGCGGTAATCCAAAAGATTTCCCTGGAGACCTTTTGCACCGGGCTAGGCCAGCGGCCATCACCACACCAACGGTGTAAAGTACGATCAGAATAAGCAGAGCAGGGCGAAACGGAATATGGAAAAAGACCAAGGCACTGATAACCAGTGGCGATACTGCAGCACCAACGTTACTGAGCGTCATTCGGGCTGAAAAACTTTCACTGATATTATCAGAAGTTGACCGAACATAAATCTTAGAGGCCGTAGAGAAAAATGATGACGCCAGACCATTCGCGAGCATCACAGCCATACAGATGATAAATCCCTGCCCGGTAAACAGAACTGCTAATGATATAAGTTTAAAAAACAAGGAAAAAACTATCGTATTTTTAACGTCGAGGCGATTAGCAAGAGGAATAATAAGAAAATACGAAAGTGAAAATGACCAAAATTTCATTGTGCCCAGGTACAGAATATCTTTTGCACTTAGGCTATTGCCAGCCAGATAGAGCAGAGCTAGGGGCATCAGGAGTGTAGAACCAATAGAGTTAAACAAAAAGCACAAATTAATATTACGACTTTTTCGTTCAAAAAGATGTCGGTAAACGTTCATTTCTAAAGCTCCATAAAAACAAACAGCACCGTCACGGTGCTGTTTGTTTTAATTCAGTTTCCAGAGCTTGCAGATATCTTCATAGATAGTCTGCCCGGCTTCGGTAAATCGTCCGTGCTCTTTTACTATTTCATATGTATCATTTAGTTTTTTAAACGCGACCGAGAATCTTTCCTTACATTCTTCGACATATTCACTGGTTCCACGCTTAATTATCCTATCAAATACATAGCAGATTCGCGAAAGAACGAATAATGCATGAAATATTCCGATCATTGGTCTGTTATCAACGCGTAAGGGTGCAACAAACGTATCGTTTGGATTGTTGATAACCAGTTCATCGAATGAATTTATAATATTGAGTGCAGTGTGCCCACACTCATGCGCGAGAATATCAATATAGTAAGGCACCGTATGTTCTTCATGAACATACGTAAACATCATTCCCCACATATAAAAGTTAGTTCCGGAACGCATGAAACGAGAACCGTCACTGGTTTCACGAGTGAGATGTACTGAATGGATAAACGTGTTTATCTCTTCATAGGCATCAGGGACATTTTCTTTAATTACATCAAGAGCTTGAACAACCTTTTCTGCTTCGGTTGCAGCAAGGTTTTTGTCATCACAAAAACCGAAACCAAGTTCTTTATCATCATGGATAATCTTTAATATCATTTCCTTGTCAAAAGATTTATCACTTGATGTTAGTGGTGAGACAACAATGCCCTCTGGAACAGGAATTGACTCTATATATTTTAAATATTTTATTGCTGAATCATGATCCTCGGCCTCAGCCGACTTAGCGGCAAGATAGTGTGCTGCACACATTTGCCATGAAAGAGGCGGGGACTTTTTAACACCGTCCAGTTCATAGAAGTCTATGAGATAGTCGACAGATTCGTGCAGGCTTTCAGTGAAAAATTTTCTGGCAGCTTTGTGATCATAATTTGGGGAAGCGATATTCAACATAATAATCTCCACAAAAAAATCACGCTCCAGTGAGCGTGATTTTCCAAATCTACTTGTCAGTAATTACTTGCTGAATGACCAGCCAGACAGTGGAGATTTGATTTTCAGCAGTTTTGATGATTCAACTTTTTTCATTTCACTTTCCTTTTAAAATTAAAGTTAACATTCTTAAAACATTCTGTCCCGGAACAATTAACAATTAACAAAAAGTATCTTGCCGCTACAATACCCTCTTTGAAAAAAAGCTAAAAATTCTGCTTTAAAACACTCGCGCCATTTTTAATTCTATAAGCGAGATCCTATTAAGAACTTTATTAGCTTAATTTTTCACCAGAGGGAATGGATAGGATAGTTTTCCTAATGTTTTTTCACGAAGCCCTGTTTCACCTGCATCTGAAAGATACGATATGCGGTCATTTTGTGACCGCCTGCTGTCTGTGCGCGGATACTGCTGCTGCAGCGCTTTTGTCCACAGAGTTACTGACCGGATATGCACCAGGGCTGTGGACAGAATGAAATAAGGATGTTGCTGCGCGCCGCTATATTCCGCCATACGGCGGGACAGGGCAGAAAACCCGATCCGTGTGTGCTGCGGCCGGTGCCGTGACTTCACTTTAGCCCGGCCGCTGCGTGTTCAAGAGATCGCTTCGCTCGCCATCCTCGCCCGTTCGCACTCGCTCCGCCGTGCTTACTTCCGTCGCGCCGCCGCTCAGAAATTCGCGCCTGCGCCGTGCGTAATCCCGTCTCCCGCTCGCTTGCGCTGCGGCCTGCGGTGTCGCTCCTGAACACTCCGCTTTCCGCCGGGCTGTCATTCAGTCACGGCACAGGCCGGAACTGAGACAACTTTGACTGCGGAGGATTTCTTATGACATTTAGCGGACCAGCGGTATACGTCGGGACTTACCATAAATATAACTGCGGCAGTATTTTCGGGAAGTGGTTTGATCTCACTGAATTTGAAGAAAAGACCGAGTTTCACGACGCGTGTCGCGAACTCCACGCCTCTGAAGAAGATCCTGAGTTTATGTTTCAGGACTGGAAGGGCATTCCGTCTAAATTCGTGTCTGAATCCTATATCGACTGGGATTTCATCGCGGCGTGGAAGCGGGCGAAAGAAGAGGGCAGGGAAGACGCCTTTGCTGCATGGGCGGATTATTCCGGCGGGTGCGATTTCGACGCATTTGATGATGCGTACAGGGGGAAGGCGGAAAGTGAGGAAGATTATGCGTATGAGCATATTGAAGACTGCGGCCTGCTGAATGACGTTCCGGAGCCGCTGCGCTCTTATTTCGACTATGAAGCCTATGCCCGTGACCTGTTCAGCAGCGGGTATGTGCTGCACGACGGCTTTGTATTCAGCAACTGATGATGCCGGCAGGGGAAGCCCTGCCGAAAAGGAAAAAAAATGAAATTGTCACCGCAAACCCGCGACATCCTTCGCCAGTATAAAACCCTTGTGAATGCGCAGCGTCGATCCAACGGCCTGAGAGAGCTGAGGACGGAGGAAATCATGGATGAAATCTGTTATTTCATGACCTGTCAGAGTGCCGTTTACATCGGTGGCCACTTTATTATGCAGGGCGGAAAAGGGTAATCAGCACAGTCAGGCGGTTCCGGCCGCCTGTCAGCGCGCCTGAAAACCTTCGCCTGCGGCGGCGGGGCGGAAGAACGTGCGCCTGACGGCGCAGCCACCGCTCCGCCTTTGATTACGTGATTAATCAAACCGGCTTTCGCTGCCATTTTTTCAGAATTTTTCAGCATAGTCTGCACGCAGTGCTTCCGGTTTCACCCGTTGCTTGCAGACAGTTTTTTGTCTCACCGGGCGTCCTGTCGGCTGTCATGCTTCGCACAGAGCCGGCAGGCCGTCTCTGCCCGGCCCCGTTCCGGGGCAGTGGGTTTCCATCCTGACGCAACACCTTCCGCTCGCAGCAGCCGTTCCGGCTGCGCCGCTCAGTCTCGCCGTAAACGGCGCTCCCTGCATCCCGCCACCACACACGGCGGGATGTAAGGGGCAACGCTGTATCGCGCCCGCGCGTCACACCGTTGCGGCGGGTTCCTGCTTTCCTCATGGGTTGTTTCGCCCGCCTGAGTCCTTTCGCCGGGGCTGAGACAAGCACAAACCGCCTGGCTGTCCAGGGACGGCTGAAGCCTCTCGCCGGAAAATTTTTTATGTGGCCAAAAATTTTTCCGCTCGCGCCCGGACATCTGCGCCGGCCCGTGCTCGTTACGCCCTTTGCGGCGAACGGCTCTCAAACGGGTGAAGGTTACAACCTGGGGAGAAAACAGCAGTTCCCCGCAAAACGTCAAGACCGCGGCCCCGGCAACTCAACGGGTGATGGTTTTAAGGGCAAACACAATCAGGAGATTTCAGTGGAACAGCCAGCAATTGTGCGCTTACCGGATGACACCTATACGCGTGAGCAGGCGACGGCAGTCGCCGCGCAGTACATCAATGTTGCTATCGAAGACGATCAGGGTACGCATTTTCGCCTTGTCGTGCGCAAGGACGGCGATTTGGTCTGGCGGGCATGGAATTTTGAATCAAACGCGGGTTACTGGCTGAACCGTTATATCGGTGATTACGGTATTCGCAAAGCGCAGTAAGCAGTGAAAAGGTGCCCTGCGGAGCAGCAACTCTGCAGGGCGAGACAGTCATTAATCTAACGAGGTATCAACGATGTCAGTAGCCAATGTTAAAGCAAAAGCCCCTAAAAAAACCAGCGCTAAAAAAGTGACCGACGCCGAACAGGCAGCGGTAAAAGCGGCGCTTGAAGCCACGCCGGTTGAATACGCGCCCCTGTCAGTGTTCGTGATGTCGCTGCTTAATGCCCGCACCATCCCGTATTCAACGGAAAGCATTGAAAGCATGGCGGCAACCATTAAGTCGGTCGGCCTGTTGCAGAATCTGGTCGCCCACGAACTGCCGGACGGCGAACTGGCGGTGGCCGCAGGCGGCAAACGCCTTACCGCCCTGAATCTTCTGCTCTCACAGCAGTTTCTGACCCCCGATTACCCGGTGCCGTTCAAGCGCGTTTCCCCGGAAATGGCCGCGCTGGTTTCCTACATCGAGAATGCGCAGCGCAGCGATATGCATGCGGCAGAGCAGATTGCCAGCTTCGGTGCCCTGGCTTATCAGGGCAAAGCCCCCGAGCAGATTGGTGCAGAGCTGGGCTACAGCACTCGTCACGTTCAGCGCATGCTGAAACTCGCAAACCTTGCGCCGTCACTGCTTAAATTGCTGGCAGACGATCAGCTGACGGTTGAGCAGTGCCAGACGCTTTGCCTCGAAGACGATCAGGCCCGTCAGGTGCGTGTCTATGAAGAGGTGAAAACCTCCTGGCCTAACCTGCCGGTCACCATGTTAAGAAAACTCATTACCGATAAAGAAATCTCGATCACGGATAAGCGCTTTCTTTTCGTGGGTCGTGAGACGTATGAGGCAGCAGGCGGTGTCGTGCGCGAAGACCTGTTCAGTCAGCAGGAAGGTGAGGGAACGGCTGACTCAGTACTGCTGGAAACCCTGACCGTGCAGAAGCTGACCGCAATGGCGCTGGACATTCAGAAAAGTGAAGGCTGGAAATGGAGTATGGGCCAGCTGAGTTCACTTTATCCGCACAGGGATGCGCTGATGTATCAGCTGACTGACGAGCCGGAGCCTGTGTACATCGGTGATGAAGAAAGCCGCATCGATGATTTGTACAAGGTAGCCGACGAGTGCGCACAAAGCGCCGACGACGATGGCTACAGCGCCGCCAGCGATGCAATTGAAATCATCGAAAAAGCAGCACTGGTTCGTGCCTGGACCCCGGAAATTCGCGCCATGTCGGGCGTGGTGGTCGGGTTCGATAAATACGGTGAACTCTGTGTGCAGCGCGGCGTTGTGCGTATTGCCGATCTGCAGGGCGAAGAAAGCAGCGAAACAGAGCAGGGCGCAGAGTCTGCCGTACCTCATATCAGCCCAATCAACGTGGCTAAAAAGCCGGATGCGGCTGAGGGTATCAGTCTGCCGCTTCTCACAAAAATGTCCTCTGAGCGCACTCTTGCCGTGCAGGCTGCGCTGATGCAGCAGCAGAAAAAGGCGGTTGCCCTGCTGGTCTGGCAGCTTTGCACTGATGTCTTCACCTCCGGCTCACATTATGGCAACCCGTTTGGCATCCGCGTGACCGTGCCGCACTACAGCCTGACGCAGAATGCCCCGTCCGGTGACAAAGGCCCGGGCTTTACTGCCCTGATGCAGGAAAAGACCCGTCTGGAAGCCCTGCTGCCGCAGGGATGGAATAAAGACTTCACCACCTTCTTCGATCTGAGCGGTGAAACGCTTATGTCGCTGATGGCGTTCTGTGTCGCCTGCTCAGTTGACGGGGTACAGACGCGTGAATATCAGCGCACCTCTGACAGCCGCCTGGACTCACTGGAAAACGCCATTGGCTTCCACATGCGTGACTGGTGGCAACCCACAAAGGCGAACTTCTTCGCTGACCTGAAGCATACACAGATTATCGATGCACTGACTGAGGCCGGGTTTACAGGCGCGGCTGCTGACGCGGCGAAAATGAAGAAGGGGGATGCTGCTGAACTGGCTGAGGGAAAAATGCGGGATACGCGCTGGGTGCCAGCCTGGATGAAAGGGCCGGAGCCAGAAACGACCGGCGGGGCCGGATCTGCTGAGGCTGACAGCGACACTGACAACAACGATCCCGCTCACGCGGCCTGATAAGGAGCGCCGCCCTTCGGGGCGGCATGGAGACAAACATGAAAAATAACAATGCTCTGAATCTGACCGTGCTGACCGGAATGCACCCCTGCGAATTTGAGGAGTGGCGCGAAAGAGGCGAGAACGATCGCCATATTCTGACCAGCGCTGTCGCGCAGCTGCTGCGCGTGCCAGCGGGCTGGAATGTCAACGGGGAATACCGTGCCGAATTTGGCGGATTCTTTCCGGTTCAGCTGCGCTACACGCCGCCCGGAGAGGCGTTCAGTCTCTGCGTATGCAGTCCGGGAGACGTGTCCGGGGAGTGGCTGATTGTACTGGTGTCAGCTGACGGTAACTGCGTGCGCGAGGTGCTCAGGCTGACGCCGTTCGACCCGCAGCGCATCAGCGACCTGATCGCCGCAGCGGCACAGGCATCCCTGCTGGAACACTGCGCAGCCGGCATGGCGGAATATCTGGCAGAAGGAGAGTTCGCATGATCCCGCTCAGTCGTTCACTGGTTCCGCTTTCACCTGCACGCCGTGCAGCGATGCAGGCCATTGCGTTCGTTGAAAACAGGCATGAACGTAACGTGTACTGTGCAGACTATCCGTATGCACACGCTTTTTTCCGCCTTCTCAGGGGCAGCAGGCGGGTAACCCTGAAAGAAATCCGCTTTTTCCGTCCCTCGATGCTTGAGGACGAATTCAGGGGTAACAGGCAGTCATGGCTGGCAGCGATTGACCGGATGATTGCCAGTGCCGGTGAGGACTGTCCGCATCCGCTGAGCAGTTATGATGTTCACGATCTGTTTCCGGGATGGCGTTTTCAGGGCACCGAGCGGCAGCGGCGAAAAACGGAGCTGCGCGATGAGAAGTATTCCCGCCAGTATCGCCGGGAGAGAGAGGAGAAAACGCGGATTCATCAGGCGGTAAAAGGGCAGGCTGAGATTGACCTGGCATTCCACACGCCAGCCAGTGTCAGCAGCTGGATATCACGCTGGTCTGACTCGCAACTGCATCATACCGAGCTGGAGATCATGTTTTATCGGTGGAGTGAGAGATTCCCTTCACTGAAATCTCTGGATCGCTGGGAAATGGCAGGCCAGCCGTTATGGAGACTCGGGGCTGAGGCCGGGTTCCTGTCAGAGGAATCGACCGCGATGACGCAGGCGCTGGAACGCTGGATGGTACCAAACAAGCTGATGTTCAGGGCGGTAGCGGTATGAGCCAGGGAGATTACAGCACTGAACTGAAAACGGCACGGAGTCATGGCCCCCTTCGGCTCCCCGGCTTTGCCGGGTCGTCAGTCCTACTGCGCTAACCGGCTTTGCCGGTAAGCTCCGCCGAACCCC